>NZ_CM009578.1:2168829-2501908 GCF_002993885.1 Sphingopyxis lindanitolerans
CAATAGGGCAGCAGTTCGTCGGCAGGCAGGCACGCCTCGATGACGCCGCGGCGATAGAGTTCAGCGGCCGGGGCGCGATAGCCGGTCAGCATCATGCGCCGTGCGAGGGAATGGGGAATGATACGCGCCGCATGCTTGCCGCCACCCATCAAGCCAACATCGATTTCGGGAAGCCCGAAGACCGCCGTGTCGGAGGCGACGATGATATCGCAACTCGCGACGAGACCGAGCCCGGCACCCAGCGCCGGACCGTTGACCGCGGCAATGACCGGCTTCGCACAATCGGCGATCGAGTAGCCGACCTCGCGCACGACGCGGTTCCGGTTCCAGCGCGTCCCCGGGATCGTCAGATCGGGCCGGTTCTTGAGATCGGCGCCCGCGCTGAAACAACGGCCCGCGCCGGTCAACACCACGACCCTTACATCATCGCGATCGTTGAAGCTGTCGAAGGTGTCGGTGAGTTCCTGCAGCATATCCAGCGCGGCGGCGTTGACTGGTGCATTGTCGAGCGTGACGAGCGCAACATGGTTGTCGATTTCGGTATGAATACGGCTCATGATCTTGCCTCCCGGTTATCCGCCTCATGGCATCGGGGGCGCCGGATCTGGGCGTGAAAGCCATCAAGCGCCCCGAAAATCTCATTCTGGATTGAACGTCCGCCGGGGAAATCGCGCTTGTGATTATCCGCGCCCTCGATGCCGTCCGCATTGCCCTTTGAACCGCGACGCAAGATCGAGAGATTGTCGCCTCCTTGACGAGCGATGAAAATGCCGGAGCCCGCAAAATGCGGACCCCTTATCTGGTGGCAAGCATGACGAAATCACTCGAAGGGCGCGTTGCGCTCATAACCGGCGCATCGCGCGGCCTCGGCCGCGAAATCGCACAGCGACTTGCTCAGGATGGCGCGTCCGTCGCCCTCCTCGATCGCAAGGCGCATTGGGCGGAAGATCTTGTGGCCGAAATCGAATCAACGGGAGGAAAGGCCGTCGCGCTCGGCAGCGATGTCTCCGACCGCAAAGCGTTGACCGCGGCCTTTGAAAGCGCAGTCTCGGCGCTCGGTCGCCTCGACATCGTCGTGAACAACGCGATGTGGACCAAATATGCCGCCATTGAGGATATCGACGAGGAAAGCCTCGACCGGATGCTCGGTGTCGGCGTCGCCGGGATCATCTGGGGCACGCAAGCGGCCGCCGCCGCGATGCGACAGCAAGGCGGCGGATCGATCGTCAACATCGCATCGGTGTCGGCGCGACTGGGCCTTCCCCAAGCGATGGTCTATTGTGGGATCAAAGCCGCGGTCGAGGGAATGACGCGATCGGCGGCGATCGAACTGGCACCTGCGGGAATCCGCGTCAACGCCGTCGCCCCTTCGACTGTCGCGACCGAAGGCGTGCGAGCGATGCTCGACGAGGCCACATTCGAGGCTCGCGTCGCCAGCACGCCCCTCGGCCGGCTCGGCGCGACATCGGATATCGCCGAAGCGGTTCTGTTCTTCGCCGACCCCATGCGTTCGGGTTTTGTGACCGGCCAGTCGCTGCTCGTTGACGGCGGTATCTCGGTCGCGCTGCGCTGATCGCTCAGCGATAAATGCCTTCCGCGATCCCAGGCACGTCGAGGCCCCGGATCACGGTGATCCTCCCGGCGTCGGGATGGTTGGCCACAAGGCGGTTTCCCGAATTCGCAATGCTCGTCAGATAGAGAATGTCGAGCTTCGGTCCACCAAAAGCCGGACACGACGGATAGGGAAGCGGCACCGGGATCGAGCGCAGCAAGACGCCATCGGGCGCATAACACGCCACCGCCTGCGCCATCACCAGAGCGACCCATATCCGGCCCTCCGCATCGACCGTCGCGCCGTCGGCGCCCGATCCATGGTCGCGGCAATCGACGAGATCGCGCCGCGGACCGATGGCCCCGCTCTCAGAATCATAATCATAGCGGCGAAGCAGCCCATCGAGGCTATCTGCGAAATATAGCCTATCCCCAGCGGGCGAGAAGCAGATGGCATTGCCGATCCCGATCCCGACCTCGAGCGTCCTGACGGCGCCGTTCGCGTCGAGTTGGAACAATTCGGCGCCGCCAACTGCCTCGCCGGTTCGCATCGATGCGGCCAAAAAGCGGCCCGCGCGGTCGGCCTTGCCGTCATTGAGGCGCGTATCCGCAGCCATCTTCGGATGCGCAACAGGATCGACGCGTCCGCTTTCGAGATCGAAGCGATAAAAACCGTCGGAGAGCGCCACGATCAGTCCGCCCTTGGCAAGCCCGATACTGCCAATCGGCTGACCGAGCATCCATTCGGCCTGTTCGCCGCCTTCGGCATTGCTGGAATGAAGGGAGTCTGCGGCTGAATCGATCCACCACAGACGCATATTCCGGTGATCCCACAGCGGGCTTTCACCAAGACCAGTAACGCCGGCTTCCAGCAGATCGATTTCGACGGGCATATATTCTCCTCTTCGTGAAGCGAGATTAGCCACGCGCGCGGCGCGCGCATCAGTTGGCGCGCGCCCACCATGCTTATTTCAAATAGGATGGTTACTCCGCAGCCAGCGCCGGATAGTCGCTCCTCTTTGCGCCAACCCGGCCCGTCTTGCGAGAAGATCCGTTCAATCCAGTTTATATTATTTCGTATAAATCTCAAATAATTGAAATTTCATATAATAATGTAAATTATATAAATAAGTAAAATGATGATTTTCATCTCCAAAAATGAGTTGATCTTTATCACAAATGGGAAATTATCCCATTCTCGATTATTATATTCGTGATTTTATCAGTCATATCGTGAAATCTAAAGCGCCAATATTGACATTCAAACCGCCCTAAACCAGCCCGCCACCAATACCGCGCCTATTTCCGGTCAGCGGCGGAGAGTACAGGGGGTGGAGGTGAAGGCATCTGATCGTAACTGGCCAATGGCCGCTGACCTATACTGCGAGATGCATCTTGAGGCGGCGCGGCCTGCGAAGCGGCGGTGGCGCGATTATCTGCCGGGCGCGCTCGTCACCGCGATCGCGGCGCTCGCCGCGGCCTGGCTCGCCGACCATTATGCCGCGCCGCTCGTCCTCATGGGGCTGCTCATCGGCCTCGCGATGAGCTTCCTGTCGCAGGACCCGCGCACCCACGCCGGGCTCGACCTCATGTCGCAGACCGCGCTGCGCATCGGCATCGTCCTCGTCGGCGCGCGGATCACCGCCGGGCAGTTCGCCGAACTGGGCCCGCTGCCCTTTGCCCTGCTGGTCGGCATCATGCTCGCCGTCATCCTGATCACCGTCGCCAGCGCCCGATTGTTCCGGCAGGACCGCCACGCCGCGCTGCTCGCCGGCGGCGCCACCGCCATCTGCGGCGCCTCGGCCGCGCTCGCCCTCTATTCGCTGATCGGCGACAAGCGCGTCGACCAGGCGCGCTTCACGATGACCCTGGTCGGGATCACCGTCGCCAGCGCGCTCGCCATGACCCTCTATCCCATCCTCGCCGCCGAACTCGCGCTCTCCGACACGCAGGCGGGGTTCCTGATCGGCGCGTCGATCCATGACGTCGCGCAGGCGATCGGCGGCGGCTTTTCCTTCTCGCCGCAGGCCGGAGAGGTCGCGACCATCGTCAAGCTGACCCGCGTCGCGCTGCTCGCGCCGATGCTCATGCTCGTCGGCCTGTGGCTCGCGCGCGCCGGCGGCGGCGATGCGGCCAAGCGGCGTATCCCGCTGCGCCTGCCCTGGTTCATCCTCGGCTTTCTCGCGCTCGCCGCGCTCAATTCGCTCGTCGCGCTGCCCAGGCCCGCCGTCGACGCGGCCAACATGGCCGCGCAGGCGCTGCTCCTCCTCGCCATCGTCGCCACCGCGATGAAGGCACGCCTCCACCTCCTCCTCGACCAGGGCTGGCGAAGCTTCGCCCCCATCGTCGTCGCCACGCTCACAAGCTTCCTGCTCGCGCTGGCAGCCGTCGAACTGATGTGACCGCTGGCGCTGCGATCAAGAGCCGATAGAAGGCAGCGCGGCGCCTGGTCAGCGATCGAAAGCGAGTCTTCACGCAGGGCATTCGGTGAACCAACACGACGTCACCCCGATGCCGGCCGGATATCCTCAGGCGACGGGCGGTAGGCATCGGCTTGCTCAAACAACGAAAAAACCGTGCGTGCCGTCGCGCTCAAGTTGCGTCACAAGACCATATTCCCAATCGAGATAGGCTTGCATGGCGCTTTCGGGATTGTCCGTCCCTTCATAGGGACGGCGATAGACGTCATCTGCGCGCACGAGCATTTCGTCCTCTCCCGCAGCAAGAGCGCGGCCTTCCGATACCCATGCGGCATTTCCGCCCTCCAGCGCATATATTTGACCCTTATTGACGGCTGCGAGTTCGGTCGCCGCATATCGTGCGATATAGCCATCTTCAGATGTGAAAACGATCGGCCGACCAACCAGCTTGCCCGATATTTCCAAAAGTCGGCTGCGCACCGCGAAAGCGGCGTGCGGAATATGGCCCCGACGATAACGGGGGCTTGAAGACAGATCGACGATCCGGACTTCGTCCGCCCTTTCGGCAAGCGCCGTAGCGCTCATCAGCGGGGGCGAAGGAGGTGTCGGTCGCAGATCAGGGGCAGGACCATGGTGAATTTCGCCTGCAAGCGCGGCGTCCAGCACATAAACTTCCCAGCCCATCTGGGCGAGCCACGATCCGGTCATGTCCGCCCGCACTCCCCGATTGTCAGCGAGCACGATGCGCGCGCCGCGCACCGGCGCGAAGACGTCGGTTTCCTGGACAAGCTGGCCGCCGGGGGCATGGAGAAAGCCAGCCGGATGGCCTGCCAGATATTCTTCCAAACTACGGACGTCGAAGCGATAGGTCGTGCGCCGCGGATCTTCCATCAGCGCCGCGAGGGCGTCCCGATCGATCGGCTTCACCCCGGCGCGGTAAGCGACGTCGCGCGCGGCGCGGCGCGCCTCCGCCTCAAAGTCCGAATCGGCTTCCGAGAAGCTTCGCTCGCTGCCGGTTTCGAGGGATTGTCCGGCAAGCAGCCAGCCGATCGTGCCATTGCGAAGCGCCTTCACCGGGTTCGGGAGGCCTGCGTTGATAAGCGACTGAGCGCCGAGAATGCTGCGCGTTCGTCCCGCACAGTTCACGATGATCATGGTCGCGGGATCGGGAGCAAGGGCGCGAGCGCGCAGGACCAGCTCTGCCCCCGGCACGCTGATTCCAGTCGGAATATTCATGTTTTGATATTCATCGAAGCGTCGCGCATCGAGGATGACGAACTTGCCGTTCCTTTCGATCAACGCTTTCGCCTCGGGCGCGGGGATCGAGGGCGTATGCCGACGATACTCGACAAGTTCGCCAAACGCTTTGCTGGCCGAATTGACGTCCTGAAACAGTTCAAAACCGGCGCTTCGCCAGCCATCGAGTCCGCCTGCCATCACGCGGACATCCGAATATCCGAGGGATTCGAGGCGTTCGACGGCAAGGTCGCAATATCCCTCGCCATCGTCATAGACGATGATAGCGGTGTCGAGGCGCGGCAGGATCGCGCCAATCCGCGCCTCGAGTTGGCCCAATGGAAGAGACGCGGCAAACAGCGGATGGGCGAGGGCATAATCGGCCTCGCCCCTGAGGTCGAAGAGTGCGACCTCCTCGCGCAGCAGGAACTTCCGGCGCACATTCAAGGGACTGATCATCGTCATGGCCGGTTGCCAGTCCAGTGTTGCGGCGCTTCGCCGGCGCTATATCCCGAAATGAAGCGACGCACGTCGCCGTCGAGCCCAAACGCACGCCGTTCAACCTTGCCGATATCGGCGCCGTAGACATGAATGCTCACCGAAACTCCATCGCTTGCATTGCTTACTTTGTGAATGTCGCCCGCCGCAGGGTCGAGGCACTCGACATCGCCCGGTTCGAGACGCCGCGGCGCACCGACGGGTTGCGGCGGGCGGGCGCCGGAATGCACGAAGCGTTGCGACAATTCGCTCCCCCGGAGCATGCCGACAAGGCCCCATATTCCATGGTCGTGGATCGGCGTCGACTGGCCTGGCGCCCAGACGAAACTGACGACGCTGAAGCGAGCGCGAGGATCAAGATGCAACAGATGCTGTTGATAATGTCGGGAATCGGGAGCGGCCAAACTGTCAGGCAACCAATCGTCGACAGCCACTAGAGAAGCCAGAATATCGGTTCCGAAAGCGATGGTATCGGTGTCCGAAAGATGACGATCGACCAACGCGTGCATAGCGCCGAGAAAGCGGTCCCATCGGCCAAGCGGATCCAAAATATTCATCATGTTCGCAGTCCTTACGTCTCCCGGCTGGCACATAGTCTGGTCATCCGGCCTCGACTGTCGATTATTTCATCCGGAATATAGATCCCGAAGATCGGGCGGGATGGACCAATCCGACCGAGCCGGCCTATCGAAGCGTTAGAAAAGGTCCGGCATCATGGTGCATTCCCGAATCGACGACAAGTTTCTCGAGGCGCTTGCCGCCGCCTGTGGCGGTCGCATTTCGCTTTCCGAGGACGACCGGCGAACCCATGGGAGCGGTGAGGCCTATCATGCGCCGATGCCACCCGATGTGGTCGCCTTCCCGTCATCGACGGACGAGGTCAGCCGGATCGCCGCCCTATGCCATGACGCTGGCGTCCCGATCATCGCCTTTGGGGCCGGCACGTCGCTCGAGGGCAATGTGGCGGCGCCTTTTGGCGGCGTCTGCCTCGACCTTCGGGGGATGGATGCGATCGTCGAAATTGCAGCCGCGGATCTCGATTGCATGGTTCAGGCGGGAGTGACCCGCCTTCATCTCAACAAGATGCTGCGAGACACCGGACTCTTCTTTCCGATAGATCCGGGCGCGGATGCGACGATCGGCGGAATGGCGGCAACGCGAGCGTCGGGAACCAATGCCGTGCGCTATGGCACGATGCGCGACGCTGTCCTGGGGCTGACCGTGGTGCTGGTTGATGGATCCATCATATGCACGGGAACCCGGACCCGCAAATCCTCGGCGGGATACGACCTCACGCGGCTTTTCGTCGGTTCGGAAGGCACGCTCGGGATCATCACCGAAGTGAGATTGCGGTTGCACGGCATTCCGGAGACGGTTCGTGTCGCCCGAAGCCATTTCGAAACGCTGGCAGATGCGGTCTCTACGGTCACGCAGATCATGCAGATGGGCATTCCGGTTGCCCGGGTCGAACTCGCCGACGCGGCGCAGATGCGTGCGATCAACGCCTACTCGCGCAGCGCCTATCCCGAACGTGACACATTATTCTTCGAGTGCCATGGTGCCGAAGGCGCCGTTGCCGAGCAAATCGCACTGGTCGAGATGCTCGTCCGGACCCATGGCGGTCTTGACTGGACGATCGCCCTAAATGCCGAGGATCGCAGCCGCTTGTGGCAGGCGCGCCACGATGCGCTTTATGCGTCCACCGCTCAACGTCCCGGATCCAAGGGCTATATTACCGACGTCTGCGTGCCCGTCTCGCGTCTTGGGGATTGCATAGAGCTCGCACGTGAAATGATTGCAAAAGCCAGCTTCCCGGCCACGATTGTCGGGCATGTCGGCGACGGCAATTTCCACGTCATCTGCCCGATCGACCCGTCGTCCGAGACCGAACGAAAAGAAGCGCATACCATCGCCGATGCGCTTGCACGCCAGGCCATTGCCGTGGGGGGCACTTGCACCGGCGAGCATGGCATCGGACTTGGCAAGCTCGATTATATGACGATCGAGCACGGCCAGGCCGGCGTCGATGCCATGTGGCTCATCAAGCGGGCCTTCGATCCCCGGGGATTGCTCAATCCCGGCAAAGTTCTTCCCAAACCATCCACGGAAAGCCCCTCTTCATGATAATCTTGCACGCAAATGGCAGTTGTTCGCTCGGCATTCTCCAATTGGTCGAGGAAGCGGAGCTCGAATACAAGATCAAGTCCGTTGACCTCGCTGGCGGCGAGCAGCGCACCGAGGCGTTTCTCGCGGTCAATCCAAAGGGGAAGGTGCCGGCTCTGATTCTCGACAGCGGCGCGTTGTTGACCGAATGGCCCGCGATCGCCACCTATATCGCCGCACAGGATTCGACGGGGCGCCTGATCCCCGAAGACCCTCTCTCGAAGGCGCGGGTCTATGAGGCCGTCGATTATATCGTCTCCACGGTTCACATGCAGGGCTTTACCCGGATGGTCCGGCCCGGGAATTTCACGCCGGGCGAAAAGGATCATGACGCCGTGAAGGCGCGCGGGCGCGCCATCTTCGACGGTGGGCTTGCCGTCATGGACGAAGCACTTGGCGCGCGCGATTATGTCGTCGATCAATTCAGCATCGCCGATGCGGCGCTCTTTTATTGCGAGAATTGGAAGGTGAACCGCCTGGGCGAGACTCTGCCGCCGCGGCTTGAGGCTCATTTCAACCGCATGCTGGCGCGCCCGGCCACAGTTCGCGCTATCGCGCGATCTTCCTGACTAGCGATTGAGTTCAGCGAAACGCGCCTTGTGGTGGTCGCGGTCGCCATGGGCGATGTCGAGCATCATTTGCCGGCGAAGATGGTGGCTGACGATCAGTTCCTCGCTGGTGCCGACGCCGCCGTGGAGCTGCACCGCCTGCCGCGTCACCACAAGACCGCATTGTGTGACACGAACTTTCGCTGCGGCGATCAGCGATGACGCTTCTCCGCAGCTGGCGAGCTGGGATGCTGCGACCATCGTCAAGGCACGCGCCTCTTCGCAGGCGATATTCATGTCGACGACCTTGTGCTGCACGACCTGAAAGGTGCCGATCAACACCCCGAATTGCTGGCGCGTGCGGACATGGTCCAGTGTCGCGGCGGCGGCCGCCTCCATTGATCCCACGGCCTCGGCCAAATGCGCGACGATCGCGCGGTCGCGCGCCGCATCGATACGATCAGCGGCCTCGCCGAGCCCACCCACCGGGATACCCACAACATCGGCGAATTCGAGGCTGCAATGACGATGTCCGTCGATCGAGCGAAACCGCTGCACCCTGAGCCCTTCTGCCGTTCGCGGAACGAGGAACAGACTGATACCGTCGCGATCACCCATGCTGCCCGCAATGCGCGCCGAGACCAGATACCAGTCGGCGTCGGCCCCGTCCTCGACATGCGTCTTCACGCCGGTCAGGCGAAACGCATCGCCGTCCATTGATGCGAAGGTGGTGATCGCCGCAGTAGCATATCCCTCATCCTCGATCAGCGCCGCCGCGATCCGCGCCTTCCCCGCGCCCACCTGTTCGAGCAGAGCGGTGCAATAATCACCGCCGCCCGCCATGAGCGCGGGGGCGAGAACGCAATAGCTGACATAGGCCTCGGTCATCAGGTGACGCCCCAAACCCTCCATGATGGCCATGATCTCGATCGGACCCCCGCCGAGCCCGCCTTCGGCTTCGGCGATCGGCAGCATCAACCAGCCGAGTTCCGCCATCTGCGCCCAGCGGCGCGCGGTGCCCTCGGCCCCTTCCTCCAGCCGTTTCAGCCGGTCGGCCGCGCTCCATTCTTCGTCGCCGAAACGCTCGACGCTGTCGCGCAGCATCTGCTGCTCGTCATTATAGGCGAACTGCATGCGTGATCTCCCTCAAAGGCCGAGCGCGCGGCGCGCGATAATATTGCGCTGAATTTCGCTCGACCCGCCGTAAATGCTGGTCACGCGCGAATAGAGCGCACCCTGCAGCGCGAGCGGCATATCCCGCGGCAGCGCGCTCGCATCGTCGAGCGCCGCGAAATGCTGTGCCTTCGGCCCAAGTGCCTCGACCCACAGGGCCGTCGCCTGTTGTGTCAGTTCGGACCAGCGCAACTTCACCATCGACCCACGCGGCCCCGAGTCCGCCCCTGTCGCGGCGTCGGCCATCAAGCGCAGCACCATCGCCTGCACCGCCATCGCCTCGATCTCGACCTGCGCAAGCTTCGCCCGGAATTCGGGCTTGTCGATCAAGGGGCCGTTCGCAGTCCGGCGGCGTGACGCCGCCTCGCGCACCGCGCGCAAGGTTTGCGGCAGAAACATCGCGGTCGCCGCCGCGACCATCCGCTCGCGGTCGAGCAGCACCTTCCCGTAATTCCAGCCCATGCCCTCCTCGCCGACCAGATTGGCAGCGGAAATCCGGACATCGTCGAGGAACACCTCGTTCGTGTGATACTTCTCGTCGAGCGTGCGGATCGGGCTGATCCGGATGCCTGGCGTGTCCATATCGACAAGCATCAGCGAAATACCCTGCTGTCGCCGCGCCTCTGCCGAGGTGCGCGCGAGAAGGAACATGCGCGTCGCGACATGCGCATAGCTCGTCCACATCTTGTGCCCATTGATCACATAATCGTCACCCTCCCGCGCCGCGCGGGTCCGCAGCGCCGCAAGGTCGGACCCTGCGCCGGGCTCCGAATAGCCCTGGCACCACCAATCCTCGCCGGTGATGATCCGGGGCAGGTAGAAATCCTTCTGCGCCTGGCTGCCATAGGTGAAGATGATCGGGCCGATGAGTTCGAGGCCCTGATGAAACTGCGACGGCGCATCGGCGGCCGACGCCTCCGACCAGAAGATGTAAAGCTGCTGCGGCGTCCAGCCGGTCCCGCCATATTCCTTGGGCCAGGTCGGCGCGCCCCAGCCCCGATCGGCCAGACGCCGCTGATAAGCCGTCAGCGTCGCGGGAGAGAGGCGCAGTCCGGCACGAATGGTTGTCTTCCACTCTTCAGGAATCGAGTCCGCGAAAAAGGCGCGCACTTCCTGCTGAAAGGCCCGGTCTTCCGGGGCGAGATCCAGATTCATTGTCGCATCTCCCATCACTTGCCAGGGCTTAGCGTCGAGGAGGGGCGACTGGCTCGCAGACGAGTGCCGGACGCGCCAATTTCGCAAATGTGATTGTCGCGGCGCCTCGAAACACGGCGACGCCCGGGCGAAAAAATCACACAGGCAATAAGCAGCGCGCAAAGGAGGCGCCGCTTCGCAGCGGCCGCCGGCTGGGCGATCGTCCCTCTCCACCAGATCATTGCAAGGGAGAGAATGGATGCAAGGCCTGATGCAGGCGCAGCAACTGACGACGGCGATGCTGATCCGGCATGCCGCGACCAACCATCCACGGCGCGAAATCGTGTCGCGCGGTGTCGACGGATCGCTGACGCGCTCGAACTGGCAGACGGTCGAGCGCCACGCCCGCCACATCGCCGCGAGCCTCGCCGATCTTGGCCTTCGCCCAGGCGACCGCGTCGCGACGCTCGCGTGGAATCGGCTGCCGCACCTCGAACTCTATTATGGCGTGAGCGGCGCAGGCATGGTCCTCCACACCGTCAATCCGCGCCTGTTTCCCGAACAAATCCGCTACATCATCGACCATGGCGGCGCGCGCCTATTGTGCGTCGACCCCGACCTGATCGCGATCATCGAACCGATGCTCGGCGACCTGCCGAAGATCGAGCATGTCGTCATCCTCAGCGATCAAGCCGATACTCCCGCATCCAGCATCGCCGATCCGATCTCGTACCAAAGCCTGATCGCTGGCCCGCGCGCGATCGAGGCCTGGCCCGACATCGACGAGAATTGCGCCAACGCCCTCTGCTATACGAGCGGAACGACGGGCGATCCCAAGGGCGTCCTCTACAGCCACCGCTCGACCGTGCTGCACGCGATGAGCGCGCTCGCGAATGACAGCATGTCGCTCGGTGCCGCGGACTCGATCCTCGTCGTCACGCCGCTGTTCCACGTCAATGCGTGGGGCATTCCCTATTCCGCGGCGATGGCGGGGGCGAAACTGGTCCTGCCCGGATCCGCGCTCGATCCCGTTTCGCTCTTCGAATTGATGCGCGATGAAGACATTAGCTTCTCGCTCGGCGTCCCGACGATCTGGTTCGCTTTCCTCGACTATCTCGAACGCGAGTGTTCGCCCGAAGACCGGGCCGGGCTCCAGCTCAATCGCATCTTCACCGGCGGCGCCGCGACGCCGCGCTCGCTGATCGAGCGGTTCCGCGACCTGCTCGACGTCGAGACGGTGCAGGCGTGGGGCATGACAGAAACCAGCCCCGTCGCGACCGTCTGCCGCCCGCTCGCGCATCACGCCGATCTCCCTGAAGCAGCGCAGATCGACCTGCGCGCGATGCAGGGCCGCGCCGTGTTCGGCATGGAACTGCGTATCGAAAACGAGGACGGCATGGAACTGCCGCGCGATGGCGAAGCGGCGGGGCTCCTCAAGGTGCGCGGCCCCTGGGTTCTGAATGCCTATGAGGGGCAGCCGACGGGAAGCGCGCTCGATGCCGGCGGCTGGTTCGACACCGGAGACGTCGCGAAGATCGATCCCGACGGCTTCCTGCAAATCACCGACCGCGCCAAGGATGTGATCAAATCGGGCGGCGAGTGGATTTCGTCGATCGATCTCGAAAATGCCGCCGTCGCCCACGCCAAAGTAGCCGAGGCGGCGGTGATCGGCGTCGCGCATCCCAAGTGGCAGGAACGCCCCCTGCTGCTCGTCCGGCCACACCCCGGCGAGACATGCACGAAGGACGAGATCGTCGCGCATCTCACCGACAAGGTCGCACGCTGGTGGTTACCGGACGATATAATATTCGTCGACGAACTGCCGCATACCGCGACGGGCAAGCTGCTCAAGACTGAACTCCGCAAGCAGTACGGCGATCATTTCGGCGCGGCGAACGGCGCGCTCACCTGATCGCCGGCCGCATGACGAACCGACGCTGCTGTAATGGCGTCACTCGGCGGCAACAGCCAGTTCATCGAGATAATCGTCCGGCTCGGAGGACGGACGATCCTCGTGCGGGTAGCGCCGCCGAAACTCCGCGATCGTGTCTCGCATGATTTCCACCAGCTCGGCCCGTCGCGGAGACAAGCGCTCCGTCGTCCCCCCAATGCCGAGGACGAGCGGTATGCCGTGCAGGGTTTCGCCCAGCGGCATGGCGATCGAACCAATGCCGGGCACCGGATGGTCCGGCCAATAGCAATAGCCCGTATGCCGTATCCAGCGGATGTGCTGCATCACATCGGGCAAGGAAATCTGCTGCCCCGGGTTCAACCCATAATAGTTGGAATAACGATAGATCTTGTCGATTTCGCGGTCACGCATCTGGCTCATCAATGCCATCCCCGAGGACGCATCAAGCATCAATCGCATCTCGCCGGGATTGGGCGGCCGCTTGTGCGGATGGTGAGGAACCCGCATCATCATATATTGGATGAACAAATCATTCTGCGTGACGAGGACCACCGTCTCATCGGTCAGGCGGAACAACTCCTCGATCAGCCACTGATAGCCATTCGCGAGGGCGATGTGGCTGAAGATCCAGCTTCCCAGCGAAGCGACCTGCAAGGTGGGAAGATAGGTCCGTGTAGCCCGGTTGTAATTCAGATACCCTTCGATCACCATGCTCTTGAGCAGATTGGTGGTGCTCGACTGGGGATAACCGAGAGCGGAATATATCTCGTTGAGCCTCAACGGCTTGCGACGATCTCGAAACAGCTCCAGCACTTCGAAGGTGCGCGAAGCCGATTTGACGGGCCTGCGTTTCATATCTCCACCCAACTGATGCGGCATCGGATGCCTAAGCGGCCAGTCCGTCGCCTGACGGCGATCTCTTCGACGAGCATGAAGGATGAATCGCCACCATAAGCCATCCAAACCATCCTGTCCGCCAGTCATATCACATATGTGATATGACTGGAAGCGCGGGACGGCCGGATCGGCGCGCGGTCATCATCGCGCCCGTGGTGGATTGCCGTCGCGGTGGGTGCGAAGCTTGTTCAGGACGGCGGGGCGGACTTTTTGTCGATGAGTTTTCGCATCGTCCGCCGAATGATCCGCCAGCCTTCCGGCCGTAATTCAAATCGATCGCGATATTCCGTGATCAGTTCCGTCCCCCGCAGCGGCACGGGCAGCGTGCCGTCGCCCCAAGGCCCATCGACAATCAATGCGATGCAATAGCCTTCCGCCTCGGTCGGGCCCAGAACGGTTACGAGCGGGTTCTGGAGAAGGTGCAGGTTAAAAAGCTTCTTTTGACGCGAGTCGAAATAGGCTCGAATGGCATCATGTCCCGCCAGGGTCCGCGGCGTATCATTGACGAGTTCCCAAATGGCATCGGCCGCAAAGACCGAAAGGAACAGTTCAGAGTCCCGCGTGTCGAGCCCGATGCAATAGCGGGTCATCAAGTTCCGACACGCCGCTTCGATGAGCCAGTTGTCCTCACTCCGCATGAAAGTCACCCTCCTTGATGTCGCTCGCCGATTGGCTCGACCAGGCAGCGACCTTGCACGGAAGTCGCTGCCTGGCCGGTCCTTCAAAACGCTTTGGAAATCGAGATCGCGTAGATGCGCGGTTCACGCAAAAACGCACGGGCAGTCAGCCCGATGGAATCATCATTATAAAGATAATCCGTCGTTGCGCGATTGTTCGTCACATTCTTCACGTAAAATTCGACATCCAGCTTCATGTCCTCGTGTGTGAACTTGAGGCTGAGATTGAGATTATCCCATGCCGGCAGATAATCCACGGCGGCGTTGTAAGGGCGAGCGAAGGAGTTGCCCTGCCGATAATAATCGCCGCGCAATGTCGTCGACCAGCTATCGGTCAGGTTCCACCGATATTCGGCACCAAAAGAAACGGTCCAGTCCGGGGCGTTGGGCAGCCTGTTCCCGGCCAGGTTGGCGGCTTCTCCCTGCGTGGGCACAAGCCCCATCGACGCATAGGTTCCCCCGCAAATGTTGAACATCGAATTGGGGTTGCCCGAAATTCCGGCAACTTCCGGCGCGCCATTGCTCCGCTGCACAATGGCGACGAAGTCGGCCAGCGCCGCCTTCGGCACGACACATACCGAGGCCGAGCCGTTCTTCACGATGGCAAGATCGGGATCATCCTGCGTGCGATCGAACAGGTCGAGCGAGCTTCCATTCTTTATCTTCGAATGCAGAAGGCCGCCCGTGAAGTTGAAGCGAAGGCCGTCGAGCGGACGCGCGACCGCTTCCAGCTCCAGTCCCATCACCTGCGCATCGACATTCTCGGTCACATTGACGCGGTTGACGAACTTCGAGATCTGGTAGTCCTTATAGTCATAATAAAAGGCCGAAGCGTTCAACGAAAGCGCTCCGTTCAGAAGCGTGTTCTTGGTTCCGATCTCGAGAGCGTTGACATACTCCGGCGCGAAGGTCGCCGGGATGTCGGAGGCCGCGGGGTTGAGGCCGCCGCCCTTGTATCCGCGCGATGCGAACGCATAGACGAGGGTCGAATCGGTCCAGCCCAACTCGGGCTTCCAGTCGATTCCGATGCGGCCCGTGAACGCCTCGAAGCTGGCTTCGAGGACGGGTGGATTGCCCGCCGGATAGCCAGATCCCGGCGTAAGAAGCCGGGCCGGGATATTGTCGAGCTGCTTGTCGTCCTTCGTGTAGCGCGCGCCGGCCGTGAGCTTCACCGTATCGGAAAGCTCGAAATAGGCCTCCCCGAAACCAGCATAGGAATGCAAGCGGTAGGGCTGATAGCTCAGAAAATAATTGTGCCCCTGTCCCATCAGGCTCGGGTTCGGATCGATGTAGATGCAGCCGGGATTATTGATGGCGCACGACGCACCGCCGTTCGCGACGTTGGCGAAGGCGGTCAGCGTGTGCGAATAGTTACCCGCTGCCTGGACCAGCCGAAAGTCGAGATAATTTCCGCCGACGCTGAAGTTGAAGGGCCCCGAAAAGGACGACGCCACCCTCAATTCATGGAAATGCTGCTTGCTCGTCCGGGTGTTGGCGTTGAGGTACATCAACCGGTCATAGGCGCCCAACTGCGGGTCGTTCACGATCCCGCCGGGGTAGAGCGCCGTCGAATTGAAAGCGATCTCCGGGTACACCAAAAGGGCATCCTGGCGCGAAGCGGTCTTGCCGGTTTGATAGGAACCGAGATATTCGACGCGAACCGTATCCACGACATCCCAGGTCAGGCCGCCTTGGTAGATGTCCTGTTGCGCCACATAGGAGGGCGTGACCGGCGTGGCGACCTGGTCGAAACCCGGAATCTGCGATTGGCCGGCAAACACATCGCCCGAAGCCAGACCGGCGCGATAGGCGGCAACGCCAAAGAATGTCGTCAGCGAGTTGGGAAGCGCCGTCGCCTTCCCCGGCGCCATCGCTTCGTTGGCGCAGCCCTGACTCAACAGCCCACGGACGATCGGATTGGTGATCGCCACGCCACCGAGCGAGGATGGACCGGGGTCGGCCGAGCATACGCCCTTACCGGTGGTGAGCCGGTCGTCATCCTCGCGAAAGCGCTGCCAGGTCAAATAGCCGCTCAGCCGATCCGTCGGCTTGAAGCCGAGCGTCGCACGAAAGGAATACATGCTGCGGCCGTCGATCGTATCGCCGTTCATCAGATTGCGCACATATCCGTTCCGGTCGAACATGCTGGCCGCGAGCCTCAGGCTCAGCACATCCTGAGCAAGCGGAATGTTGACCATGCCGCGGAACTTGCGGCCGCCATGATTGGTGAATTCCGCATTCAGCGATGCCTCGAAATCGTCGGTAGGCCGCGCCGGAATGACATTGATCACACCGCCCGTCGCGTTCCGGCCATAAAGGGTCCCCTGCGGCCCGCGCAGCACTTCAAGGCGCTGAACGTCGTACAGATCCATTTGGAAGAGCCGGTTGTCGGTGACGGGCGCGCCAGCGAAATGCACCCCGGTCGCCGAATCGCTCGATCCCGAAAAAGCCTTTGTACCAATGCCGCGAATGGTGACATTGTCTCCGCGCTGCCCCTGCGCGAAGGTCATGTTGGGCACGCCCGTCTGAATGTCGAGCCCGCTTTCGATCTTTTGAGATTTCAGCGCCTCGGTCCCGAATGCGGATACGGCGATCGGAACATTTTGCAGACTCTCTTCGCGCCGTTGCGCCGTCACCACGATGTCGTCGGCACCGACGGACTCGGCAGATGCGCTCGCATCTTCCGCCGCCTGCTGGCCAAAAGCAGGATAGGCTATCGCCATGGTAGCAATAGAGACGCTAGACAGAAAAATATTCTTGATTAAAATATTCATTTTAAACTCTCCCGCGGACACAATATTCATTAAATATTTGAAACTTCTTGATAATTAAGAAGTTTAAATTGCTCATTTTATGGAATTTCTAAAAATGATACTTTAATTCATAAATTATAGTATCGTCTCTGCGATATGTCTCTGTTACGCGGAGGCAGGCGCTTGTTATTCAAGATGTGATTATCCGCCACGTTCCAGCTTACCCCTTCGTCATGTTCCAATGATCGACAAGAAGGCCCGCATCGGCCGGGCGACACCTCGCTCGCCCATCAATGGAGCAAGCTATGATCGACTGGAAAGAATATCGCGGAGCGCTAATGGGCCGGATCGGTGAACTGGCTTCGCTGTCTCCTGATACGGTCGGCGGCTATATGACGGCTAGCGGCGCGGGCGCGAAAACCAATCATCTCGATGCAAAGACCAGAGAATTGATTGCGCTCGCAGTCGCCGTCACGACGCGCTGCGATGGCTGTATCGCCGTCCATTCCGGCAGGGCGATCGAGGCGGGCGCGAACAAGGAGGAGATCGCCGAAGCGCTGGGCGTGGCGGTCGCGCTGAATGCGGGGGCGGCCCTCGTCTATTCGGCGCGCGCGCTTGACGCCGTTTCGGCGCTGGAAACCGCCTGAGAATGATGGCTTCGCGGCAGGCCGATCGGACTTCGACCGACCTGCCCGCCGCGAAGGTCCCGCATCGGCTTTAGCCATATTCGACGTGGCGGCTGGCCAGGTGCGCAGCACCGTCCAGGAACAATCGCAGCCCACACAGGGTTTCCGAGCCGGTCACGGCCAACGCCAGCCGCGCCGCATCGCCAAACATGTCCGGATGGCGCCGATCGCATTCGATCGGGAGAAGGATGATATTGCATCGGACCGGCGGATCCATCCGACCGAGCGAGCGTCCCAATATGACCGTGGACCCGGCGGCCGCCGACTGAGGCGCGCCTTCCGGTTTTCCCAGATAGGCATCCGTGCCGACCAGCAGGAGACTGCCCGAAGGCTTGATCAGCGTTCGGGCCATGGCGGTCACGCGCTCGAGGCGGACCGTTGGCGCCAGATAGAGCCGCTCAAAATCTTCGTCAGAAAGTTCGAGAAAGGGAGTATCTCCCTCCTCATCCACCGCGTCGATCATGACGAGATCGAACGGTCCCTGCTCTGTCTCGGTGAAATCATGACCTTTCGTCAGTCGCTCGGCGATGGCCTCCGCGACCCCGGATCCGTTTCCGATCACTTTCAGGGAAAAGAAGCGCGCGCCTACCATAAATCGATCCCCAGGCCGGTTCCTTCATCGACAAGCAACGCTTGACCTCGCGTCCGCCGACCGTGTGGCGACGCGAGGTACCGTACCGCGGCCGCTATGACGTCCGGCGGCATGGGCCCATCGGAATAGGTGCGGGCAAGATGGGCCCTATGTTCGGCGGACAGGGTTCCCTGCATCAGGGTGTCGATCGCACCCGGGCCGACGGCGTTCACGCTGATCCCGCGGCGTCGGAACTCCATAGCCATAGACCGGGTCAGACTGATCACGGCCCCCTTGGTCATACCATAATGCGGGACATTGGGGCTCACCAGATAGGAAGCGGACGCAATATTGATGATTGCGGCCCCCTCATCCATCCGTCGCAGCGCTTCCTGGGAGGCGATGAACATGCCGAACATATTGACCCCCAGAACCTTGCGAAACTCGGCTTCGGAAATCGTCCCGATTGCACACCGCCTGCCGGGTATCCCCGCATTGTTGACGAGGAGGTCCAGCGACCCGTACCGATCGAACACGGCGGCGACGGCCGCCCGGTCGGTCACATCCAGCACTTCGATCGACAGGGGCAGCCGGTCAGGCGAGGAACGGGCAAGCGCATCGAGTGCATCGGCATCGCAGTCCGTGGCGATGACGTGCCACCCGTCCTCGAGGAGCCCTTTCGCAATGGCATGGCCGATCCCGCGGCCAGCCCCCGTGACGAGCGCCAAAGGCGCGCGGGACGCCACTGGCTCAGCCTTCTTCAAGCCCGAGGATCCGGGCGGCGTTGGCATAGGTGAACTTGTGCCAGGCTTCGTCGCTCCAGTCCCACCGCGCGCGAATCTTTTCCATCGCGTTCAGCGACGCGAAGGGAAAGGCGCTCGCATAGATGATCTGGTCCGATAGCTGCCCGTTGGCCGCGATCCACATCGCGTCACATCCCGGATTGGTCCAGTAAATCGACGGTTCGAGAAAGACGTTAGGTCGCCGGAAAGCCAAGCCGAGCCAGTCGAGAACCTGCGGCCATACCGCATGAGAATAGACGAATTTGACCATCGGAAAATCCGCGGTCGGCTCGTCGAACAGATAGGGATCGCCATATCGCCCAACGAGCGGCCCGACGGTCGTTATTACCGGAATCCCCAACTCGGCCGCCTTTTCATACAGCGGATATAATTGCCTGTCGTTGGGGAGGATGCGCGCGGTGAAGGGATCGATCGAGATGCCCTTCATGCCAAGGTCGCGCACGGCCCTTTCGACCTCCGCTACCGCCCGGTCGCCGGAAGAAACGTCGATGCCGGCAAAGCCGATGAGCGTGTCCGCATATTGCTTCACGCACTCCGCGATATAATCGTTGCTGGTTCCGAACGCGACCCCCTGATCCGACACGACCTGGCGTCCGGTCACCACCGCCTGCGTGACGCCGACGGCCTTGAGGTTGCCCATGAAGGCATCGAGTTCGATCTTGGGTGGCGGCGGGCAACCCCAGCGCTGCCACAGAAACTCTCGCCCCGGCTGATCGTAGAGCGACATGATTTCCTTGGTATTCGGTCGAGCCCGAAAGTCGATAAGACCCATGATATATCCTTCCCTTGAAATGAATTCGTCTGCTTGCTCAGACAAGCGTTTGCTCGGCGTCCTTCGAATAGGTGGCCAGATCCTGGAAACGTCCCGCACGAACCTTGCTGGGCCAGAGGGGGTCGGCCAAAAGCGCCCGGCCGATCGCGACCAAATCGAATTCGTTGCGGGCCAGCATGCCGTTCAGCAGTTCGAGACGGCTTTCGTCGATCGCGGTATCGACCCCGGTTCTGCTGACCAGAAATTCCTGATTCAGCCCGACGGAACCAACGGTGATGACCGTCATGCCCGTGAGCTTCTTGGTCCATCCGGCAAGGTTGAGCGTTTCGCCCTCGAACTCAGGCTCCCAGAACCGGCGCGACGAGCAGTGGAAAATGGTCACGCCGGCATCGACCATGCGTTCGAGGAATGCAGAGAGGTCGGCGGGGCCAGCGAAGAGCCGGGCATCATAATCCTGCTGCTTCCACTGCGAGAAGCGTAGGCCGATCGGAAAGCGGGCTCCCACTCGCCGCCGACATTCGGCCACGATCGCTTCGGCAAGCAGAAAGCGGTCGGCGCCATGCGCGTCCGCACGAAGATTCACCTCTGGCCAGAAAAATTGATCGACGAGATAGCCATGGGCAAAATGAAGCTCGACGCCGTCGAAACCCAGCCGCTTCGCATCCGCCGCCCCTTGGCCATAAGCCGTCACGAGCCGTTCGATGTCCCCATCGGTCATCGCACGCCCCACCGCCTGACCCGGAGCAAACAAGCCGGAAGGCGAGATCGCCTGAACGTCCGGATTGACGCTCAATTCGGACTGCCTCGCGGCGCCGGTATGCCAGAGTTGAGGAAAAATCGCGCTGCCGGCGTCATGGACCGCATCGACAACCCGCTTCCATCCGCCAAGTGGTTCGTCACCATAGAATAAGGGGATGCGCGAGTTGGTAATCGCCGCGGGCTCGTCGATCGCCGTGCCTTCCGAAATGATGAGGCCCGCCCCACCCTCGGCCCGCCGACGATAATATTGCACGACATCGTCGCCGGGCACGCCATCGGGGCTGAAACATCGCGTCATGGGAGCCATGACGACCCTGTTGGGCAAAGCGAGCGCCTCCGCACGGAACGGCGCAAAAAGATGATCGGGAATCATGGCAATCTCTCAGTTCAATCAAGTTCGAGTTCTTGGACGATGGTTCGGCGGGCCCGCCAGAAGGCCAACCCGGCAATCAGATTCGCCGGCGCGGTCAACAGGAGGGCCCACCGCAATCCTTCAGCGCTGCCGAGCGACGCGGAAAAAATGTCGGAGCATATGCCGATGAACAATGGTCCAAGCCCCAGACCTGTCAGCGTCAGGATGAAAAGCAGGATCGCGGCCGCGGTCGCGCGTGTTCCGGGGGAAACGAGCGTCTGAACCGCCGCGAAGGATGGGCCAAAGATCAGGCTCGATAGAAAAACCGGCAGGATCAGCAGCCCGGCCGCCATGACGAAACCGGGCGCCAGCATCACCAGGACGAAGGCGGGCGATGCCAATAGCAGCGCGATGGCCGGAACGGAGCAATAGCTGCGCAGGTCGCGCCGGGCGAGACGATCGGTGATCAGCCCTCCGGTGATGACGCCGGCCACGCCGCTCAGCCCTTTCACCAATCCTAGACTCACGCCGACGAGCACGAGCGGCCCGGTCCCGGCCGGAGACAGGGTCGAGATTTCGTCACCATGGACACGCAGAAAGAAGGAACTCCAGAACGCACCCTGGCCATAGGTTGCCACCGACGTCGCGGCGCCCGCAAAGCATATCCACCAGAAGGTGCGCTTGGACTTCAGCTCAATCCACGCATCCTTGATGCTCGCCTTCGGCTTGCCTTCGAGCGCACGAAGATTTCGGGGTTCTTTGACGGTCGCCATCAAGAGAACAGCCAGGATGATGCCTGGAGCGGCAGCGATGAAAAAGGCCATTCGCCATCCGAAAGCATCGGCGACGACAGCGCCAAGACCAAGCCCCAACAGTGTGCCGATCGGACTGCCCAGCGAAAAATAGGCCAAGGCTGAGGCCCGATTCTGTGGCGTCGTGAAATCGGCGATGAGGGAATGAGAGGGAGGCCCGCCCCCCGCCTCGCCACATCCGACTCCGACCCGCGCGAGCAACAGGTGCGCGAACGAATTGGCGATTCCGCACAGCGCGGTAAAGCCGCTCCACGCAAGAAGCGAGACCCCGATGATGATCGGCCGGTTCGATCGGTCGGCCAGACGGGCGATCGGCAGCCCCAGTACCGAATAAAAGAGCGCAAAGCTCAAACCCGTCAACATCCCCCGCTGCCAGTCGGCGAGGTGCAGATCCTGCTTGATGGGCTCGACCAGAATGTTGATAATCTGGCGATCTAGAAAATTGAGCGTCGAGACAACCAGCAACAACATCAGGATATAACGGCGATGGGATGGCGAAATATTCGCAACCCCGCCTTCGCCGCCCTGTCGCTCATCGGTGCTCGTTGCGTGGGTCAATGTGCGTTCCTCTGCCGTCTCAGCCATCTCTTGGGGAAAGGCTTGCGCGCACGATGGCGCAATTAGATCCGCAAGTCGCAGCCCATGGCGTCTTGCACCCGAATTTTACGAGTGTGATTTTCGCACCAGTTGCGGCGCGTGATTTGGAGCCCTTGGTGGTTACTGCTTTACACGCCGAACCAGAGGATCGCGGCACCGCCCACAGCGAGCAAGGGCTCGTGCGAAGACCAGTCCCCGAAATCAAGTGGAGAGAATGAAGATGGCCGGAATTGAAACACTTTCCTGGGAACCGCTGTTCGTGATGCGGCTCGACGTCGCCTATGATCGGGCGCACCCCGTGGGCGGCGAGAACAGGCGGGGCATCTTCCCGGTGGTCGGCGGCACTTTTGAAGGCCCAAAAATGCGAGGCCGCGTCCTCGACGGCGGCGCCGACTGGGTTTCCTGGCGCGGCGACGGCACGATGCTGATCGACGTGCGCACCGCTCTGGAAACCGACGATGGTGCCCTCATATCGATGCAATATACCGGCTTGTCGACACCGACCTCTCCGGAAGCCGCGGCCCGCTTTGCGCGCCGCGAACCCAGCCCCTACGAAGACCTCTATCTCCACACAACGCCGCGCTTCGAAACCGCGCACGCGAAATATGAATGGTTGAATCGCGTGATCGCGGTGTCGAACGGAATGCGCACCGACGACGGCCCGATGTATCACGTTTTCGCGATCACATAATCTCGGCGGCGCGCGGCGCCGTCACATTTCGAGCCGCGCCTCGTGGGCGGCTGCACCTGAAAGGGCATCAACAATGGAACAAGTGCAGGGCAAGATCGCTTTCATCACCGGCGGCGCGAGCGGGATCGGCTTTGGAATGGCGCAGGCCTTCGGCGAAGCGGGGATGAAGTTGGTGATCGCCGACGTCGATGTCGAGCGCCGGACAGCCGCGATCGACGCCTTGTCGAAAAATGGCTTCGACTGCCATGGCGTCGACCTCGATGTGCGCTCCGCCGCGTCCTGGACGGCCGCGGCCGATCTCGCCGAAGCGCGGTTCGGCGCCATCGATATCCTTTGCAACAATGCCGGCATCGGTCAGGGGCGCAGGACCGACGGAACGCGCCTGCTTCTGGAAGCGACCGACGAGGAACTGTTCCGGCTTGTTTTCGACATCAATGTGACGGGCGTATTTCTGGGCGCCCGGACATTCGTTCCGCGAATGGTCGCGCGCGGCGGGGCGGGCCATATCGTGAATACCGGGTCGATGGCAGGCCTCATCGCGCCGCCCGGCCTCGCAACCTACAGTGCTTCCAAATATGCGGTGACGGCACTTTCCGAGTCCCTGCGCGCCGAACTTGCCGACCGCCATATCGGTGTCTCGGTCCTATGCCCCGGAGGTGTGCAGAGCCGCCTCGAGACCACGTCCGCCGAGCGCCGCAACCAACAGCTCGGTTCCGGCTATGATCGCGAGACCGGTTTTCTGTCGGACAGGCCGATCAACCCGGAAATGATGGATCCGATTGCGGTCGGTCGCCATGTGCTTCGCGCCATTCGCAACAATGATCTCTATATTTTTCCGCACCCCGAATATGTCGATCTTATCGCTGAACGGTTTGCGGCGATACAGCGCAACATCGGCTTGTCAGCCCAGGATGGCTATACCGACCCGGACTGGCTTCTCGCAGCGTCGCGCAACCCCGCCTATTCCTAGAATGGTCGCAATACCCAAACCTCGACACCCTCTTGTCGCAGAAGGCGAGTTTCCCGATGAATGAAATCGACAAACTGCTCATCGAGCGGGAATGCCACAAGCTGATGGTCGATTATAATATCTATAATGACTCGCTCGACATCGATGCCTTCCTGTCGCTGTGGACCGACGATTGCGTCTTTTCGCGCGTCGTACCAGAGCCCGTGTTCCAGGTGTCCGGCCATGATGGTCTGCGCGCGGCGATGAACCAAATCATAGTGGGCTCCGACAGATTGCGCCGGCATCTGCTCGTAAATCCCAAGATCACGGTTCGTGACACCGATAGTGCGGAAGGCTTTTGTATCGGCCTGGCGATCTATGGCCCGGCGGGCGATCGCTCGCTTCCCGTCGCCATGGGGGGTGTGGAGCTCGTCGGCGAATATCGCGACCACTACCGGCGAACAGACAAGGGATGGAAAATAGCGCGGCGGGAACTGACGCGCGTCATCGACCTTGACGCTCCATAACGGATATTCCCTCGCTTCGGCGGACACGCTGTCCGCCATCAATGCGATTTGTCCGCCGTCAGAATATTTGGCGCAACTCGGGGCATAAATCAGCGGAGTGCGCGCCAGGAGCCGGCGCGAAACCCTGTTGGCACCCGTGCCGCTGCGCATCGGCCCCATGCCGACGCGCAGCGACCGGAAGATCAGAGATCGAGCCCCAGCGCCTTCGCCACCCGCTCCCACGGCACCAGTTTGAAATTCTGGTTTTCGGGCGGCGAGACGTTGCGGCCGTCCTGTGCGACCATCAGGCCGTGCGGGAAATTGGGACCCGCCGCGAGGCTGCTGACGTCGAGGCCGTCGGTTTCGGACACGCCGTCGATCCCCGCAGCCATGTCGGCGCCGATCCGGAACGAGCCGACATAGGCGTTGTCGCCTTCGCGGCGAAAGACGGCATAGCTGTCATTGCCCTGGCTGGAGACGACCAGATAGCCCTTGCCGCCCGCCATGGCATAAAGGCCCATCCCCTCCATATCGTCCTTGAGCGCGGGATTGTCGGCGATCTTCGCCAGCATCGTGCGCGCCGGGCCGCCGCGTGGATCGGCACCCTCGCGCCAGATGCCGACATCCTCTTCACCCGTATAGAGCATCCCCGCCTCGTCATCGGCGACGCAGCCTTCGACCTGGCTCGCGAAGGGCAGATCGCGCACCAGCGTCGCCCGCACCTTACCCGCTGGGGTCGCGACCAGTTCCCACTGGCGCATCTTACCGTCGGTCTGGTTGACGAACACATAGCTCTTCTTCGTCTTCGCGCTGCGATACATGCAAAGGCCGTAGGGGTCCGCGAAGCCGGTATCCTGCAGCCCGTCGGCGACGTCGGTCAGCTTGCGCGTCGCGGGATCGAGCGCATAGATCGAGATGCCCTTCGTCGTGCGGTTGCTTGCCGTCACCAACGTGACGTCGCGGCCGCCGAGGCGGAAGCCGCTGCGCAGGTCGACATTGTTCATGCGCCCGTCGGGCAGATATTGCAGCACCTTGCCGTCGAGACCATAGACATAGAGCCCCGATTGTTTCTGCGTCCCGATCACGACGCTTTGCGCGGGGTCGGCGGGGTTGATCCAGATCGCGGGATCGTCGGCGGCGTCGCCGCCGGTTTCGACCGGGACGGTCTCGACCGTCGCGAGCGCCAGCGGCATGGTCGCGGGCGCCGGCGCGGCCGGGCGCTCGGGAAGCCCCGCGGCGGCGAGCAGCGCCGGCCAGTGCGCGACCTTGAAATTGGGCTGTTCGGGCGCATTGTCGTCGTCGGCGACGACCACGACCGGGCCCGCGAGCGTGACGCTGCCCGCGTCCTCGACCTTGTCGGCGCCCGCCGCGAGCGTGACCGAGCCGAGATAGGCGTGGTCGGCGGCGGGGTCATAGATGTTCAGCCGGTCGGCCGAGGCGTCCGAGACGAGCAACCGTCCATCGGCGGCGATGGCGACACCCTTCGCTTCGTCGGTGATATGGCCGAGGCGAACGATATCGACGATCTCGGGCTTGATCTCGGCCTCGGGCTCGGCGGCGAAACGCCAGACGCCGATCGCTTCCTGCGAAAAATAGACCGAGCCGCGATCGTCGGCGGCGCAATAGCCGATTTCCGACCCCAGCGACCAGCGCCGCGCGATCCGCCCGCTCAGCGCGCCCGAGGCGTCGGCGGCGAGCCCCCATTGCTCGATCTCGCCCTTGTCGCCGACGAGGAAGAGATAGAGGGCGCCGTCGCGGTGGCTGCGTGAGAAGCAGAGCCCCGCGACGGTCATCGCGGGTTCGATCCCCGTCAGCGCCAGCGGCGCCGGAACGCCGCCGGCACCGACGCGGAACAGTTTCGGCGCATTCGCCTTGCCGTCGAGCGCGGCGAGCAGCGGCGCGCCGCCCGGCGCGGCGTCGGCGCGAAGATCGAGCGCACGGATATTGCCGACCTTATGCGTCGCGACGCGATGCCCGGCCAGGTCGAACACCTCGATCCCCGCCGATTCGGCGCCCGCGAGAATCAGCGTGCGCGACGGATCGCCGGGATCGGCGACCACGACCGCGCCATCGGCCCCCGACCCTTGCGTGGCCTCTGTCTCCGCCGCCGCGGCGACGGCGGGAAGCGCGGCGGCATCCTGGGCAGCGGCCGCTGCGGGAACAGTCCCCAGCGCGGCGGCGATTGCAAATAAACTGGTTTTCACTCTAACCCTCCCTCTTCACCCGGAACGCGGCCCTGCGCCGCGTCGGCGTGGCCGATCTCAATTTCAGAATATTTTTTCTATCTTTATTAGAAAACAGAACGTATATTCATTCCATGCCCATGTCATCCCTTATTTCCGCCATGATCGCCGCCGCTCACGCCGCCGGCGAAGGACTGATCGCCGACCGCGCGCGCATCGCCACGCTCACGGTCCACAGCAAGGCCGGCGCCGCCGACATGTTCAGCGAGGCCGACCTGAAGGCCGAAGCCACCGTCCGCCAACATTTGATGGCGCATGCCCCCGATTACGGCTTCCTCGGCGAAGAAGGCGGGCTGACCCCCGGCCGCGACGCCGACCATATGTGGGTGGTCGATCCGCTCGACGGTACAACCAACTTCCTGACAGGATCCCCACTCTTCGCCGTCAACATCGCGCTGGCGCGGCACGGCGACGTCGTCGCGGGGGTCACCTATGTTCCCGTGATGGACGAGCTGTTCTGGGCCGAGACCGGCAGCGGCGCCTGGCTCGGCGAGCGCCGCATCCAAATTTCGCCGCGCACGACGATCGAGGAATCGGTGCTGGGGGTCGGCATTCCATTCGCAACCAAGCCGGACCACGCACAATTCTATGCCGAGATGGAGCGGCTGACCCCGCGCGTCACCGGGGTCCGCCGCCTCGGCGCGGGCGCGATCGACATGGCCTGGGTCGCCTGCGGACGCCACGACGCCTATTGGGAACAAAGCGTCAGCGCGTGGGACATCGCCGCGGGGGTCGCGATCGTCCGCGAGGCGGGCGGCGTGGTCACCGATACGCTGGGGAACAAGCTCGACCTGATGAACGGAACGGTGCTGGCATCGACGCCGGCGATTCATGCGGAGCTGTTGACGGCGCTGGCGCGGGTTTAGCTTTGGAGGCGGCTTAGGGGTGGGGAGCGGACCTTTCCGATCCTCCCCGGCACGGGGAGGGGGACCATGCGAAGCATGGTGGAGGGGCACAGTCGGCTTGCCTTGCCGTTGAAATAATATGCGCGACCCAGCGTTGGAAATGCGCGGCTCTTTCGGCCGAGCGCGGCGCAAACCTCCTGTGCCCCTCCACCACCCTTCGGGTGGTCCCCCTCCCCCCGTGGGGGAGGATCGCTTTTGGCCGCAATCGGTCGTTAGCCGTCGGCTTGCCCGTCAGGGCCGCACCCAGCCTCCCTCGCGGTGCGACCGCCGGATCGCATCGGCGACCCGCTCGACCGCCAGCGCGTCGGCAAAGCTCTTTGCCGCCGACGGCAGGCCCGCCGCCGCCTCGACTGCGGCCTTGGCCTCGATCGTCTTCAAATCATTATAGCCGATCTGGTGCCCCGATGCCGGGCAGAAGGCGCCATAGTCGCCATGTTCGGGCCCGGCGCAGATCGTCGTGAAGCCATTGGTGCGGCCCGACCCGGAGCGATAGAGTTTCAGCTCGTTGAAGCACTCCTGCGTGAAGACGATCGAGCCGCGCGTGCCGCTGACCTCGAACGCCAGCCCCATCTTGCGCCCGCTGGCGATCCAGCTTGCCGACAGCGAGCCGGTCGCACCGCCCGAAAAGTCGACCACCGCGTCCATCTGGTCATCGACCGTCACCGCGCGCGCCTGGCCCCCGGCATCGCGGCGCGTCGGATAGGCCGTATGGAGCCGCCCCGACACCGACGCGATATCGCCGACCAGATGCTGCGCCATCGCGATGATGTGGCTGCCGATGTCGGCGAGCGCGCCGCCCGCCTGGTCGGGCTCGCAGCGCCAGTTGAAGGGCGCATCGGCCGACGCCATGAAATCCTCGGCATGGATGCCGCGAAACGCGGTGACTTCGCCGATCTCGCCGCCCGCGATCAACTCGCGCGCGAGGACGATCATCGGATTATAGAGATAGGTGAAGCCGACCGCGGTCGGCCGCCCCGATGCGGCGGCGGCCGCCGTCATCGCTTCCGATTCGGCGAGCGTGGTCGCCAGCGGCTTTTCGCAATAGACCGCCTTGCCCGCCGCGAGCGCGGCGATCGCAATCGCAGCATGAAGCGCGTTGGGCGTCGCGATCGCGACCATGTCGATGTCGGCGCCCGCAATCGCCTCGCGCCAGTCGCCGCTCGCGCGCGGAATCCCGAGCGAAGCGGCGGCGGCGGTCGCCGTTTCGAGATCGCGGTCGGCGAGGATCGTGACGCGCGGGCTGCGCGGCAGGTCGAAAATGCGGTCGGCGGCGGCGAAAGCGAGCGCATGCGCGCGGCCCATGAAGCCGCTGCCGATCAGCGCGATGTTGAGCGGCGCGCCGCTCATTCGCCCGCGACCTGATGAAAACGTTCGCGCAGCCGCTCGACCGTCTTGCGCTTCACTGGCTGACCGTCGCGCAGCTTGTACCAACTGTTCTGGCTGATCCGGTAGGTCTCGAACAGACCTTCGCGGGTCGCGCACGGCAGATGCGCCTTCATCGCCTCGAATTCGTCGGGGGCGATGGTCACCATCTCGAAACGCATGTCCTATTCACCTCCATAATAGCTGCCGCCGCGTTCCACACGCTCGCGGCGTTCGAGTTCATCCGGGTCGATCGTGGCGCGCCAGCTCTGCCGCCCGTTGACCAGATCGGCGGCGGTGAGGACGACGGGCTTGCCCGATGCGGATGCGCCGATCACGTCGCGGACGCTCAGCTCGACGCGCGGCTCGGGATCGAAGTGGAATTCGAGCAACCCGAAATTGGCGCTGCGCACCCATGGCTGGCGCAGCCGCACCTCGGGGTGCTGGTCGATGAATTTGGGGCTGAGATATTGCGCGAGCCCCGAACTGACGAGGTCGTAGAAATCATAGCCGCCCTTGTCCGACCAGGGCACGCAATTGACCTCGCCCTGATGGACGTCGCCCGAAATGCCGAAGCAGCCCGCGACCTTTTCGTCGCGAATAAAGTCCAGGATTTCATCGCGTTCATGGAGATAGGCGGCCCAACTGTCGCCGCCCTGTTCGGCGCGCGACCAGCCGGTGCCCGAGGCGAGGATCTTGAACGCCGCCTTCGATGCCTTGAGCTCGCGCTTCAGCCACGCCTTTTGCGCCGCGCCCAGCATCGTCTTGGCCGGACTATCGGGATCGTCCGGCGGGTCGCGGTGATAGCGCCCGTCGAGCATGAAGATATCGACCGGCCCGAAGCTGTGGCGAAAGAAGATTCCCGGCGTATCGGGCAGTCCCGACGACGGATTCGCCCACCAGCGGTCGAACAATCGCCGCGTCATCGCCTTTGCGCCGTTGCGGCGATCCGAATCATTATAGCCGAAGTCGTGATCGTCCCAGATCGCAAGCTGCGGCACCGAGCGGAGCAGCGGCACCAGCGCCGACACGTTGCGCTGGCGCGTATACATCGCCGAAAAGGCGGTGTCGCTGTCGCTGTCGGCATAGATATTGTCGCCGAGCCACAGGAAGAGGTCGGGCTCCATCGCCGCAATCGCCTCGAACACCGGCTGTTCGGGATAGAGCTGGACGCGCGCGCAGGAGCCAAAGGCGATGCGGATCGGGCGCGGGCGGTCGGGGGCGGTGCGGGTGCGGAAGGGCAGCGGCTGGTGCCGGTCGTCGCTGCCGTCGGTCTTGACCCGGTAATAATAGCCAGTGTCGGGTTTCAACCCCGTCACCACGACCCTGGTGCACAGGTCATTATCCTGCGTCGCGGCGACCGGGGCGGTCGTCCTGGCATCGGCGAAGTCGCGCCGCGTCGCATATTCGACCGCGACGCCGAAAGCGCCGCTGGCGCGCGACCAGATGGTGAAGCTCTCCGGCGTCGTCGCGCCGACCATCGGCCCGTCGAGCAGCCGCGGATAGCCGGTCGCGGCGGCATAAAGCCGGCGCGGCAGCGCGGCGAGAAAGGCGAGCGCCGCGCCGCCGCGCAGGAGATTGCGTCGTTCCATCGTCTTTCCTCAATCGCGCAGCTTGGTGTTCCACAGCGTCGTCGCGAGCAAAGTCGCCAGCACCGAACAGCCGATCCAGAACCAGATCGCGGGCCCGAAATCATAGACGCGGATGCCGCCCACCATGTGCATATTGGCGTCGATCAGCGCCCCCGACACCTGCTCCTGGATCGCCGCGCCGATATAGCTGAACACCCCGACCATGCCGAGCGCCGCGCCCGCCACCCGCTTCGGGCAAATGTCGATCGCGAACAGCCCGCCGAGCGAGGTGACGAGCCCGGTCATGCCGAGCCCGAACAGGATCACCGCGACCAGCACCACCGCTGGATTCTGGGGACCGAAGAAGAGGAGCAGCAGGCCGATCAGTTCGAGCACACCGAACAGCAGATTGACCGGCGGGCGGCGCGCGCCGAAGAATTTGTCCGAGACGAAGCCAAAGGCCAGCGCCCCCGCGACGCCCGCGAGCGTGCTCGCGGTGAGCATCGCGCCCGCCTCCGCCAGCGAATAGCCGCGCGCTTCCTGAAGATAGAGGATGCCCCAGCTATTGATCGCATAGCGCGTCACATAATTGGCGGCGCTCGCCAGCGCGAGAATCCACACCGCCGGGATCGCGAGGATCGAGAGCTGGGTCGCGAAAATACCGCGCTCGGGCGCGCCGTCGGCGGGCGGCGCATAATGATCGCCGCGCCAGTCGGCGACCGTCGGCAGGCCGAGCGTGCGCGGCCGGTCGGCCATCGCATAAAAGGCGGCTATCCCGGCGAGAACCGCGGCGATCCCCGGCCCCCAGAAGCCCCAGCGCCAGCCGCCGAACGCGACGAGCGCCGAGACGACCGCAAAGGTCAGCCCCTCGCCGATCGAATGCGCGGTCGACCAGATGCCATAAAAGCGACCGCGCTCGCGGTTCGAGAACCAGCTTGCCAGCGCGACGACGCAGGCGGGCGCGCCATAACTCTGGAACCAGCCGTTGAGCCCCCAGATCAGCAGGGTCGCCCAGAACAGGGTAGAAAAGCCCATCGCGATATTGCACAGCGCCGACAATATCATCCCCGCCGCGAACAATCGCTTCACATTGCTGTGGTCGGCGACGAAGCCGTTGATCAGCTTGCCCGCGGCATAGGTGTAGAAAAGCGCCGAGCCGATCATGCCAAGTTCGAGCGGTGTGAAGATGCCCGCGTCGATCAGCGGCTTCTTGACGATGTTGATCGCGAGGCGGCAGGTATAGCTGACCGCGTAAGCGAGCGTGATCGCCATGATGATCCGCATCCGATAGCGCTGGAAAGCACCATCGACACCATCGTCGGTCCTGACCGGCAAGTCCGGACCCGTCGCGAAATATCTGAGCATCGACCCTCTCCCGCTCCAACGCTTTTGTCGTCGGCATCCCAAAGGGATGCTATTTCATTTTTTATATAATTGGAAGATTTGTTTCAACTTACGCTGATTTCGGTCCATGGCGCCCGGTTCTACGCCGTGGGAATCAGGAAGGCGTTGTCGCCCGCGCCGCCGTCGGGCCAGCGCTGGGTCACCGTCTTGACCTTGGTCCAGAAGCGCACACCCTCCATGCCATATTGGTTGGTGTCGCCAAAGCCCGAGCGTTTCCAGCCGCCGAACGTGTGATAAGCGACCGGCACCGGGATCGGGACGTTGATGCCGACCATGCCGACATTGACGCGCTGCGCGAATTCGCGCGCGGCGTGACCGTTGCGGGTGAAGATCGCGACGCCATTGCCATATTGATGGTCGCTCGGCAGGCGCAGCGCGCTTTCGAAATCGGGGGCGCGGACGATTTGCAGCACCGGGCCGAAAATCTCCTCGCGATAGGCGCGCATGTCGGTGGTGACGCGGTCGAACAGGGTCGGGCCGACGAAGAAGCCCTGCTCATGGCCTTGCAGGACGAGCCCGCGGCCATCGACCACCAATTCCGCGCCTTCGTCGACCCCGGTCTGGATCCAGTCCTCGACCCGCGCCTTGTGCGCGGCGTTGACCACCGGGCCATAATGGGCGTCGGGATCGCTCGATACCCCGACCTTGAGCGCGGCCATCGCCGGGATCAGCCGTTCGCGCAGCGCGTCGGCGGTCGCCTCGCCCACCGGCACGACGATCGGCAGCGCCATGCAGCGCTCGCCCGCCGAGCCGAAGGCCGCGCCGGTGAGGTCGTTGACGACCTGGTCGAGGTCGGCGTCGGGCATGACGATGCCGTGGTTCTTGGCGCCGCCCATCGCCTGCACCCGCTTGCCCGCAGCGACACCGCGCGAATAGACATAGTGGGCGATATCGCTGCTGCCGACGAAGCTGACCGCCGCGATCCCCGGATGGTCGAGGATCGCATCGACCATTTGCTTGTCGCCGTGGACGACCTGCAAGATGCCTTCGGGCAACCCCGCCTCGCGCATCAGTTCGGCGAGCCGCACCGGCACCGACGGGTCGCGCTCGCTGGGCTTCAGGATGAAGGCGTTGCCCGCCGCGATCGCGGGGCCGAACATCCACATCGGGATCATCGCGGGAAAGTTGAACGGAGTGATCCCCGCGACGACGCCGAGCGGCTGGCGCATCGCATAGACGTCGATGCCGGGGCCCGCCCCTTGCGTATATTCGCCCTTCAGCGCGTGCGGGATGCCGCACGAAAATTCGATCACCTCGAGCCCGCGCAGGACGTCGCCGCGCGCGTCGGCGACCACCTTGCCATGTTCGCTCGCGAGCAATTCGGCGAGCGCCTGCATGTTCGCCTCGAGCAGTTCGCGAAAGCGGAACATGACGCGCGCGCGGCGTTGCGGATTGGTCGCCGCCCATGCGGGCTGCGCCGCCGCCGCCCGCGCCACCGCGCGATCGAGATCGGCGAGGGTCGAAAAGGCGACCCGCGCCTGGACCTGCCCGGTGCTGGGGTCGAACACATCGCCCCATCGCGACTCTTCGGGACGTGCAGCAGCAGCGCCGGAATCGCCGCCGGCGGGAAAGGCCTCAATCTGTCTCATCGCTCTTCCTTACTGGCGCACGATCCAGTCGTGCGCGGGGTCGTTGCGGAACACCCAGTTGCGCCGGGGGCCCGCCATCACGTTCAGATAATAAAGGTCATAGCCATGCGGCGCGCCGACCGGATGATAGCCGCGCGGCACCATCACGACGTCGCCGTCCTCGACCGCCATCGTCTCGTCGATATCGCGCTCGTCGGTATAGACGCGCTGAAAGGCAAAGCCCTGCGGCGGCGACAGGCGGTGGTAGTAGGTTTCCTCGAGGAAGGTTTCGTCGGGGTAGGCATCGCGGTCGTGCTTGTGCGGCGGATAGCTCGACCAATGGCCGCCCGGCGTGATCACCTCGACGACGAGCAGGCTTTCGGCGGCATCGGCGTCGGACAGGATGTTGCGGACGTGGCGGGTGTTCGTCCCCTGACCGCGCACCTCGACCGCATCCGAACGGATCAGCCGCACCGCACCCGCGCCGGTTCCGGGCGCGGTGCAGATCGCGATTTCGGCATCGGATGCCGCCTCGATCGTGTAGCGATGCCCGGCGGGCACATAGACCGAGGTCGCGGCGCCGTCGAACACCGTCGTGCGGCCGCCGATAGCCTCGAAATGTTCGCCCCCCGCCATGACCGACACGGTGCCGGTGAGGATCACGAGACACGCCTCGCGCCCGCCCTCGACATGATTGTAGCGCGCCCCGGCGGCGAGGCGGACGACGCGAAAGCCGACATAGGTCCAGCCTGCGCTTTCGGGGGTGATGTCGAGCAGCGTGCCGTCGCTGGCGGGCGCGTGCGGGCGAACGAGCAGCGACATCAGACCAGCGCCTCTTCGCGCGCGAGCCGCTTCAGCGTGTCGAGCCCGAGCTGGCTATAGTCGCGCGGGTTGGCGATCGCCGGATCCTGTTCGGCCTCGATCACGATCCAGCCCGAATAATCCATATCGGCAAGCGCGCGCATGAAGGGCGCATAATCATAATCGCCGTCGCCCGGCGCGGTGAACATGCCGCCGACGACACCGTTCAAAAAGCTGGTGCCGTTGGCGAGGAATGCGTCATATTTCGCGGTGCGGACATCCTTGCAATGGACATGCGCGACGCGCTCGGGACGCGCCTTGATGACGTCGATCGGCTCGATCCCGCCGAACAGCGCGTGCCCGGTGTCGAGCACCAGCCCGACATGATCGCCGGTCGCGTCGAAGAAGCGTTCGAGTTCGTCCTTGGTCTCGACGACCGTCCCCAAATGATGGTGATAGGCGAAGCGCAGCCCGCGATCGGTGATGAAGCGCGCAACGGTGTTCAGCCGCTCACCGAACGGCTTCCAGTCGGCGGCGGGAAGCACGGGGTGCGTGTCGAGCCGGCTGCCGGTGCGGTCGCCATGCACCGCGTTCGACGTCTCGGCGAGGATGAAGACGCTCGAATCCATATATTCGAGCAGCGCGAAATGCTTCGCCAGCGCCGCGATCTCGGCATCGGCGTCGCGGACGAGCAGGTTCGACGAATACCAGCCGCCGACGATGTCGAGGCCGTAATTCGCCATGATCGGCGCCAGCACCTCGGGATCGCGCGGAAATTTATTGCCGAGTTCGACCCCGTCGAAGCCGATGTCGCGCACGTCGGTGAGCAGTTCGTCGAGCGTCATATCGCCGCCCAGTTCGCGCATATCGTCATTGCACCAGGCGATCGGGCTTACGCCCCAGCGGATCGTCATTGTCTCTCTCCGTCGATTCGATGGTCATAGTCGCGGCGCGCGGCCCGCACTTCGGGGCGATCCGACACTTCGGGGACCGCGACGTCCCACCAGTGGCCGCCCGCCTCGGTCGTGATCGCGGGGTCGGTATCGATGACGATCACATAGGATCTGGCCGACGCCCTGGCGCGGACGAGCGCGGTTTCGAGTTCGGCGACCCCGCCGACCTTCTCGGCCGCCGCGCCCAGGCTGCGCGCGTGGGCGGCGAAATCGATGTCGGGCAGCACGTCATGCACCGTATCGGCGAGCAGATTGTTGAACGGGCGCCCGCCCGTCCCCTGCTGCAACCGGTTGATGCAGCCATAACCGCGGTTGTCGAGCAGGATGACGATGATCTTTTTCCCCAGCATCACCGAGGTCGCGAGTTCGGAATTGAGCATCAGATAGCTGCCGTCGCCGACCATCACATAGACGTCGCGCGCCGGGTCGGCCATTTTGACCCCCAGCCCGCCCGCGACCTCATAGCCCATGCACGAAAAGCCATATTCGACATGATAGCCGCCGGGGCGGTGGCTGCGCCAAAGCTTGTGGAGTTCGCCCGGCAGCCCGCCCGCGGCGCAGACGACGGTCGCCTCCTCGCCCGCCTGCCGCCAGACCGCGCCGATGACCTGCGCGTCGGAGGGAAGCGCGTTGCCGGGCGCGGTCGCGGCGTCCCATGCGGTGTTCCATTCGGCGACCGCGGCGCAGTTCGCGGCGCGCCATGCGGGATCGACCTGCCAGTCCGCGAGGGTCTCCGCCAACGCTTCGAGCGTCTCGCGCGCGTCGCCGACGACCGCTTCGGCGCCCTGCTTGATCGCATCGGGCGCCGCCACATTGACCTGGATCAGCCGCTTGCCCGCGAACAGGGTGCGCGAGCCAGTGGTGAAATCCTGCAGCCGCGTGCCGACCCCGATAATCAGGTCGGCGGCTTCGGCGGCGGCGTTCGCCGCGCTCGTCCCGGTGACTCCGATGCTGCCGAGCGCTTGGCGGTGATCCCAGGCGAGCGCGCCCTTCCCCGCCTGCGTCTCGGCAACCGGGATGCCCGTCCGCGCGGCAAGGTCGGCAAGCACCGCCTCGGCCTGCGCATAAAGCACGCCGCCGCCCGCGACGATCAGCGGCGCCTTCGCGACGCGAAGCGCTTCGACGAGCCCGTCGAATTCGGCGCGGTCGGGGCGCGGCCGACGCCGCCTCCAAACGCGCGGTGCAAAAAAGCTTTCGGGATAGTCATAGGCCTCGGCCTGCACATCCTGGCAGAGCGCGAGCGTCACCGGGCCGCAAAGCGCGGGGTCGGTGAGTATCCCCATCGCACGCGGCAGCGCGTCGATGATCTGTTCGGGCCGGGTGATCCGGTCGAAATAGCGCGATACGGGGCGGAAACAGTCGTTCGCGCTGACTGTCGCGTCGGCGAAATCCTCGATCTGCTGAAGCACCGGGTCGGGTCGGCGGCTGGCATAGACGTCACCGGGCAGGAACAGCACCGGCAGCCGGTTGACATGCGCGAGCGCCGCCGCCGTCACCATGTTGGTCGCGCCGGGGCCGATCGAGGTCGTGCACGCCATCGCGCGCTGACGGCGGCTCGCCTTCGCAAAGGCGATCGCGGCGTGCGCCATGCCCTGCTCATTATGGCCGCGATAGGTTGGCAGCACATCTTCCATCCCGGCGAGCGCTTCGCCCAGCCCCGCGACATTGCCATGGCCGAAGATGGCCCAGACGCCCGCGAAATAGGGCATCTCGACGCCATCCACCTCGACCCGCTGCGCCGCGAGCCAGCGCGCCAGCGCCTGCGCCATCGTCCATCTGATCGGTTTGCTCATGCCGCCACCCTAGCACGGCGCGCCTCGCGCCAGCCATCGGCGAGAATGCGCAGATTTTCGCCGAGCGCGGCGATCGCCGTCTCGTCGTCGATCGCGCCGGTCAGCCATTGCTGCGCGACGTCGTGAAAGATCGTCCGGCCGACCGCGAAGCCCTTGACCAGCGGAAAGGGCGCGGCCGCGACGATGCCCGCGAGAACCTCGCCCTGCGGTGCAGACAGGCCGAGCAGGACGATGCCGCGGCACAGCGGATCATGGCGCAGGATCGCCGCTTCGCTCGCCGCCCAGGCGGCAGCGTCGGTCGTCGGTTCGAGCTTCCACCAATCGGGATAGATGCCGAGCGAATAGATATGGTCGATCACCGACGCGATCGTCCCGCTGTCGACCGGCCCGTGTTTCGACGCGATGATTTCGAGCAGCAGTTCGTGCCGGGTGCGGCGGCACGCATCGAACAGCCGCAATATCTGGCGGTCCTGCCGCGCGCGCATCTCGGCATCGTCGTCCGGATGATAGAAGACGAGGCATTTGACGACATGGTTGGTCGGCCAGTCGCGCAGCGTCATGCCGACGTCGGGCGATCCTTCGAAGCGCAGCGGGCGCGATCCCGGCACCTCGATCGGCCGCCCGATCCAATAGGGATGATCGGCCGCCGCCTCGAGCGCGCGCGCGCCGAAACGGCCGTCGAGCAGCACGCCATAATTGGGATCGCCCGCCGCCATCCGGTGGAGCGCCTCGAGCGCGAGATTCTTGAAATGATGGACCCGCGCCTCGTCGCTTTCGCCCAGTTCGGCAAGCAGGTCGTCGAACTGGCTGCGGTGGTCGATCGCCAGCACGGTCAGCTCGTCGCGCTCGCCATGGCGGTTGGCCGACCAGTGCAATTGTTCAAGCTCGGCGCTTTCGCGCAGCCGGTGCGGCCATTGACCGCCAAGGAAATGCTGGAGCTCGTCCCACGACGCCATGGCCGGGGCGCAGCCGTGGCGCGACACGACGAGCGCGCCGCACGCATTGGCGATCTCGCAGCATTTTTCGAGCGGCATGGCCTTGAGCCAACCGCGCAGGAACCCCGCCATAAAGGCGTCGCCCGCGCCGAGTACGTTGAACACCTCGACCGCAAAGCCGCGCCCGACCACCCCGGCATCGAGCGACGCGGGAATGGCGCCGGGAAAGGCGACGCACCCCTCGGCACCGCGCTTGCAGACGAGGAGCGCGGCGCTTTGCGCCCGGATCGCGCGTAGCGCGGTCAGCGTGTCGGTCGAGCCGCCAAGGATATGGATTTCCTCCTCGGTGCCGACGATCAGGTCGCAGAGCGGAAGGACGCGCTGCAACGCCGCGGTGACGCCGCGGTCGGCGACGAAGCGGTCCTCGCCATTGTCCTTGCCGGCAAGACCCCAAAGCACCGGGCGATAATCGATATCGAAGATGACGCGGCCGCCGGCCGCCTTCATCAGCGTCGCGGCCTTGATGCTCGCGTCGAAGACGCCCGGCTGCGACAGATGCGTGCCATTGACCAGCAACGCCCCCGCCGACGCCACGAAATCGGGATCGATATCGTCGGCAGAGAGCGCCATGTCGGCGCAATTTTCGCGATAGAAGATCAGGGGAAAGGTGTCGGGATCGCGGATGCCGAGGATCGCGAGCGCGGTCAGCCGGTCGGGGTCGGTGCGCACGCCGCGCGTCGCGACGCCCTCGCGCTCGAGTTCCTCGACGATGAAGCGGCCGAAATGATCGGCGCCGACACGGGTGATCAGCCCGGCGCGCAGGCCGAGGCGCGACGCGCCGACCGCGGTGTTCGTCGGGCTGCCGCCGATATATTTGGCGAAACTCGCCATATCTTCCAGCCGTCCGCCGATCTGTTCGCCGTAAAGATCGATCCCCGCGCGCCCCAGCGTGACGACGTCCAGCCGGTCTTCTCCGACCGTTTCATGCCCTTGCTCCGCCATCGCTTTTCAGACCATCCTTCCTTGGTCTGTAACACATATTCCAAGTTTAGAATGTTTGCAACATATGTTTCATATGGGCATCGGAATGAAATAGCTATGCCGCCCCGTCGTCGCGCACCTTGCCGTCGGTGCGCGTCGCCTCGAACGCGAAGTTGATCACCAGCGCCTGCGCGAGGCACATCGACGCCGACAGCGAACGGAATTTCCGCACTTCGGCTTCGCGCACCTGAAGGACATGCTCGGCGGGCTTGGCGACCGGGCTGACCAGGCTGTCGCTGATCGCCAGGACGCGGCCGCCATTGGCCCTGGCGGCGTTGACGACCGCGATCGTCTCTTCCGAATAGGGATGAAAGCTGATCGCTATCAGCAGGTCGTCGGGACCCATCGCATGGACCTGCTGAAGCCCGAGGCCGCCGACCCCGTCGATGAATACCGCGCGCTTGCCCGCCTGGAGCAGCGAATAGGCGATATAGGACGCCACCGGGAACGAGCGGCGAAAGCCCGCGACATGGACGGTATCCGCCGCCATCAACAGGTCGACCGCCGTGCGCATGTCGGCGCCGCTGACCGTCTGCAGCAGATTCTGGATCGCGAGGCTGTTGCCCTCGACGAATTCGGAGAGGAGGTTCGCGGGTTCGACATCGCTCGCATTCGTCGCCTGGTCGAGCTGGCGGACGCGCTCCGAATAGCCGAGCGCGGCATTGTTGCTGAGCAGCCCGTCGCGGAACAATCGCTGCATCTGGCTCGCCCCCTCGAACCCGAAACTCTTGGCAAAGCGCACGATCGCCGACGGCTGGACCCCGCAGCGGTCGGCGATCACCGCCAGCGTTTCGAGCGCGATGTCGTTGGGCTCGTCGAGAATATAGCGCGCAATCTGCTTGAGCCGCTTGCTCAGCGTTTCGTATCGGCTCACGATCTCGGCGCGCAATTCTTCCGCCGAGGCGGGGGCAGTCGGGACGTCGGTCAAATAGTTTCTCCCCCGTTGATCCGGAAAAACGGAATATCTGTTCAAAACTTGTAACGCAACTGTCGCCCTGCGGCATTTCTCGCGCTATGGAATATATGTTCCATATTATGTATGTATGGAAGATGATTTCAACCGGAAGAGGATAGAATGCACGATATCGCACTGATCGGCGCCGGCAGGATCGGCAAAATCCATGCGGCGAACCTGGCCGCCAACCCGCGCCTGCGGCTGACGCGGGTGGTCGATCCCTTTCCCGAGGCGGCGGCGGCGATCGCCGCGCAATATGACGCGCGCGTCTCGACGGTCGAGGAGGCGCTGGCCGACCCGGCGATAGCGGGAGTCGTGGTCGCGAGTTCGACCGACACCCACCTGCCCTACAGCCTCGCCGCCGCCAAGGCCGGCAAGGCGATCTTCTGCGAAAAGCCGCTCGATCAGGATCTGGCCGCCGCGCGCGAATCGGCGGCGCGCTTCGCGGCGCTGGACGCGCGGCTGTTCCTCGCCTTCAACCGCCGCTTCGACCCGAATTTCGCGGCGTTGCAGGCGCGGCTTGCCGGCGGCGCGGTCGGCACGCTCGAAACGCTGCACATCATCAGCCACGACCCCGCGCCGCCGCCGGTCGATTATATCAAGGTATCGGGCGGCATCTTCAAGGATATGGTGATCCATGATTTCGACATGGCGCGCTGGCTGCTCGGCGAGGAGGTGACCGAAGTCTTCGCCAGCGCCTCGGTGCTCGTCGATCCCGCGATCGGCGAAGCGGGCGACGCCGACACGGCGAAGACGATCCTGCGCACCGCGTCGGGCCGCCTGTGCGTCATCTCGTCGAGCCGCCGCAGCGGCTATGGCTATGACCAGCGGATCGAGGCGTTCGGATCGAAGGGCATGATCCGCGCCCAGAACCAGCTCGAAACGACGGTCGAGACCTGGGGCGAGAATGGCGCCGCGGCCGACCGCTTCCAGAATTTCTTCCTCGATCGCTATGCCGTCGCCTATGCGCGCGAGACCGACCATTTCGCCGACATTCTCGACGGCGGCGCCCCGCTCGTCGACTTCCGCGACGGCGTCGCGGCGCTCGCGCTGGCCGAAGCGGCGGCGCAGTCGGCACAGACCGGCGAGCGGGTGCGGCTTTGACCAAGAGGCGGGCGGCAAGATCACCGCCCGCCGTTTCTCCCGTCAGGGCTCTCGCAACTCCGCGGCTCCAGACGTGTCTTCGTCAACGGGCGCCGGAACGCTGTCGGTCACGCCTGGAAAGTCCATGCGAGTCATCACCTGTCCCGCACAGCTATAGGTCGCGCGGTTTTCGATTCGGGCTTCCGCCATCCGGGCCGCCGCATCGGGCTGGAAAATCATCATCGCGGCCTTGGCGTCGTCGAAATGGCGTGCATAGCCCATGCCGCTATGCCTGCCGCCTGCCGCAAGCTCCGCGTCGAGGAAAGGTGTCGCGTCGGCCAGATACGCATATTCGCCTGCCTTGACCTCAAAAGCCGGAGCGCCAAAGCAGTTGGTTGTGTTGGGTAAAATCTTACCCACGGCATCGGTTTGCAAGACATACCAGCCTGGCGTCAGTTTCGCGACCTGCAGCTCATAAGCCGCCTTCTTGTCCCTGCTGACAAATTCGCTGGCGTAAGTGGTGTGATCCCCTTTTTTCTTCCAATCGCGCGGCTGATAGAAAAGATCGCCATTTTCACGGTCGAAACGACGGATCTGGACGCGGCCCGAACGCCCCGCGCTTCCGGCATCGTTGCGGCGGAATGCCATGACCAGTCCGCCTTCGTTTTCCGCCAGCGCAAGCGGCGTCTTGGGATCGACTTTCTTGCCCAGAAACAGCGACGGCGGACCCGCCAGCGGGCCGCTCATATTCAGCCTGTCATCGGCAACCGGGGTAAAGCTGGTCATTTGGGTGACGTCACCCTCGACCGTCTGCGCCCCGACCATCGTTTCAAAATAATCCTGCCGTTCGGCATCCGACAGGGCGGCCACCTTTGCGGCTTGCGCGGCAGGCAGTTCTACCAGCCGCCATCCTTTGATCAGCAAACAGTTCCGCCGGTTGGCGCGGCGCATCTGGCCTTCGACGATCGCAGCGCCGATGGCCGCGCCTATTCCGCTGCCGATGCCCGCAGCAAGCGGCGAAATCGCCGGATTATATATCGCGGGATTATAGATCGGCACCGATCCGGCGGGTGTCCGAGACCCGCGTGCGATCAAACGGCAGGTTTGCCAATCTGCATCATATTCCGCCCGGCTGGCGCCCGGCTTGTTGTAAAAGCGGCTGTCCTTGAGATCACGCGCAGCGTCTTGCGCAATGTCTTCGGGCGTATCCGAAGTGGCAACGACCTCGCGCGCCGCAACCGGCTGCGCGATCAGCGCTGCAGCCGTCAAAAACAATATCGCTTTCTCCATATTCTGCTCCCCCTTTAGCCCCCGAGCCGAAGCTCAGCATTTCTGTGATGGCATAGGCGAGCCCCGTCAACCAGCTAGGTAGAGACCGGATTTCCACGGCAACAGAAGGGTTTGGCGCGGCCGGTCCGTGGTGCCACATCAGGAAGAAAGCTGGCCCCGCGCGGCTTCCCGCAAAAGAAAAGGAGATCATGTCGTTTGCAAACACATCGGCTGTCGGCCGACCTCATTCATTCTCTCGTCACCCTGAACTTGTTTCAGGGTCCATGGCCTGCCCTCGAATTGGACGCAGCTCTGCCTGAGAGAGTAGATCATGGATGCTGAAACAAGTTCAGCATGACGAGGGTGGCGAGGGTGTGTTTGCAAGCTCCACAATCGCCAAAGAAAAGGGGCCGGGTTTCCCCGGCCCCAGGTCCAGTGCTCCCCTGCAGAGGATCAGAATTTGAACTGGATGCCCGTCTTGAGCGAATAGCCGTAGCGCTCGACCTCGTCGGTTCGCGACGATATGCCCTGATAGACGCGATAGGGTTCGTCGTTGAGGTTCGATCCTTCGAGGAAGATCGTCACATTCTTGACGATGTCATAACCGATGCGCGCGTCCCACTGGTTGAAGGCGCCGACATAGAGATCGCTGTCGGTATCCCCGCCGGGCTCGAGCAGATAGGCCGAGCGGTAGGTATAGGCGATGCGCGCCGACAGCCCGCCCTTTTCATAGGCGAGGAAAGCCGACGCGACCCGGTTCGACTGGCTGGCGAGCGGCAACCGCTCGTCGCCGCGGCCCGGAATGCCCTTGGCGCGCGATTTCACGAAGGTGATGCTGCCGCCGACGCTGAAACCATCGAGCGGCGCGGGCAGGAAGCTGAGCTCGGTCTGCGCGTTGATCTCGATGCCCTTGACGAAGGCGCTGTCGGCGTTGACCGGCATCGTCACCTGCGCATCGACCAGCGCCTGCCCGGCGAAGGTTCCGCTCTGCTCGGTGGTCGCCGAATAGATCGGATTCTCGATCGTCTTGTAGAAGCCGGCGACGCTGATGATGCCCTTGCGCCCGATATAGAATTCGCCCGCAAGGTCGTAATTGGTCGAGGTGAGCGGCCTCAGATTGGGGTTGCCCATCGTGACTTCATTGTCGCCGGTGTTGACGACCGTCGTCGGCGCGAGCTGTTCATAGTTCGCACGCCCGATCGCCCGCGTCACCGCGGCGCGAAGGACGAGCGACTCGGTTGCGTTCCAGCGCAGGTTCAGGCCCGGAAAGAAATCGGTGTAGCTCTGCGCCCCGAAGCTGTCATAATCCTTGCCAAGGTCGGCGACGGTCGTGGTGTCGAGGATGTCCTTCGCCGCATAATTGCTCTTGGTCTTTTCCATGCGGACGCCGGGGATGGCGGTGAAGGGCCCGAATTTCAGCGTCGCCATCGCATAGGCGGCGAAGATCTTCTCGCGGATCAGATAATCGGCGGCGAGGCTGTCGCCGACGGTGCCTTCCTCGTCGATCTCGAAACCGGCGAGATTCGACTGGAAGAAGCTGTCGGCGCTCGGGCGGCTGATCGTCGCGCCGAAGGGGTAGCGGCCCTTGAAGATACTGTCGATCGAGCCGTCCTGGACCTGATCGAGCGTGAAATCGTCGTCATAGCCGCCGTAAATCACCGATTCGGCGTCGTTGGTCTTGCGCCGCTGCGTATATTTCGCGCCGATCTGGATCGTGCTGTCGTCACCGATGCCGATCGGAGTGCGGAAATCGGCGCGCGCCTGATAAAGATCCTCGCGGGCGCGGCGATGCTCGTAGCTCGTTTCGTCGAATTTATATTTGGTCGGATCGAACGCCGTCGCACCGGACTGATAAAGCGGGATCGTTCCCGACAGGTCGTAGGATCCCGTGATGTTCTTGGCCGCAAAGATGATTTCGTCGCGATGCGGGTCGCGCTTGTTGGCGCGGGTGTAGCTGCCCTCGACGCGCAGCCAGCTCGGACCGAGATCGAATTCGCCGCCGAGCGACGAGGTGAAGGTGTCCGAATCCTCCTCGCGCGAACGCAGCGCCCGCTTCGCCTTGGCGCCGGTGAAATCGCCGCTGGTCGCGGTCTGGTTCGTGATCGCGTCTTCGTCGAGATCGACCTGGAAGCCCGGACGCGATTCCTTGTCCTTATATTTGGAATAGAGGAAGCGCGCATATACCTTCACGTCGTCGGTCGGGCGCCAGTCGAAATTCGCGACCGCGCCATAGCGCTGGCGGCGGGTGTGATAGTCGCGCAGCGTCTGGCGCAGCGGCACGAATTCGCCGCCCACCTCCTCCCAATTACCGCCCGACTGGATGTTCTGCGCCTCGAACTCGCGGTTGGAATAGTTGAGCGCGAAAACGAAGCCGAACTGGCGGTCGGGGCCAAAGCGCGACCCGATCGAGGCGTCGAATTCATAGGGATGCTTGCCGTTGAGGTCATATTTGCCATAGGCGGCGCGCAGGCTGCCGAACGTGCCCGATCGGTCAAAGGCCGACACGGTCTCGATGTTGGCGGCGCCCGCGATCGCGTTGGCGTCCATGTCGGGGGTCAGAGTCTTCGACACCGTCACCGCGCCGATCAGCGCCGAGGGGATGTCGTCGAGCTTTACCTGGCGCGAATCGGGTTCGGGGGCGGCGGCGGTCTGGCCGTTCAGCGTCACGTTGAGCAAGTCGGGCGATACGCCGCGGACGGTGAGGTAGCGCCCCTCGCCCATGTCGTTCGAGACGCTGAGGCCCGGCAGGCGGCGCAGCGTTTCGGCGACATTCTGGTCGGGCAGGCGGCCGACATCGTCGGCGCGAACCTCGTCGACCTGCGTATCGGTGTTGCGCTTCGTTTCGAGCGCCGCGCGGTCGGCGGCGCGGCGGCCGCTGACGACGATCGCATCGCCCTGGTCCGCTGCGGTTGTCCCCGCCGCGGCCGACGAATCCTGCGCCCAGGCGCCCGTCATCGGGACCGCCAGACATGTCGTGAGCAAAAGCGCCCGTCCGAACCGCCGTGTCATTATTGCCTCTCCTCCCCGGCACGGCTCCTTGCCGCGCTCGTTCGGGCATCATAATGGCACAATTATTCTATATTGCAAGTAAAATAGAATATATCTTGCACAATGGCTTGGCGCGGCACGCGGCGGCGCGGCGCGGCACGCCCGATCTGACACCAGGCTGACAGGAAGTTCAGTCGGATAGCGTCCAGCCGACGCGGACTTCAAGCCCCCCGAGCGGCGAGCGCGCCAGGACAAGGTCGCCGCGCGTCGCTTCGGCAAGCTCGCGCGCGATGGCAAGGCCGAGCCCATGGCCCTCGCCGCCCGAATCGAGCCGCGCGCCGCGCAGGATCGCTTCGCCCCGCTGCGCGCTGTCGAGCCCGGGCCCGTCGTCGCCAACGATCAGCATCCGCCGGCCGTCGGCCGTCTCGACCGCGACATGGACAAGGCGGCGGGCATGGCGCGCGGCATTTTCGAGCAGTGGCCCGAGCAGTTCGGCGGCATCGTCGCTCGCGAGCGGTAGCGTCGCGCGCTCGTCGCAGGCCAGCGAAAAGGCGACGCGCTCGCCCGCCCCGGTCAGTTCGATCACCGCGACGAGCCGCTCGATCAGCGGCAGCGCCTCGGTGCTGCGCCCTTCGGGAACGAGGCTGATCCGCGTCCGCGCCAGTTCGCCGTCGATCGCCGCGCGCATCGCGGCGATCGACGAATCGAGGCCGTCGGCCAGCGCCGCCGCGCCGCCTTCGCGCGCCCGCGCGCTTTGCGCGGCGAGCGCGGCGAGCGGAGTCTTGAGGCCGTGCGCCAGGTCGGCGGCGCGGCGCCGCGCGCGCACCAGATCGGCCTCGCGCGCATCGGCCAGCGCGTCGATCGATTCGGTGAGCGGCGCCAGCTCGCGGGGATAGGTGCCGCCAAGCCGCGCCGAGGCGTCGCGGCGCAGCCGCTCGACCTCCTGCCCGACGCTTCGCAGCGGGCGGAGCCCCAACCCGACCTGCGCCCAGGCCGCGAGCGCGAGCGCGATCCACAGCAACACCAGGAACAGCGCCATCTCGCGCCCGAATTCGCGCTGCGCCGGCGCCAGCTTGGCAAGGTCATAGCCGAGCTGAACGATCACCGGAGGTTCCTGCGGCTGCAGGCGGATCGCGCGTTCCATCAATAGCAGATGCTGGCCGAAGGGACCCTCGGCGCGGCGGATCCGCCAGCGGTCGGCAGGCGCCGCCGCGGCAGGCGGCAGATGGCTGTCCCAGAGCGAGACCGAACGGATCGCGCCGCCGCCGGTCGAGGCCTGCCAATACAGCCCGCCGGCGGGAACCGCGAAGCGCGGGTCGGCGGGTTCGGACCCCGCGACCGGGACGCCGCGCGCCAATTGCAGGTCGGCGAGCAGCGGCCGCACCTGGACCAGCAGTTCGTCCTCGACGCGCCGCTCGACATGGCCGTCGAACAGCCACGTCATCGCGAACCAGGCGACGAGCAGCGCAAGAGCGATCGCCACCCCGGCCCCCGCGATCAGGCGAAGCCGGAGCGAGCCGCCCGTCATGCGGCGGCCGCCGGCAGGAGATAGCCAAAGCCGCGCCGCGTCCGGATGGTGTCGGGGCCGAGCTTGCGCCGCAGCCGCGCGACCAGCGCTTCGATCGCATTGGCGTTTTCGGTGTCGGCGTCGCCATAGAGATGGTCGGACAATTCGGTCGCGGGCACGGCGCGGCCGGGGTGATGGGCCAGATAGTCGAGCAACCGATATTCGAGCGGCGAAAGCTTGACGAGCGCGCCGTCGAGCGTCGCGGTCATCCGGTGGGTGTCGATCCGCAGCGGCCCCGCCTCGAGCGTCGGGCTCGAACGCCCCGCCGCGCGGCGGACCAGCCCGCGCACGCGCGCGATCAATTCCTCCATCGCCCACGGCTTTGCCATATAATCGTCGGCGCCGGCCTCGATCCCGGCGACCTTGTCGGTCCAGTCGCCGCGCGCCGACAGGATCAGGACAGGAAAGCCACGCCCCGCGTCACGCCAGCGCTTGATGACCGAGAGGCCGTCGAGTCGCGGCAGGCCGAGATCGACGATCGCGACGTCATAATCCTCGACATCGCCGTTGAACCAGGCCTGCTGGCCGTCACCGGCAAGGTCGACGACGAACCCGGCGGCGGTCATCCCGCGAACCAGTTCGGAAGCGACGACGGGATCGTCTTCGACCACCAATGCGCGCATCAATCATCCTCGATCTTGAGTATCCGGCCGGTCCGGGCGTCGACTTCGACCTCGCGCACCCTGCCGCTTCGGGTGAGGATTTTCACCTCATATTTGAACCCGAAGGATTCGCGCTCGAGCTTGACCTTGAGCACGTCGCCCGGAACGCGTTCGGTCGCGATCGCCAGAACGCGCACGATCGGCAGGATTTCGCCGCGGGCCAGCGCCGCGCTGGCGGCGCGCTGATCGGCTTCGTCGTCCTTGTCGCTCGCGAGCGACAGGGCGGGGGTGGCGAGAGCGACCATCGCGGCCGCAAGCAGATAGATTTTCTTCATGGCCCTCCCTTGCCACAGGCGCGCTGACATCAAGCTGACACCGGCTATCGATCCGATTTCCCCGGCGCCATATTTTCTCGACACAGGACATTGATGAAATATATTTTCTGATTTATACAGTATCGATAAATTTATTCCACACCTGTTCCACAAGGGAGAGAGCCTGTGAAGCCCATCCTGCTTTTATCCGCCGCGCTGCTCGCGGCCTGCGCCGCGCCCGCGCCGGGTGCCGATGCGTCGTCCCCCGAACCGGGACCGCTGAAGCTCGAAAAAGTGGTGATGCTGATGCGCCACGGCATTCGCCCGCCGACCAAACCGGCGGTGGTGCCGCCAGGCTATTCGCCTGAAAAATGGCCCGACTGGCCGGTCGATTTCGGCCTGCTGACGCCGCGCGGCGCGGCGGGGGTCAAGCTGCTCGGCGAAAGCGACCGCCTCTATTTCGGCGGTCGCGGTCTGTTTCCGGACGGGTGCCCCGCCGCGGGCACGATCGTCCTCAAGGCAAGTTACAAGGAACGCACGATCGCCACCGCGCAAAGCTGGGCCGCGGGCTTCATGCCCGGCTGCGCGACGGACGTCGCGCATCCCGCCAGTCCGGGCGATGACGCAATCTTTCACGGGCTCGACGGCGGCCCCGCCTCGTTCGACGGCAAGCGCGCGTTCGACGCCGCGCTCGCCCAGGCCCCCGAGGGCGGGCTGGCCGCCGAGACCGCGCGCTATCGCGGCGAACTGACCTTGCTGGCAAGGGTGCTGAACTGCGCGCTGCCCGCCTGTCCGCTGATCGCCGAGCCGAGCCGGCTGGTGGCGCAGCCGCACGATCGCCCCGATATCGAAGGCCCGCTCGACGTCGGATCGACCGCGAGCCAGACGCTCGTGCTCGAATATCTGGAGGGCAAGCCGATGGCGGAGGTCGGCTGGGGCCGGGTGAGCCGCGCCGAGATCGAGCAATTGCTGCGCTTTCATCCGCTCAAATTCCGATATTCGAACCGTCCGGGCTATATCGCCGCCGCCGCCGCCGCGCCGATCGTGCGCGAAATCGTCACGGCGCTCGGCGATCAGAGCCCGGCGCGGCTGACCTTGCTTGCCGGTCACGACACGAACGTCGCCGATCTCGGCGGCTTTTTCGACCTGCACTGGCAGGTGCCGAGCTATCCCGCCGACGAAGTCCCGCCGGGCAGCGCGCTGGGGTTCGAACTGGTCAGCAACGCAAAGGGCGACCGCTATGTCCGCGCCTTCTATCGCGCGCAGACGATGGACCAGCTCCGCAATCTCGAGCCGCTGGGGTCGGGCGACGCGCTGTTCCGCCGCTATCTCGCCATTCCCGGGTGCGGCAATTCGGCCGAGCCCACCGCATGTAGCTGGAGCGACTTCGCCCGGCTCGCCGCGCCGCGCGGATAAGGCTTATCCTCCGAAGCTGCGCTGGACGGTAAGCCCGACATAGCGCCCGCTGCGCAGCACGCGCAATTCGCGATAGCGCAGCGCGCTGTCGCCGCGGACACCGGCATAGATGTCGCGCGTCCGCGTCGCAGGACTGTCGGTCAGATTCTTGCCGAACAGGCGAAAGGTCCAGCGTGCGTCGGGACGATATTCGACGAACAGGTCGAGCCGCCCGGCCAGGCGGTCGGCCTCGACCTCCTCGACCTTGAACGCCGTTTCGGTGCGCGCGAAGGCAAAGCTGCCGCCCCAGCGCAGCTTCCACGCCGGAATATCGTGAGTCAGCGCGATCCGCGCTTCGACCGGAAGGTCGCCCGAGATGGGGCGGCGCTCGCCGGTCGAGGGATCGGTCGCCCGGCCGCGCCGCGCGACAAGGTCGGCGGTCACGACGACGCCCTTGGCGCCAATCCCGTCAAGCGGCCATTTCAGCGACGCTTCGACGATATCGCGCCGCGCCGCGCCGATATTGCCGACCGCGTCATAGACGGTCCCGTCGGCGACGACCGGCAATTGGTCGACCAGATCGGATATCCATTCGCGGCGCGCGGCGAGGGTGAAGGATCCGGCGCCGAAGCGGCGCTCGTAGGTCGCCTCGATGCGCCAGAGGCTGTCGGGCTCCAGATCGGCATTGCCGGCGCTGATCGTCCCGCTGGTCAGCGATGCGGCGCCGACGAAATCGCCGAAATCGAGCTGGCCGACCTCGCGCTCGACCAGCAGGCGCAGCGTCTGGTTCGGCGTCGGGGTCCAGATCAGCCGCGCGCGCGGTTTCCAGAAAGCGAGCGATTTGACGAGGTCGATGTCGCCCGTCTGCGACAGGCGCGACATTTCATATCGGATCCCCAATTCCGCCGTGAGCCGCGCATCGAGCGGTCGGCTCGCGGTCGCGAAGAATTCGGCGCGATGCTCGGCAACCCGGACATTGGCCTGGGGCAGCAGCACGGGGTCGCCATCCTCGATCAGCGCGTTGCGGCTGTCGAGAATGTTGATCGCCCCCTCGGCGCCGATCTCGATCGCCCAATCGCCCCGATGATGGCGGAGTGCGGCGCGCAGAATCGCCTCGCTGGCGTTCGCGCGTTCGTCGGAGAGGCTGCTTTCCGACGCGCTCGTCTCGCGGTCGATGCCGACCGTCGCCACCGATCGATAGCTTCCGACCAGTTCGAGGTCGTTCGCCGCGCCGAGCGCGCGTTCGTAGCGAAGCCCCCCTTCCCAGGTGCGCGCATGTTCGCGCTCGCTGCCGGTGATCGCATCGGGGGCGGGGAAGGTGACGGCATAGGCGATGTCGGCGAATTTCCGCTTGTCCTGGACCAGCCCGTTGAGGCGAAGCGTGCCGCCGAACAGCGGCTGGCGATAGGCGAGCGTCGCCTGCGCGATATCGGCGCCCTCGGGCTGCGCATAGCGGGCGAGACGCAGCGGCGCGCCGTCGCTCGCGAAGCGGTTGCGGACCCCGAAGCCATGTTCGTCGTCGATCTCGCGATAGACGGTCCCGAACAGGTCGAGCACCCGGCCGTGTCCATCGACCGTCGCCTGCGCCGAAAAGCGGGGGCCGCGGCGCCCGTGACGATAGAGCGCCTGCTCGGCCTCGATCCGGCCGCTGATCGTGCCGGCTTTCGCCAGCACGACATTGGCGAGCAGCGCATAGCCCTGCATGTCGTGGCTGGCCGACCCGGCGCGGATCAGCTCGATCCGCGCGACGCGCGCCGCGGGAATGCGTTTCAGGATCGCGCCCAGCGTGTCGGTCTTTCCAGCCGGGCGCTGACCGTCGATCAGGACATTGCCCGCCGCCCCCGAATAGCCGCGCACGTCGCCATCGCCCTCGACGAGCGTGAAGCCCGGGAGCAGCGCCACCATTTCATAGGCGTTCGACGGCTGCGTGCGGTCAAAGAAATGCTTGTCATAGGTCGCGGCCTGCCCGCCCGCGCCCTCCTGTCCGGCGGCGGGCAGCGGCGCCGCGGCGCCGATCCACAGCAGCAAAGCGATACGAACGCCATATGTCACGCGCGGGGCCCCTTCGGCAGGCGGGTGCCATCCCCGCTCTCCGCAGCCCTATCGGCCAGGCGCGCTGACAATTGCGCCGCGATCGGCGTCAGCCTTTTGTCAGCTTCGCGGGATGGGGCGGGCAGGCCCTGCCGACGAACGGTGCCGCCCCTTCCCATCCGTCGCTTTTGCCGTCTACGATAGGAAGGGTGCACGCCGGGGCAGCGGCGCGGCGTCACTCGGGGAGCTTTCGGCGATGGCGACATATTTTTCAGCGACGGGGCTGACCGACAACGACAAGGATCCGCTGCCCGCCCCGCTGCGCTTCCTCGATCATCTGCTGCGCGGTGTCGGCCAGGTAATGTTACAGAACAACAGCTATGCCGGACTGCTCTTCCTGGTCGGGATTTTCTATCATTCGCCGCTCTTCGGATCGGCCGTGTTGATCGGAACCGGAGTGAGCACGGCCACCGCCATGCTGCTGGGCGTCGATCGCAGGCTGGTGCGGGCGGGGATGTTTGGTTTCAATGGCGGGCTCGTCGCCGTCGCCCTGCTCACCTTCCTGCAACCCAATGCGCTGACCTGGGCCTTGCTGGTCTTCACCGCCGCCTGTTCGACAATCGTTATGGCCGCGATGCTGCGCTTGCTCGCCGTCTGGAAGCTGCCCGTGCTGACCGCCCCGTTCGTCTTCATCTCGTGGTGCGTCTTCCTCGCCACCGCACGCTTCGGCCGGCTTGAGTCCACCCATCTTTTGCCGACCGCGGGACTTCCCAAGGCGGTAACGGTCGAAGGCGTGGTAACGGCATCGACGATCGGGGAGGGCCTGTTCAATGGCATCGCGCAGGTCTTTTTTCAGGGCAATCTCGTCACCGGCCTGATCTTTGCGATCGGCCTCCTCATCGCTTCGCGGGTCGCCTGTGCGGCGGCCTTGGCGGGATCGCTGATCGGTCTCCTCGTCGCCTGGGGCATGGGTGCTGCCGAACCGGCGATCCGATCGGGCGCGTTCGGTTATAATGGCGTACTTGTCGCCGTCGCGCTGGGCAGCAGTTTCTTCGCGCTCGACAGGCGCTCGCTTGCCTATGCGCTGCTCGCGGCGATCGCCACCCCGCTGGTGTTCGCAGGCGTTTCGGCCGCGCTGGAGCCGCTGGGCATCCCCGCGCTGACCTTTCCCTTCGTGCTCGTCACATGGCTGTTCCTGCTCGCGGCCGCGCTCTTCCCCTCGCTACGGCCCGCGACCGATTCGGGGGTCTGACCGCTCGATGGCGCGAATAGGAACGCGGCACGGTCAGGCCGACCTGCTTGCAAAGATCGCAGGCGCCTTGCCCTTATAGCCTCGATATCAAGGAAGAATTTGGCGCACCGCGACCGGCGAAGATGAGCATTACGGTTTCGCCATTGCACTCTAGGTTGCGCAACGCGTCCTGCGCGGTTCTGTGCTTCAAGGCACGAACGTCCGAAATGGGGTGGGAACCGGACGTTTTGGAGCAACTTCATTTTGACCGGTTTGAGTTACCAAATCCTCTTGGCGACCATGCCACCAAAGATTGACACCGACAGGCCGATCGCACCGAGCACAAGCCAAAGCATGTTGAAATTCGAATAGGAAACTTGGCGAGCTTCCTGCGGGTTTGAGCGCAAGTAATAGACCTTTTCCTGCTCGCCCACTTCGAACAGGCCGTTTCCATAAATAGAGTTCACCCGATAAACGACCCCATCGACCTCGTATTGCAGGACACCCATTTTACTTTGGTGATCGAGAGATTGTTCTGGGTTCACGTATGTCGCCATGGTGGCAATCCCATCTCGCCGAAATCGCTGATCATCCTGAAGCCCGGTAATCGCGGCGAACAAAGCACCCGCTCCCCAAATCGCGAAGAAAGCACGAGCAAACAAGAAGGTGCGGTTCTTTCGTGGGCTGGCATTCTCTTTGAGCTCGCGATCACCCGGCACCGTAACGCGAGAACCGATCGCTCGCTCGAACGCCTTCTCGTCATGCAGCACCACCTCTACCGGCGCGGGGCCGCCGCGAGTGAATTCGATTCGTAGTGCCTTTTGGAATAGCGAGGACACCGGTTTCACAGAGGCAACGGCGCCAACCGGCACCTTGATATCCAGTCCGTAAATCTCAGGCAGAAACATGAGGTTGAACGGAAATTGAGGCGTTATGATCAACTTCCCTTTTCGCACCGCTACGAGAATACATCGGCTAGCGCCGCCAATCTTGGACAATGGGCTCTTGAGCGATCGTCCAGAGCATCCCTTCTCACCGAACTCAGCGTCGTCAGGCAGCCGGGGAAAAATGGGCTCGCCCTTCGAGCGACGATACCAGATGGAAACTACCACAAAACCAAGAATCCACAGAAAGGGAGTGAAGAAAATCCATTGGGGCATCGTCACATCATACCTCTTTTCCGTCGCGACGCTCGCATCGATGGCTCTGGTTCGGTTGTGGCTACTTCCCAAGATTGCGCAACGTCCGCAACCGGTCGTTCCAACCATTCGCAGGGGAAGGGTTTAGTGTCCAGAAGGGGAGCGGCGAGGGCAAATTTAGGAGGGCGAGATAAAAGAGCCGCCAGCTTTGGGTGCGTTTCGAACGGTATTTCAGTAGTTTGCGCGTATGGCACTAATTTTGGCTTGCCGTACGCTCCTGGCTTTTCTCCTTACATTTGAGATATCTACGATCTGGCATCGACGTCATCTGGGTCAGCGAGACGATATGGCCGTGGAACTGCTTCCCTAGGATACCACGACCCGCGCGCAACTTGGCGACGTCGACTTAGCGCCTGCTGTCAGTCATCGCGGATTGGCTGGCGATCGCCCGAAAGCGGACATGACTGCCGATAGGTTTCAAAGGCCGAGTCTGGGACATTTCTGCCGCTCCCCGGCGACCCATCGAACGGCAGGTCCTGTCAAATGCCGACGTTCAGCGTTTGCTCCACAGGTGTCGTCGGCAGACTGAAATTGGACCGAAAGCGGATTGTCAGCTTCGGCCGAAGGCGGCCATCCAATTATCGACTTAGTTGCCTCTGCGATGGGGTGACGACTTTACGGAAGCGGACAATTTAGAAAGACGTTCGAAGTTGCGGCGAATAGCCCGCCAAGCTAGACTTGACCTTCACAAGCGCGATAGGGATCGCGATTAAAGGGGGACTATATGGCATCGCACCCGTACATCTCTGGCCCAAGAAACGTCTCGCAGATGATTGCGTATTTGCGGAAGAATTTCCCCGCGACGGTTACATCAGAGACCGTTAAGAAGTTTGGGCTGGCCTCGAACAACGAGAGCTACGTCATCAATGCGCTACAGTTTCTCGGATTGATCGACGAGGAAGGCAAGCGCACCACGGAGGGCCATGACATCCTCGTGCTCTCGGACGACAAGTTCCCTGCAGCTTTCGAAGGGCTGGTCAAAAAGGCGTACAGCGACCTGTTTGAGATAAGGGGCGAGGACGCTTGGACAATGACCAAGAGCGAGCTCACTGGCTATTTTCGGACGACCGACAAGACCAGCGAGGTCATCGGGGGCGCCAGGCAGGCGTCTTCCAAGTGTTCCGGTCCCTCGCCGGTCATGAGAGCGGGGATGACAAGTCGGCGGCAAAGTCGCCCGCCAAGGCTCGTCAAAGCAGGGCGAAGGCGGCCCCTCCTCAGTCCAAAGCGAAGCCGACCGCGCCCAATGAGACCAAGGTGGAAGTAGGGCTGGGATCATCCGAAGGCCGCAAGGATATGGCGCTGACAGTGCGGATCGAAATCAACCTGCCTGCCAACGGATCCAAAGAGACCTACGACAACATCTTCAAGAGCATCCGAGCGAACCTCTATGTCTAGCCCCCTCGCGGCCTTCGAGCGAATTGTCAGGGCTGCAAGCGAGCTTGGCTACGGGTCGGAGGAAGATGGCGAGCAGTCTCATCCTTTTGACGAGCGCAACATTCACCCCGAACTCGGCAAGGTCTCGCTCAAGCTCTTCAACAATGGGCACTACTCTCAAGCGACCTTTGAGGCGTTTAAATATCTCGATAATCAGGTGAAGAAGCTTTCTGGCATCAACGAAAGCGGCCAGAAGTTAATGATGGCTGCTTTCACTGACTCAAACCCAAAAATCCGCCTGACCCCTCTCTCCACACAGAGCGAGATTGATGAGCAGCTCGGCTACAGGTTCATCTTTGCGGGCTCCATGTCAGCGATCCGGAACCCGCGCGGCCATGACATTACGACGGACCCTATCGATCGATGCCTCGATCATTTGTCGTTCGCATCGGTCCTTCTTCGAAGGCTGGAGGACAGGCAGCCCTAGATGAACGCTGGTTCGGCGATCTTTTCGACGAGCTATTTTCCCCGCCCAATTGACCTGACCTTACGGAGATTGCCATGACTGCGCCGCACACCATCACGGGGGCGCGCGCGGCCCTCTATCTGCGTGTCTCGACGGCGCGGCAGGCCGAACATAATGTGTCGATCCCCGACCAGCGGCGACAGGGCGAGGAATGGTGCGCCGCGCGCGGGTTAAAAGTCGCCGAGACCTATGTCGAACCCGGCGCCACCGCGACGAACGATCGTCGCCCCGTGTTCCAACAACTGATCGAGGCCGGAACGTCCAAACCGGCGCCGTTCGAAGTCGTGGTCGTCCACAGCTTCTCGCGCTTCTTTCGAGATCATTTCGAACTGGAGTTTTACGTCCGCAAGCTCGCCAAGAATGGCGTGAAGCTCGTTTCCATCACGCAGGAGATGGGCGACGATCCGATGCACGTCATGATGCGCCAGATCATGGCGCTGTTCGACGAGTATCAGTCGAAAGAGACCGCCAAGCATGTGCTGCGCGCGATGCGCGAGAATGCGCGGCAGGGCTTCTGGAACGGATCGCTGCCTCCCATCGGCTACCGCGTCGTCGCCGCCGAGCAGCGCGGCGCGAAGATCAAGAAGCGGTTGGAAATCGACCCCTTCCATGCCGAGACAGTGCGGACCATCTTCCGTCTCGCATTGCACGGCGATGGCGGTTCAGGGTCGATGGGGGTCAAGGCCATCGCTGCTTGGCTAAACGAGAGGTCGATTCGCACCCGCGATGGCGGGCGCTGGGGTCTTGGCGCTGTCCACCAGATATTGACCCGCACGACCTACACCGGGCGCCACGAGTTCAATCGCCGGGGCAAGGACAGGAAGCTCAAGCCGAAGTCCGAGGCTGTCGTGGTCAATGTGCCCCCGATCATCGATCAGGAGGGGTTTGACGCGGTGCAGGCGCACTTGCAGGCCCGCAACCCTAAGAAGGTTCCGCCGCGCGTCGTGAGTGGCCCTACGCTCCTTACAGGGCTAATCCATTGTGCCACGTGCGGCGGCGCCATGACCATTCGCACCGGCAAGGGTGGCCGCTATCGCTATTACGCCTGTTCGACCAAGGCGCGGCAAGGTCCGACCGCTTGCTCTGGAATGACGGTGCCGATGGAGAAGCTGGACGATCTGGTCGCGAAGAATCTGGAGGACGAGCTTCTAAGGCCCGAGCGACTGGAAACCATCCTGTCTGCCGTTCTGGATCGGCGGCAGGAACAGACGACGCGCAAGCGTGCCCATGTCGCCGAACTCAACAAGCGAGCCACGGAGTCGGAGCTGAGGTTGAAGCGGCTCTATGATGCAATCGAGAACGGGATTGCCGACGTGGACGACCCTGATCTCAAGGAGCGCATCGCGACGCTCAAGGCGACGCGCGATCAGGCAAAGGCCGACGCCGAGCGCGTGACGGCCTTGCTCAGCGCAGAGGGCCGGAAGGCGGTCGCGCCTGACATGCTGGCGAAGTTCGCCAGCGCCGCGCGCCAGCGGATGCGAGATGAGAAAGGCGGCTATCGCCGCGACCATATTCGCGCGCTTGCCCAGCGGGTTGAAGTAACTACCGATGAGGTTCGGATTCTCGGCTCCAAGAGTAATCTGCTGCAAGCGCTGGTCGCAGGAGCTGCGGAAACAAAGCCGGGCGCGGTGCCCAGCTTTGTTCCGAAGTGGTGCACCCGACAGGATTCGAACCTGTGGCCTCTGCCTTCGGAGGGCAGCGCTCTATCCAGCTGAGCTACGGGTGCCGGTAGAGCGCGGCCTCTAGCAAGAGCGCGGCGCGCCAGCAATGGCCTATCGACCGCGCCGCGCGGATATGCGAAGCGGGCGATGAAGCGGGGAGATCCATGGCGTCCGAACAAAGCTGGCCGATGGCCGCCGACCTTTATGGCGAGATGCATCTTGAGGCGGCGCGGCCTGCGAAGCGGCGGTGGCGCGATTATCTGCCGGGCGCGCTCGTCACCGCGATCGCGGCGCTCGCCGCGGCCTGGCTCGCCGACCATTATGCCGCGCCGCTCGTCCTCATGGGGCTGCTCATCGGCCTCGCGATGAGCTTCCTGTCGCAGGACCCGCGCACCCACGCCGGGCTCGACCTCATGTCGCAGACCGCGCTGCGCATCGGCATCGTCCTCGTCGGCGCGCGGATCACCGCCGGGCAGTTCGCCGAACTGGGCCCGCTGCCCTTTGCCCTGCTGGTCGGCATCATGCTCGCCGTCATCCTGATCACCGTCGCCAGCGCCCGATTGTTCCGGCAGGACCGCCACGCCGCGCTGCTCGCCGGCGGCGCCACCGCCATCTGCGGCGTCTCGGCCGCGCTCGCCCTCTATTCGCTGATCGGCGACAAGCGCGTCGACCAGGCGCGCTTCACGATGACCCTGGTCGGGATCACCGTCGCCAGCGCGCTCGCCATGACCCTCTATCCCATCCTCGCCGCCGAACTCGCGCTCTCCGACACGCAGGCGGGGTTCCTGATCGGCGCGTCGATCCATGACGTCGCGCAGGCGATCGGCGGCGGCTTTTCCTTCTCGCCGCAGGCCGGAGAGGTCGCGACCATCGTCAAGCTGACCCGCGTCGCGCTGCTCGCGCCGATGCTCATGCTCGTCGGCCTGTGGCTCGCGCGCGCCGGCGGCGGCGATGCGGCCAAGCGGCGTATCCCGCTGCGCCTGCCCTGGTTCATCCTCGGCTTTCTCGCGCTCGCCGCGCTCAATTCGCTCGTCGCGCTGCCCAGGCCCGCCGTCGACGCGGCCAACATGGCCGCGCAGGCGCTGCTCCTCCTCGCCATCGTCGCCACCGCGATGAAGGCACGCCTCCACCTCCTCCTCGACCAGGGCTGGCGAAGCTTCGCCCCCATCGTCGTCGCCACGCTCACAAGCTTCCTGCTCGCGCTGGCGGCGGTGGAACTGATGTGACGTCAGGGCGGAGCGACGTCACGATAAGCTCTTGTTTTATCAACCCTTGGGTAGCGCCCAGCTGACCGTCAGCTGCGTCGCGCGGCGCGGGATGTCGAGCTTCGCCTCGCTGAAATTCACCTTTTCGTTCGGCGGCAGCAGGCGGACCGGCGGCTTGATCGTCCAGCTATAGACGATCGTCCCCTGCGCGTCGCGAAGCTCGGCGAGGATCGGCGGGACGCGCTGTTCGCGGTCGGTCGGATTGATGATCACCCCCGACGCCGCGAAATAGATGGTGCCGTCGGGAAGTTCGCGATGGTCCTGGTTCGGCGGCAGTTCGATGACGAGGTCGGGTTCGTCGGCCATGCCCGGAAGGCCGAGGCCCTGCGCCCAGCCCGGCAGGCCGAACCAGTAGAGCGCGCCGGTCGCGGCGAGCATCAGCGCCGCGGCGCTTCCCGCGATCCACGTCCAGCGCTTCGCCGGGTTGCGGCGCGGGCGGCGAAAGGGCAGCGGCGCGTCCTCGACCGGCGGCGGGGTCGGCTGTGCTTCGGGAACCGCGAAGGCTTCGGGCGGCGGCGGCGGCGCGGCTTCGGCGAGGGGTTCCTCGATCGGCGGCGCGGCCATCGGCGCCGGTTCGGGCGTTGCTGATGGCGCGGCCTGGGCTGACGGCGCGGATTGAGCTGACGGCGCCGCTTGGGGTGCTGGCGCCGGTTCGGGCGCGGGCGCCGCGACCGGCGGCGCGGGGGCGGCGGGCTCCTGAAACCAGCTATGGCGGCAATTGGCGCAGCGCACGGTGCGCCCGGAGGATCCAATCGCCGTATCGGGCACGACATAGCGCGTATGGCAGGACGGGCAGGCGAGGATCATAGCCTCTCTAAACACGGTGATTCGCACGGTTGCAAGCCTTGCTTGTGCTTCGGTCGCTGCGGCCCCCGCCCGCTCCCCCGCCCGGCCTCGTGGCAGGATAGGCCATGGACGGCCGCGCCGGTGCGAACAGAGCGCTTTACGTCGGGGGACAGCCGTGTAACAGGCAACGCCATGAGCGCCGTTGCTCCCACGCCCAGCGCCCCGCCACAGGCGCGCGATCGCGCCCGGCCCGATCGCGCGCGGATGACGTCATGACGCCCGTTTCCCGTTCCGGCGGCGCGATGGTCGAGTTCAATGGCGTCGGGCTGCGCTATAGCCCCGATGCCGAGGTGTTGAGCGATATCAGCTTCAACCTCCAGCCCGGCAGCTTCTATTTCCTGACCGGCGCCTCGGGTGCGGGCAAGACGTCGCTCCTGAAGATGCTCTATCTCGCGCAGCGGCCGAGCCGCGGGCTGATCCGCCTGTTCGGCGAGGATCTGGTCGGCATGCCGCGCCACCGCCTGCCCGGCTTTCGCCGCCGCATCGGCGTCGTCTTTCAGGATTTCCGGCTGATCCCGCATTTGAGCGCGCGCGACAATATCGCGCTGCCGCTGCGCATCGCCGGGGTCGGCGAAGAGGATCTGGCAGGGCCGGTCGGCGAGATGCTGAGCTGGATCGGGCTCGGCGAGCGCGCCGAGGCCTTTCCGCCGACGCTGTCGGGCGGCGAGCAGCAGCGCGTCGCGATCGCGCGCGCGGTGATCGCGCGGCCGCAACTGCTCGTCGCCGACGAGCCGACGGGCAACGTCGATCCCGAGATGGCGGGCCGCCTGCTCGGATTGTTCGAGGCCTTGAACCGCCTTGGCACCACCGTCGTCGTCGCGACCCACGACATCCACCTGATCAGCCGGATCGAAAATGCGCAGATGATGCGCCTCGAAAAGGGGCGGCTGTCCGACCCCACCGGCGCGCTGCGCTATCCGCCGAACCGGTCGTGACTTCGGCATGATCATCCCGCGCGTCCCCGTCCAGCATCGCCGCCTGCTTCCCGATCATCGCCTGTCGGGGCCGACGCCGTGGGTGATTGCGATCCTGATGCTGCTGACCCTGCTCGCTGCCGCCGCGGGGGTCGGCCTGGCGCGCTCGGCGAATGCGATCGGCGCCGCGATCGCCGGGCGGGTGACGGTGCAGATCGTCACCGCCAACCCGGTCACCCGCGCCGAGCAGGCGGCGGCGCTGCGCCGCGCGGCGGCGGGACAGCCCTTCGTCCGCTCGGCGCGCACGGTCGAGCCCGCCGAACTGCGCGCGACGCTCGGCCAATGGTTCGGCAGCGCCGACGGCGGCAATGGCGGCGACGATCCGGTGCTGAAGTCGCTGCCGCTGCCCGCGCTCGTCGATATTGATTTCGTCGGCGAGGATCACGCCGGGCCGATGCGCCAGCTTCGCGCGCTCGTCGCGCGCGAGGCGCCGGGGGCGCGGATCATCCCGCACGCCGAATGGCTGGGCCCGGTCGCGCGGCTGATCCGCTCGCTCGCCTGGATCGCCGGCGCGCTCGTCCTGCTGATGACCGCGGCGAGCGCGGCGGTGGTGATCATGACCGCGCGCGCCGCGCTCGGCACCCATTATGCGACGATCGAGATGCTGCACATGATCGGCGCGACCGACCAGCAGATCGCGCGATTGTTCCAGCGGCGGATCGCGATCGACACCGCCTATGGCATCGCGCTCGGCAGCACGGTCGCCGCGGCGATTCTGCTCCTCATCGGCTGGCAATGGTCGGGGGTCACCGCGGGCCTCGCCGCGACCGCGTCGCTGGGCGCTGGGGGCTGGGCGCTCTTGCTGGCGCTGCCGCTATTGGCTATCGCGCTCGCGGCATGGACGGCGCGGCAGACCCTGCTCGCCGCGCTCAAGAAGATATTATGATCAAGCGGCTGATATCTCTTCTCTTTCTGGCTTGGGTGCTGGGCTTCGCCTGGTTCGCCCTGCTGCTGCCCCTGCCCGCCGCGCCGCAAAAGACCGACGCGATCGTCGTGCTGACCGGCGGTCCGGGGCGCATCGACCGCGGGCTCGAGATGCTCGAAAAGGGCGAAGCGAAGCGCCTGTTGATCAGCGGCGTCGCGCGCGAGGTAAAGCCCAGGGAACTCGCCGCCGAATATGAACGGCCGCAGGCGCTGTTCGACTGCTGCATCGCGTTGGGGTTCGAGGCCGAGGATACGCGCTCGAACGCGACCGAGGTCGCGGCGTGGGTTGCGCGGCGCAACTACAGGAGCATCCGCCTGATCACCACCGACTGGCACATGCGCCGCGCCCAATATGAACTCGGCCGCGCGCTCGGCGCCAAGGTGGCGATCCTTCCCGATGCGGTGCGCAGCCATCCCGGTTTCGCGACCCTGTTCCGCGAATACCACAAATATCTGGCCGGGCTCGCGGGCGGGCTGCTCGGGCTTTGAGAGAGGCGATGCGCTATACCGCCGCCCTGATCCGTTCGATCCTGTTCTGGATCCTGTTCGTGATCATGAGCAGCATCTCGTCGATCGGCGCGGTGGTGTCGCTGCCCATATCGCATCACGCGACGCGCTGGTTCGTGCGGATGTGGGCGATCTTCCACCGGCTGATCTGCCGTTTCGTGCTGGGCCACAAGATCGTCGTCGAGGGCGAGATGCCCGACATCCCCGTCCTCTATGTCTTCAAGCATGAGGGCGCGTTCGAGACGATCGAGCAGCCGATGCTGTTCCAATGGCCCGCCGTCTTTGCCAAGGAGCAACTGCTCTCGATCCCCGTCTGGGGGCAGGCGGCGCGTTTCTATGGCCTGATTCCCGTCGACCGCGACGGCGGCGGCAAGGCGATGCGCGCGATGCTGAGCGCCGCCAGGGCCGCGCTCGCCGGCGATCGCCCGCTGGTGCTGTTCGCCGAAGGCACGCGCGTTCCGCATGGCGAGGCACCGCCGCTGCGCTCGGGCTTCGCGGGCATCTATCGGATGCTCGGCGTGCCGGTGATCCCGGTCGCGGTGAACAGCGGCCTGGTCTATCCGCCGCGGCGCTGGGTCAAATGGCCGGGGACGATCACCTACCGGATCGGCGAGACGATCCCCGCGGGCCTGCCGCGCGAGGAAGCCGAGGGGCGCGTGTGGCGCGCGATCAACGCGCTCAATCCGCCCGAAGCGTTGCTGGCGGGAATGCCGAAGGCCGAGAAATAATCGTCGGCCCCGCGAAGGCGGGAGTCGCTGGCAACCTTGCTCAAGGCCGATAGGGCCCCCCGCCTTCGCGGGGGCGACGGTTTTTAATGCTTCCGCCCGAAATCGGGCGCGGCGTCGTCCTGCCCCTGCTCGATGATCGAGCGGCGGATCGCGCGGGTGCGGGTGAACCAGTCCTCGAGCTTGGCGCCGTCGCCGCGCCGGATCGCCTGCTGGAGCACGGTCAGATCCTCGTTGAAGCGCTGCAGGGTTTCGAGCACCGCGTCGCGGTTGGCGAGGAAGACGTCGCGCCACATCACCGGGTCGCTCGCCGCGATGCGGGTGAAGTCGCGAAAGCCGCCCGCCGAATATTTGATGACCTCGCTTTCGGTCACTTCTTCAAACTCGCTCGCGGTGCCGACGATCGTATAGGCGATAAGGTGCGGCAGATGGCTCGTCATCGCCAGCACCATGTCGTGGTGCGCGGCGTCCATCGTCTCGACCTTGGCGCCGAGCGCCTGCCAGAATCCGGTCACTGCCGCCACGCCCTCGTCGGGCGCGCCGGCCGGCGGGGTGACGATGCACCAGCGCCCCTCGAACAACGTCGCAAAGCCCGCGGCGGGGCCGCTGTTCTCGGTCCCCGCGACGGGGTGCGCCGGGATGACGAGATGGCCGGGAAGCGCTTGTCCCAGCGCGTCGGCGACGCCGCGCTTCGACGAGCCGACGTCGGAAATGATCGCATCGGCGCGCAGCCCCGGCGCGATCGCCACCGCCGCATCGGCCATGCGCCCGACCGGCACCGCAAGGATCACGAGATCGGCCTTCGCCACCGCCGCCGCCGGATCGTCGGCGACCACATCGCAGAAACCGAGCGTGCGCGCCGCGGCGCGGACCTCGCTGCTGGCGTCATGGCCGGTCACCGTCACATCGGGCAAGCGCTCCTGGACCGCACGCGCGATCGACGAGCCGATCAGGCCAAGCCCGACGATCGTGACATGAGCCAGCGCCATCAGCCCGCGAGCGCCGCGCGGACCGCCGCGGCGAGCCCGCGCGTCTCGTCCTCGGTGCCGATCGTCATGCGCAGCGCCTGCGCAATCCCCTGCCCGGGCAGCCAGCGGACGATATAGCCCGCGTCCATCAACCGGCCATATACCGTCTCGGCGCTGACATCGCCCTCGAACAGCACGAGCAGGAAGTTGGTCGCCGACGGCACGACGCGGACGCCATGGTTGCCGAGGCTTTCGAGTTCCTGCGTCAGCCAGGCGCGCCATGTCGCATTATGCGCGCGGCTGGCGTTCACGAAGTCGTCGTCGCCGAGCGCCCCGACCGCCGCCGCCTGCCCCGCGCGCGTGACGTTGAACGGCAGGCGGATGCGGTGCAGCGCCGAAATCACCTCGGCGGCGGCATAGCCCCAGCCGATCCGTTCGGCCGCGAGGCCATGAATCTTTGAAAAGGTGCGCGTGACGAAGATATTGGGTTCGGTCTTCGCAAGCTCGAGCCCGCCGTCATCCTCGGCCGCCGACAGATATTCGGCATAGGCCTGGTCGATGACGAACAGGACGTTCTTCGGCAGCCCGGCATGGATTCGCGCGACCTCGTCGCGCGTCGCGAGCGTTCCGGTCGGATTGTTCGGGTTCGCCAGATAGACGACGCGCGTCCGCTCGGTCACCGCCGCGAGCAGCGCCTCGACGTCGGTCGCAAAGTCGCGGTCGTCGGCCTCGACCGGAGTCGCGCCGACGCGGCGCGCGGCGATCTCGTAAACCGCAAAGCCATAGCGGACATAGAGAATCTCGTCGCCCGCCCCGGCATAGGCGCCCGCGGCGAGGTGAAGCAGCTCGTCCGAGCCGTTGCCGCAGATGACGCGCGCCGGATCGAGTCCATATTTCGCCGCGATCGTCTCGCGCAATTCGACCGACCCGGGATCGGGATAGCGCGACAGCGCATCGGCGCTGGCGAGCGAGGCGCGGAACGCCTCGCGGGCCTTGTCCCCGGTGCCGAGCGGATTTTCGTTCGCGCTGAGTTTGATCAGCGGACGGCCGTCGGCGCCGGCCGACTTGCCCGGAACATAAGGAGCGATGCCGCTGATCCACGGCTTGGGAGTAAGGGCGCTGCTGCTGTCGGTCATGTCGCGCCGTTTAACGCCTGCATCGCCCGAGTCCAGTTTGTTGAAGGGATTCGCGTGGGAGGGCGAAACCTGCCCCCTGCTGTTCCCCCCTTCCTTTGAGTCTCCGGGTCTCCGCGTGAACCCTCCCCAATCGTTGACAGCCCCCGTCCGTCCGCTTAGCCCCGCCGCACGATGGCGAGCCTGCTCCACGAAATTCAGCATCAGAGCGTGACGATCGGCGCGCCGCTGCCGCTCGACAGCGGCCAGACGCTGCCGTCGGTGACGATCGCCTATCAAAGCTATGGCACGCTCGACGCCGCCCGGTCGAACGCGGTGCTCGTCTGCCACGCGCTGACCGGCGACCAATATGTCGCAAGCGAGCATCCCGCGACGGGCAAGCCCGGCTGGTGGGCGCGCATGGTCGGGCCGGGCAAGCCGGTCGATACCGACCGATATTTCGTGATCTGCGCCAATGTGCTGGGAAGCTGCATGGGGACGAGCGGCCCCGCGACCCCCGACCCCGCGACCGGCACCCCGCTCGGCATGAAATTCCCCGTCATCACGATCGCCGACATGGTGCGCGCGCAGGCGATGCTGCTCGATCATCTCGGTATCGATCGCCTTCATGCCGTCATCGGCGGATCGATGGGCGGGATGCAGGCGCTCGCCTGGACCGCCGCCTGTCCCGAACGCCTCGCCTCGGCGATCGTGATCGCCAGCGCGGCGCGCCATTCGGCGCAGAACATCGCCTTTCACGAAGTCGGGCGGCAGGCGATCATGGCCGATCCCGACTGGCAGGACGGCGATTATTACGACAAATTCTGCGCCCCCGCCAAGGGTCTCGCGGTCGCGCGGATGGCGGCGCACATCACCTATTTGTCCGAAGCCGGGCTGACCGAGAAATTCGGCCGCCGCCTGCAGGCGCGCGACATCAAGAGCTTCGGCTTCGACGCCGATTTCCAGGTCGAATCCTATTTGCGGCACCAGGGGCTCGCCTTCACCGACCGCTTCGACGCCAACGCCTATCTCTACATCACCCGCGCGATGGATTATTTCGACCTCGCCGAGCCGCACGACGGGCAGCTTGCGGGCGCCTTCGCGAGAGCGAAGGACGTGCGCTTCACTCTCGTCAGCTTCGACACCGACTGGCTTTATCCGACCAGCGAATCGCGCCGCATCGTCCAGGCACTGCAAAGCGTCGGCGCCGCGGCGAGCTTCGTCGAGCTGTCGGCGCCCTTCGGCCACGACAGCTTCCTCCTCGACGTCCCCGCGCTCGACCGCCTCGTCGCGGGTGCGCTGAAGGCGGAGGACTGACGCCGTGACGCTGCGCCCCGACCTGGCGATCATCGCCGGCGCGGTGCCGACCGGCACGCGCGTCCTCGACGTCGGCTGCGGCGACGGAACGCTGATCGCGGCGCTGCGCGATGCCGGCGTCGACGCCCGCGGGCTCGAGATCGATCCCGCCAACGTCACCGCGGCGATCGCGCGCGGCCAGTCGGTCGTGCAGGGCGACGCGAACCGCGACCTCGCCGATTATCCCGACGATGCCTTCGCCTATGCGATCCTGTCGCAGACGCTCCAGACGACCGAGCGCCCCGACCGCATCATCGACGAACTGCTTCGCATCGCGCCGCGCGCGTTCGTCAGCTTCCCCAATTTCGCGCACTGGCGGGTGCGGCTCGCCTTGCTGTGGAACGGACGGATGCCGGTGACGCGACTGCTGCCGGTCGCGTGGTACGAAACGCCGAACATCCACCATGTGACGGTCAGCGATTTTCGCGATCTTGTCGGCGGCAAGGGGATCAAGGTTGAACAGGCCTGGTATCTGTCGGGCGACAAGCCGACCAGCGACGCCGCCGCAAGCTGGCGCGCCGAGCATGCGATCTTCCTGATTTCGCGATAGCCCGTCGTCCCCGCGAAGGCGGGGCCGCTGGCAATCTTGCGCAAGGCCGACGGCGGCATTCGGCCGGTCGCAACCCCAGCTATCCTCGTCACCCCGGACTTGATCCGGGGTGACGCCCGATCAATCCCGCTTCCCCAGCCCGTTCGCGAGCATGTCGTTCGCGATCCGCGCGACCTCGCCGATGTCGGCGGTCTCGTCCCACAGGCCATAGCGCATGCCGAGGAAGACGTTCATGCCCGCGATCGCCCAGGCATGGACTTCGCTCGCGTCGGCGCGGATCTCGCCGCGCGCCGCGCCCGCTTCGAGCCGCTGGCGCATGCGCTCGACCGTCGTTTCATAGTGGCGGCGATAGCTGGCGTAATCGACGAATTCCGCCTCGTCGATGATGCGATAGATTTCCTTATGCTCGCGCACGAAACCGAGGAAGGACAACAGGCCGATATGTTCGGCGCTGATCTCGTCGGGCGCCGCCTGCACCTCGGGCGTCACATGGTCGCGCAGCAGCTCGCTCATGTGGCGGACGAGCGCCTGGAAAATTTCCTCTTTCGAATCGAAATAGGTGTAGAAACTGCCGAGCGCGGTGCCGGCGCGGCGGGTGATGGCGCTGATCGAGGCGTCGTGAAACCCGCGCTCGCCGAACTCGACCGCCGCCGCGTCGAGCAGCTTGCGCAACGTGCGGCGCCCGCGTTCGGTGCGCGGCGTCTTGTCGCGGCTTTCGCTATCGGCGGCCGCGCCCGCCTCTGGCGACCCCGGCGATCCTGGCGCTGGTTGCGGCTGATCCATCGTGCCTTCCCGTTCCCCCTTGGCTCGGCGCTTTGCTGCATCGTGGCATTTCGGCACCACTGGCAAGCAAAAAACGACCGAAGCAGATTCCAAGTTGAAACTTGGTTCATGTTTCATTATAGGCCCCCTCGCGGCTTGGCAAGACCGAGCCCCAGAAAAGTAGCGGGCGGCGAGGGGCCTCCCGCACATGGGAGAGTTTTCATGCGTCCTTTCGCCCGTTCGCTGCGCCCCGTCCTTCATGCGACGAGCGCGCTTTCGTTGCTCGCTTTCGTTCCCGCCGCCCACGCGCAGGACGCCAGCGACCAGCAGAGCGCAAGCGCCGACAATGACGGCGACGAGATCATCGTTTCCGCCCGCCGCCGCGACGAGCGGCTGATCGACGTGCCGATCGCGGTCACCGCGCTGTCGGGCGATGCGCTGGCGAAGGCGGGCGCGATCGACATCACCGACGTCGCCAACATGGCGCCGAACACGACGCTCGAAAATTCGCGCGGCACCAATTCGACGCTGACCGCCTTCATCCGCGGCGTCGGCCAGCAGGATCCGGTGCCGGGCTTCGAGGCGGGGGTCGGCCTTTATCTCGACGACGTCTATCTGAACCGGCCGCAGGGCGCGGTGCTCGACATCTACGACGTCGAGCGGATCGAGGTGCTGCGCGGGCCGCAGGGCACGCTCTATGGCCGCAACACGATCGGCGGCGCGGTCAAATATGTGACCCGCGCGCTCAATCCCGATTCGCCCGAACTGCGCATCCGCGGCACGCTCGGCACCTATAACCAGGCCGACCTCGTCGTCACCGCGAGCGCGCCGATCAGCGACATCGTCCGCGTCGGCGGTTCGGTCGCGCGGTTGTCGCGCGGCGGTTTCGGCGACAATCTGACCATCAAGGGTCTGGAAAATTACAACAAGGACGTGTGGGCGGGGCGCGGCACGATCGAACTCGGCGGCAATGGCGCGCCGGTGCTGATCCGCATCTCGGGCGACTATACCCGCGACAAGTCGGACCCGCGCAACGGCCACCGCCTGATCCCGGGCCTGGTTTCGGGCGCCCCCGTCCTCGACGACGTCTACGACACGCGCGCGGGGCTCAACGACCCCAAGCAGGATGTGAAGGCCTATGGCCTCGCGATGAATGTTTCGGCCGAACTAACCGACACGCTGACGCTGCGGTCGATCAGCGCGTGGCGCAAGGACACCAGCTTTACCCCGATCGATTTCGACGCGCTGCCGTCGGTCGATGTCGACGTCCCCGCCGTCTATCGCAACGAGCAGCTCAGCCAGGAATTCCAGCTTCTTTATGAACACGACCGGCTGCACGGCCTCGTCGGCTTCTATTATCTCGACGCCAAGGCCGCGACCTCGTTCGACGTGCTGCTCGGCCTGACCGGCGCTCCGATCGGCTTCCCCGGCCTCAATGCCTATACCGCGGGCGATGTGCGGACCAAGACCTGGTCGGTGTTCGGCGACTTCACCTATGATTTCACCGATCAGCTCAGCCTGTCGGTCGGCGGCCGCTATACCAACGATCATCGGGGCGCCTTCGTCTACAAGGCAACGCGGATCACCGGCCTGTCGCCCGAATTCGGCGGCACGCTCGATCCGATCGCGATCGCGATCGCGACCAACTTCCGCGGCGACCGCACCTTCAAGGAATTCACGCCGCGCGCCTCGCTGAGCTTCAAGCCCGACGCCAACAATATGGTCTACGCCTCCTATTCAAAGGGCTTCAAGGGCGGCGGCTTCGACCCGCGCGGATCGGGCACCTCGGCGCCGAGCAGCAATCCACCGGCGGCGCCCAGCTATGACGACATCTTCAACTTCCTCGCCTTCGACCCCGAAAAGGTCGACAGCTATGAAATCGGCTACAAGGGATCGCTGCTCGACCGCCGCCTGACGCTGAGCCTCGCGGGCTTCTACATGGATTATAAGGACGTCCAGATTCCCGGCTCGGTCGGTTGTCTCGTCGGCGGCATCCAGAGCTTCTGCGGCATCACCACCAACGCGGCGAAGGCACGGCTGCAAGGCATCGAGGCCGAAACCACCGCGATTCTCGCGCGCGATTTCGCGGGCGCGGGCTCGACCTTCCGCTTCAACGGCGCGCTCGGCTTTATCGACGCCAAGTATAAGCGCTTCATCGGCCCGACCGGCGCCGACGTCGCCGACCAGCGCACTTTCCAGAACACGCCGAAATGGACGGTGTCGGGGTCGATCGCGGCGGGCATCCCGGCGATGGGCGGCAATATCGATGCCTCCACCGGCCTCACCTATCGCAGCCTGACCCACCAGTTCGAGGTGCCGATCCCGGCGCTCGACCAGCCGGGCTATGTCCTGTGGGATGCCAGCCTGGTGTGGACCGCCGACAGCGGCAATTATTCGATCGGCCTCCACGGCAAGAATCTGACCGACAAGCAGTATATTACGTCGGGCTATAATTATCAGAACGCCGCCGGGGGCTCGACGCTGGGCAAGGAAGGCATTCAAACCGCCTTCTACGGCAATCCGCGCCAGGTCTTCGTCACCGGCACGGTCAAATTCTGACCGGACGCACCGTGAAAAAAGGGGGAAAGGGGCGTCCGCCAGGGCGCCCCTTTTTCTATGCGCTCAGCGGCGGCGCGCCGGTGGCCGCGACCATGCGCTCGCCGTCGATGACGATCGGGCTGGCGACCCCGTCGATCGCCGCGCCCTCGGGGCGAAAACGCATCCCGCGCGCGGCAACCTGCGGGTCGGCGAAGACGCCGGCGAGATCGTTGATCGGCCCCGCGGGCACACCGTCGGCCTCGAGCGCGAGCGACAGCGGCTGCGCATCCCAGCCTGCGATCTTGGCCGCGAGCAGCGGGATCAGCTCGGCGCGGTTGGCGAGCCGGGCGGCGTTGGTCGCGAACCGCGGATCGCCGCCCCATTCGGGCACCCCCAGGATCGCGCACAGCTTGCGATACTGGCCATCGTTGCCGACCGCGATCACGAGCTGCCCGTCGGCGGTCGCAAACACCTGATAGGGCACGACATTGACATGCGCATTGCCCATCCGCTTCGGCACCACTCCGCTCGCCAGATAATTGGCGGCCTGGTTCGCGAGCACCGCGACCTGCGCGTCGAGCAGCGCCATGTCGATATGCGCGCCCCCACCCTTGTCCTCTCCGGTGACGTCACGACGTCGCAGCGCGGCCAGGATCGCGACGGTCGCATACATGCCGGTAAAGATGTCGGCATAGGCGATTCCCGCCTTTTGCGGCGCGCCGTCGGGCTCGCCGGTCAGCGACATGAAGCCGCTCATCGCCTGGACGATATAATCATAGCCCGCACGGTGCGCATAAGGCCCGGTCTGGCCGAAGCCGGTGATCGAACAGACGATCAGCCGCGGGAAATCGGCGCGCAGCCGCGCCGGGTCGAGCCCATATTTGACGAGGCCGCCGACCTTGTAATTCTCGATCACCACATCGGCGCCCGCCAGCAGCGCGCGCACCTCGGCCTGACCCTCCGCGCTTGCGATATCGATCGCGACGCTCCGCTTGCCGCGGTTGCAGCTGTGATAATAGGCCGCGCTCAGATTGGACCCGTCGGCGCCGGTAACAAAAGGCGGGCCCCATTCGCGCGTGTCGTCGCCGCCCCCCGGCCGCTCGACCTTGACCACCTCGGCGCCGAGGTCGGCGAGCAATTGCCCGCTCCACGGCCCCGCGAGCACGCGCGCGAGTTCGACGACGCGCAGGCCTTCGAGGGGTTTCATCATCTCAGGAAAAAGCGCTGATGCCGGTGATCGCGCGGCCGAGGATCAGCGCATGGACGTCGTGCGTGCCCTCATAGGTGTTCACCGTCTCCAGGTTCACCGCGTGACGGATGACATGATAATCGGCCGAAATGCCGTTGCCGCCGTGCATGTCGCGTGCGACGCGCGCGATATCGAGCGCCTTGCCGCAATTGTTGCGCTTGAGCAGGCTGATCGCATCGGGAATCAGGCGGCCATCGTCGATGAGGCGCCCGACGCGCAGCGCGGCCTGCAAGCCCATCGCGATGTCGGTGAGCATGTTGGCGAGCTTGAGTTGGACGATCTGATTCGCCGCGAGCGGGCGCCCGAACTGCTTGCGCTCGAGCGTGTAGCCGCGCGCCGCTTCATAGCAGAATTCGGCCGCGCCCATCGCGCCCCAGCCGATGCCGTAGCGCGCGCGGTTGAGGCAACCGAACGGCCCTTTCAGCCCCGACACATGCGGCAGCAGCGCATCCTCGCCGACCTCGACCCCGTCCATCACGATCTCGCCGGTGATCGAGGCACGCAGGCTCACCTTGCCCTCGATCTTCGGCGCCGACAGTCCCTTCATGCCCTTTTCGAGCAGGAAACCGCGGATCGCGCCGTCATGCGCGTCGGATTTCGCCCAGACGACGAAAACGTCGGCGATCGGCGCATTGGTGATCCACATCTTCGCGCCCTTGAGGCGATAGCCGCCCGCGATCTTTTCGGCGCGGGTGCGCATCCCGCCCGGATCGCTGCCGGCGTCGGGTTCGGTGAGGCCGAAGCAGCCGACAAGCTCGCCCGAGATCAGGCCGGGCAGAAATTTGCGCTTCTGTTCGTCGCTGCCATAGGCGTTGATCGGATGGATCACGAGCGAGCTTTGCACCGAGCAGGCCGACCGATAGCCCGAATCGATCCGCTCGACCTCGCGCGCGATCAGCCCATAGCTGACATAGTTCAGCCCGGCGCCGCCATATGCGGGATCGATCGTCGCGCCGAGCAGGCCGAGCGCGCCCATTTCGGACATGATCGCACGGTCGAACCGCTCTTCGAGAAAGGCCGAGGTGACACGTGGCAGCAGCTCGCCCTCGGCATAGGCGCGCGCGGCGCCCTGGATCATCCGCTCCTCTTCGCTGAGCTGATCGGCGAGCTGAAGCGGGTCGAACGGATCAAGCGCCTCGATGCGCTGTGGATCGGCGAGGGCCATGGGTCGCGCTTTCTCTTGGACGCGACCCCGTCGGGGCACGCGTTACGGGGTGGTCGCGGTCGCCGTGCGGGCCGCGGCGACGGCCGGACCGTCGCGCGGTTCCAATATCGCCGCCGTCTCGATGAGGTCAAGCGCACGCCGCGCCTCATTGTAACGCCGGGCATCGATCAGCCATTCGCTCGCCGCCGCCGCGCCGGGCATCGCCGCGACCTCGACGATGGCCTTGTCCGCCATGCCGCTCGTCAGATAGCGGCGGGCGCGATCGAGCCGCTCGGTGGCGCGGGGCGACTGCGTTCCCGCGGGCCGCACCACGAACAATTCGCCGATCTCGCGCTTGATGCCGGTCCACAGGCTGCCCTTGTCACCGCTGCGTCCGACCAGTTCGGGGGCGATCACATCGAGTTCGGCGCGAAGCTGTTCGAGCGTCACCGGCTCGCGCGAGGTTTCGATGATCGTCTTGACCGCATTGGGCTGATCGTCGCCGAAGCGCAGACGCAGCTGCGCCTCAAGATAGCCGAGCGACAGGCCGCGATCGAGCGCGCGACGCACCGCGAAAGCGACGAGCAGCCCCTCGGCGCGCGACGCATTGCCCGAGGCCGACTCGGCCTGGAGCGTGATGCGCGAAAGGCGTGTTTCAAGTTCGGCGACGCGCGCGGCGAGCGCATCGGCGCCGTCGATCGGCGCGACGACCACCGGCTGCGCGGCCAGCGAGGGATCCGTGCCATCGCTCACGATCTTGAGCACGCCGCCGGAAGCAGGCGTATCGGTCACGCTGGTCACCGGCGGCGTGTCGCTGGCGAGCCAGCGGCTCATCGCCCAGCCGCCCCCGACAACCCCGACGATCAGCAGGATGACCGCGCTGACGAAGAGCGCGCGCAACGAAAGCCTTTTCACCGGGGCCTCGCCGTTGGTCGGCGGAGCCCGTTCGATGCTGTCGATTGTCATGTGTCTCTTTCGAACGACCCTGTCAGCGTCCCTTGTGGCACAAAGCATGCGCCTCTGCCAACATTGCCGCGTCGTCGGGGCGTGACGAAATCGCCTTTTCGGCCCAGCCTTCGCCCGCGGCGGACGCGACGGCAGCGCTGATCGCCAGCAAGGTCAAATGCTTACGCCCGCTCCCGACGAGTTCGGCGATCCGCGCCGCGCCGCGCGCCGAATGCGCCATCACCACCGCCGGCGCGGCGACGAGCGCGTCCCAACCCGGCGGCGGGGGAATGGGATCGACCGCATAGGCGGGAAGCGGGGTGATCGCGATTCCCGCGGCGCCGAAGGTCGAGCGGTCGCGCCCGCACAGCCACAGCAGCCGCGCCGGACCCTCTGCCGCCATGGCGTCGACAAGGCCCTGGCCGTCGCCGGGCCCGGTGACGGCGACGGTCAGCCCCGCGGCGCGCGCGGCGGCGGCCGTCGCCTCGCCCACCGCCCAAACCGGCAGCGCCGCCAGTGCGGCCAATCCTGCCCCGCCGAGCCGCGCCGCCTGCGCGCTCGTCAGCAGCAGCGCGTCGAACCCGGCCCGATCGGGCGGCGACCAGGCCAGCGCGCGCGCGGCGAACAACGGCATGGGCCGGGCATCGAGGCCCGCCGCCCGCGCCCGTGCGACGGTCGCCGCGCCGCCGGGGTCGGGGCGCGTGACGACAAGCGGCAGATGGCCGGTCATGCCGCGAACAGGCGGCGCACCGCGTCGGGGGCTTCGCCGAGCAGCCGGTGCGCGAGCGCGGCGGCATCGCTTTCGCCGGACACCATCGCATGGCCCGCGACATGCGCGGCGCCGTCGTCCGAATAGATTTCGGCGTCGAGCCGCAGCAGGCCGCCCGCCTGCCAATGCGCATGCGCGGCGACGGGCGACCGGCAATCGCCGCCGAGCGCCGCAAGCAGCGCGCGCTCGGCCATTACCGCGCGGTGCGTCAGGGCGTGGTCGACCGCCTTCAGCAGCGCGAGCGTCGCCGCATCGTCGGCGCGGGCGTCGATCCCGATCGCGCCCTGCGACGCCGCGGGGAGCAGCAGGTCGATCGGCTGCGCGCGCCCGATATCGGGCATGGCGAGCCGTTCGAGCCCGGCCGCGGCGAGCAAGGTCGCGTCGGCATCGCCGGCGGCCAGCTTGGCGAGCCGTGTCTGGACATTGCCGCGCAGCAGCGTCGTGACGAGATCGGGGCGGAGCCGCTTCACCTGCGCCGCGCGGCGCGGGCTGCTCGTCCCCAGCCGCGCGCCGCGCGGCAGGTCGGCGATGGTCGGAGCGTCGAGCCCCGCGCGCACGACCAGCCGGTCGCGCGGATCGGCGCGCTCGAGCATCGCGCCGAGCGCAAAGCGGGGGTCGCGCAGCGTCTCGACGTCCTTCAGGCTATGCACCGCGATATCGATCGTCCCGGCGTCGAGCGCAGCGTCGAGTTCGCGCGTCCACAGCGCCTTGCCGCCGACCTCGGCCAGCGCGCGGTCCTGAATCCGGTCGCCGGTCGCGGTCATCGGCACGATATCGAGCGCATCGGGGTTCAGATCATGCGCTTTGATGAGCGCCGCCGCCGCAAGATGCGCCTGCGCCATCGCCAGCGGCGACGCGCGCGTGCCGATACGGAGCGGGTTTGCGGGCGTGGGTAGCGGGATCGAAGCCATGCGCGCCTGCTAAGGCCTAAGGGTGGCAAAGGGAAGATGAAGGATTCGCGCAGAGACCGCGGAGTGCGCAGAGATTTTGTTCAAGCGGAGACGCGGAGACGCGGAGAAAGGCGCGCTCTGCCGCGAAGCGGCCTTTCCATCTCCAACGCAGCTCCAAAATGCGGCGTCCTTGGACAAGGGGCCTGGCGGCCCGATACTCTTTCTTCTCCTTCTTCTCCGCGTCTCTGCGTCTCCGCGTGAACTATCTTTCTTTCTTCTCTGCGGCCTCTGCGCGAATCTCCCCAACACCGCCGCTTGCCCCCCGGCCCTTCGCCCGCGTAAGGGAGCGACTTATATGTCCCTTATCCTCGGCCTCGAATCTAGCTGCGACGAAACCGCGGCCGCGCTCGTCGATAGCGAACGGCGCATTCTCGCCCACCGCGTCGCGGGGCAGGAGGCCGAGCATCAACCCTATGGCGGCGTCGTCCCCGAAATCGCCGCGCGCGCGCATGTCGATCGCCTCGCGCCAATCGTCGAGGGCGTGCTGGCCGACGCAGGCGTAACGCTCGCCGCGGTCGATGCGATCGCCGCAACCGCGGGGCCGGGTCTGATCGGCGGGGTGATGGTCGGGCTCGTCACCGGCAAGGCACTCGCGCATGCCGCGGGCAAGCCGCTGATCGCGGTCAATCATCTCGAAGGTCATGCGCTGAGCCCGCGGCTCGCCGATCCGTCGCTCGCATTTCCCTATCTGCTGCTGCTCGTCTCGGGCGGCCATTGCCAGTTGCTGCTCGTCAAGGGGGTCGGCGATTATCGCCGCCTCGCGACGACGATCGACGACGCGGCGGGCGAGGCTTTCGACAAGACCGCGAAGCTGCTCGGGCTCGGCTATCCCGGCGGTCCGGCGGTCGAGCGCATCGCGCGCGACGGCGACCCGCAGGCGGTCGCGCTCCCGCGCCCGCTCGTCGGCAGCGCCGAGCCGCATTTCTCCTTCGCAGGGCTGAAGAGCGCCGTCGCGCGCGCCGCCGCGAGCGGCGAGCATCGCGTCGCCGACCTCGCCGCCTCCTTCCAGCAGGCGGTCGTCGACTGCCTCGTCGACCGCAGCCGCATCGCGCTCGCCGCCTGCCCCGACGCCACCGCCTTCGTCGTCGCGGGCGGAGTGGCCGCCAATGGCGCGATTCGCGCCGCGCTCACCGATCTCGCCGCCCGCTTCGACAAGGCCTTCGTCGCACCGCCGCTGTGGCTGTGCACCGACAATGGCGCGATGATCGCCTGGGCGGGTGCCGAGCGCTTCGCCGCAGGACTGACCGACCCGCTCGATATCGCGGCGCGGCCGCGCTGGCCGCTCGACGCCGGGGCCGAGGCGGTGCGCGGCGCCGGAGTGAAGGCATGACGTCATACAGCCGCTTCGGGGTGGTCGGCGGGGGCGCCTGGGGCACCGCGCTGGCGCAATTGCTCGCCGCCGAAGGTGCTCCCGTCCGCCTCTGGGCGCGCGAAGATGCGGTCGTCACGGCGATCAATGCCGAGCATCGCAACCCGCTTTTCCTCCCCGGCGCCAGCCTGTCGCCTTCGCTCGTCGCGACCGGCGATCTGGCCGACCTCGCGGCGTGCGATGCGCTGCTCGTGGTCGTCCCGGTTCCTTTTCTGCGCGCGGTGCTGGCCGACCTGCCCGCCGGCCATGCCCCGCTGATCTTTTGCAGCAAGGGCATGGAGGCACAGAGCTTTGCCTTTCCGATCGACATCGCGCGCGATGTCTGTTCCGACCGGCCGCTGGCGGTGCTGTCGGGCCCGACCTTCGCGCACGAAGTCGCCGCCGGCCTGCCGACCGCGATCACGCTCGCCGCCGCCGACACCGCGACCGCCGAAGCGCTCGCGCAGGCGCTCGCCCGCCCGCATTTCCGGCCTTATGTGTCGACCGACATGATCGGCGCCGAGATCGGTGGCGCGGTCAAGAATATCCTCGCGATCGCGTGTGGAATCGTCGATGGCGCCGGGCTGGGACTCAACGCACGCGCCGCGCTGATCAGCCGCGGCTTCGCCGAAATGACGCGCTTCGGGCTGGCGCGCGGCGCCCAGGCCGACACCCTCGCGGGGCTCGCCGGGCTCGGCGACCTCGTCCTCACCTGCACCTCGTCCAACTCGCGCAATTTCGCGCTGGGGCAAGGGCTGGGGCGCGGCGCCGACGCGGCAACATTGATGGCCGACCGCCGCACCGTCGCCGAAGGCGCGTTCAGCGCCCCGGTGATCGCCGCTGCGGCGCGCGCCGACGGCATCGAGATGCCGATCACCGACGCGGTCGCCCGGCTCGTTGCCGGCGACATCCGCGCGGGCGAAGCCATTCAGGCTCTGCTCAGCCGCCCGCTGCGACCCGAGGGGCGATGACCAGCCTATCGCAATTGCCTGCCCCCCCCGCGCGCGCTAGACGGGTCGCCGGGGAACAACGGAAGGGGCGCAAGGCTTGAGCCAGACGGACAGCGCGACCGCGCGCAGCCCCGCATCCGCCGAGCCTGCGCTGGCTGACGCCGATACCGCCGCGCTCGCCAAGGGTGGGCGCACCAATTTCCTCGGTTTCATCATGCGCCTCGTCGCGCGCCTGCCCTTTCTCTATTTCGCGGGCCGCTGGTACGGGCCCGAAGCGGTCGGACGCTTCGCCTTCGCCGTCCTCGTCATCGAACTGGTCGCGCAGCTTGCCACGCTCGGCCTCAAGCGCGGCCTCGCCGAACAGCTCAGCGCCGAAGGGGCCGATCATCGCCACGTCGTGTGGGACGGCATGTTCGTCGCCTTCCTCGCCTCGGCGATCGGTTCGGCGATCCTCCTTCTCCTGCCGCACATCATGTTTCCGGCGGGCGACATCGACAGCACCGACCGCTGGATGGCGCTGCTCGTCTTTGCGATCGCGGGCACCGACGTCGCGCTCGCCGCCTGTGCCTATCGCTTCGATATCGGCGCGACGGTGCGCGCGCGCGCGGTCGTCGAACCTTGGGTGATCAGCATCGCCGCCGCCGGTTTCTGGTATGTGTCGCCGCGCGACGGGCTGATGCTCTCCTATGCCGCGGCGATGGTCGGCGCATTCCTGACCGCGCTGATCCCGATGATCCGCCACTATGGCGGCCCCGGCGTCTGGCGGCCGCAGCCGTCGCACCTGATCATGGTTGCCCGCCGCAACGCGCCGCTCGCCGCCGCCGATGCGATCGAATGGGGAACGCGCCGCCTCGACCTGTTCATCCTCGGCCAGTTCACCTCGCCGACGATCTACGGCATTTATTATATGGCGCAGCAGGTCGCCTCGCTGCCGCAAAAGCTCAAGACCAGCTTCGAGCCGATTCTCGGCCCGGTGATCACCCGCAATCTCGCCGAAAACCGCCTGGGCGCGATCGCCGCGCAGGTCAGCCAGGTCGGTTTCTGGATCATCGCCGCGCAGGCGGGGATCGCGCTCGCGCTCGGCATTCCCGGCGAAGCGGTGATGGGCCTCGTCGGTCCGCAATTCGTCGGCGGCGCCGGCGCCCTCGCCTTCCTGCTCGCGGCCGAGGTCGTCGCGGCGACCGCGGTCGTCAGCGAAGCCGCGCTCGTCTATGTCGCGCGCCACCGCAACCTGCTCATCAGCCTCGCGACCCTCGCGCTACAGGCGGTGCTCAGCGTCGTGCTGATCCTCATTGCCCGGTCGATGGGGCTCGACCCCATCACCTATGCGGCGGCGGTCGCGCTGGCGCTGATGCTCGCGCTCGGCTTTGCCTCGGTGGTCAAGGCGCGGCTGCTCGCAAAGGTGCTCGGCGCGCCGGTGAACAGCCTGCGCTGGGCGCTCGTCTGGGCGACCGGGGGCGCGGCGGTGCTCGGCTGGGGCGCGACGAAGCTTCCCGAATGGGCCGAACTGCTGATCGGCGTCCCGGTCATTCTCGGCATCTATGCCTGGCTGATCTGGACGCGCGGCTTCGGCCCCGCCGACCGCGCGCTGTTCCGCAAGCATCCGGAGGCAGCGGAACCCGCCGCCTGAATCGCATCCTCGTTATGCTGGATAATTTGCGTGCCCCCGCGAAGGCGAGGGCCCATCACCGGTCGGTGCAAAATGGAACCGGCCGGAGATGGATCCCCGCCTTCGTGGGGACGCACAATTTTTGCGCCTTACCCGACCCGCGTCGCGACCTTGGACTTGAGGTCGGTCTGGGCGCGCGGGCCGACCTGCGCGATGATCTCGCGCGCGCAGACCGCCCCCATCGTCAGGCAATCGGCGATGGCCCGGCCCTGCGCCTGCCCGGCGAGGAAGCCCGCCGCGAACAGGTCGCCCGCGCCGGTGGTGTCGACGACATGATCGATCGGCTCGGCCGGGACCGCGGCGCGCTCGCCGTTCGCCACCGCGACCGCGCCCTTTTCGCTGCGCGTCACGACGAGCAGCGGCACGTCGGCCGCAACGCTGGCCAGCGCCGTTTCGAAATCCTGCTCTTGCGCGAGTTCGAGCAGTTCCGCCTCGTTCGCGAAGAGGATGTCGATCTCGCGCGCCGCGATCATGCGGCGGAAATCCTCGCCATGCGCCGCAATGACGAAGGTGTCGGACAGGGTGAAGGCGACGCGGCGGCCCGCCCCGCGCGCAAGGCCGATCGCTTCGGCCATCGCCGCGCGCGAGGCATCGGCGTTCCACAAATAGCCTTCGAGATAGAGGATGTCGGCATCGGCGATCAGCGCGGGGGCAAGCGAATCGCGGCCCAGATTCTGCGACGCGCCGAGGAAGGTGTTCATCGTCCGCTGGCCGTCGGGGGTGACGAAGATCAGGCAGCGCGCGGTCGGGTCGCTGTCCTTGAGCGGCGGCGTCTCGAAGGCAACCCCCAGCGAGGTCAGATCGTGGGTAAAGACCTGGCCGAGCTGGTCGTCGGCGACCTGGCCGATGAAGGCGCAGCGCTGGCCGAGCGCCGCCATCCCGGCGAGCGTATTCGCCGCCGAGCCGCCCGACATTTCGACCGCCGGGCCCATCGCCGTATAAAGCCGCGCCGCCTCCTCGGCATCGATCAGCCGCATCGACCCCTTGGCAAGGCCCTCGGCCGCGATCAGCGCATCGTCGGCGCGGGCAATCACGTCGACGATCGCATTGCCGATCGCGACGACATCGAAACGGGCGGTGGAGGCCATGAAAATTCCTGTTCTGGATGGGAAAAGCTGCGCGCGCCTTTACGGGCGGCGGCGCGCCAAGGCAAGCGCGACGCTTGACGCGCGGCCCATCGGCGCGCCATCCCTACCCTATGGCCCGCGCCGTCCACGCCCTGCTGCTCGCGCTGAAGGATCTGCCGCATCCGCGCGTGCTGCGGGTGTTGGCGGCGAGCCTCGCGCTGACCCTGCTCGTCTTCGCCGTCGCGGGCGCGGCGCTTTTCCTCGCCGCGCGCTGGGCGCTCGAGCATTGGGAATGGCTGGACGGCGTCGAACTCGACATGGCTGGCGTGCTGGTCGCCCTGCTGCTGATCGCGGTAAGCTGGCTGCTGTTCCGCGCGGTCGCGATCCTCGTCGTCGGGCTGTTCGCCGACGGCATCGTCGCCGATATCGAGGGGCGGCACTATCCGGCCGCGGCGGCGCGCGCGGTGCCGGTCCGTTTCGCCAAAAGCCTGCGCCTCGGCCTTGCTTCGGTCGCACGGCTGATCGCGGTGAACCTGGTCGCGCTGCCGCTCTATATCCTGCTGCTGTTCACCGCGGTCGGCGCGCCTTTGCTTGCCTTCGCCCTCAACGCCGCGCTGCTCGGCCGCGACCTCGAGGCGATGGTGCGCGCGCGCCATCCCGACCGGCCGCCGCTCGGCCGCGGCGCGCGCTGGTCGCTCGGCGCACTGTCCGCCGCAAGCTTTCTGGTGCCCGTCGCCAATCTGTTGGCCCCGATCATCGGCGCGGCTATGGCCGTCCACCTGTTGCATCTCAGGGATGGGGAAACATGACGAGATATTTGAGGCCGCTCGCCATCGCGGCGCTCGCCGCCACGCTTGGCGGCTGCGCGGGGGCCGCGGTGCCGCGCCCCACCGCACCCGCGGCGCGGCCCGTCCCGCCACCGACCCCGCCGCGCATCACCCAGAACAACAGCCTGGTCGGCCATGCGGCGAACGCCGCGCTGTCGCTGTTCGGCAAGCCGCGGCTCGACGTCAGCGAAGGCATGGGCCGCAAACTGCAATTCGCAGGGTCGCCCTGCATTCTCGATATCTATTATTACGCGCCGAAACAGGGCGCCGAGCCGATCGCGACCTATGTCGATGCGCGCACCCCCGACGGGCGCGACGCCAATGTCGATAGCTGCATCACGGCGTTGCGGCGGTAAAAGCCCGTCATTGCGAGGCGCGAAGCAACGAGGCATCATGACGTCAATTCATCGAGTGCCCATGCCGCCGCGTCGGCCACCATCGGCGATTCGTCGCCCAGCAGTTCCTCGAGTCGCGCCCGGAACCGGGGATCGCCGCTGTTTCCCGCCGCAACCGCCGCGTTGCGGACCATGCGGTTCCGCCCGATGCGCTTGATCGGCGACCCCGCGAACACCTGGCGAAACCCCGCATCGTCGAGCGCGAGCAGGTCGGCGAGCGACGGCGCGGCCAGCTCGGCGCGCGGCAGGAAGGCGCGGTGGCGCGCCGCGGTATCGGCGAATTTGTTCCACGGGCAGACCGCCAGGCAATCGTCGCAGCCATAGATGCGATTGCCCATCGCGCGGCGCAGCTCGACCGGGATCGGCCCGTCATGTTCGATGGTGAGATAGGAGATGCAGCGCCGCGCATCGACGCGATAGGGTGCGGGAAAGGCCTGCGTCGGGCACGCATCCTGGCACGCGGTGCAACTCCCGCAGCGGTCGCGCGCGGCGGCCGACGGCACGAGATCGAGCGTCGTATAGATCGCGCCGAGGAACAGCCAGCTGCCATGCTCGCGGCTGACCATATTGCTGTGCTTGCCCTGCCAGCCGAGCCCGGCGGCGGCGGCGAGCGGCTTTTCCATCACCGGCGCGGTGTCGACGAACACCTTGACCTCGGCGCCCGGCGCCTCGGCGACCAGCCAGCGCGCGACCGCCTTCAGCGCGCGTTTGACGACGTCATGATAGTCGGCGCCCTGCGCATAGACCGAAATGCGGCCGCGGTCCGGCACCTCGGCAAGCGCGAGCGGATCCTGTTCGGGGGCATAGCTCATCCCCAGCGCGATCACCGAGCGGACCTCGGGCCACAGCCCTTGCGGCGAACCGCGCTGCCCGGCGCGGCTTTCCATCCAGATCATGTCGCCGTGACAGCCCTCGGCCAGCCACCGGGTCAGCCGCGCCGCGGTTTCGGGCGCGGCGTCGGCGCGCGCAATCCCGAACGCCGCGAAGCCATGGTCGCGGGCGACGGCTTCGAGTCGCGGTTCGATTCCGTCGTGGACGGGGGGCAAGGCTTCGGCAACCATTGCCGCTCTATACGGCATCGATATCTTCGTGCCATAGTCCGGCAACGCTTAATCTCAGGGACCAGCATTTGACCGATTATAGTGTCGAGGCGACCGGCCTCACCAAATATTTCGACAGCTTCAAGGCGGTCGATCAGGTGTCGCTGACAGTTCCCGCGGGGTGCATCTATGGCGTGCTCGGCCCCAATGGCGCCGGCAAGACGACAAGCCTGCGCATGATGCTGGGCATCATCGATCCCGACGAGGGGACGAGCCGGCTGCTCGGCGGGCACAAGCCGCGGACGGTGCGCCACCGCATCGGCTATCTTCCCGAGGAGCGCGGCCTCTATCCCGGCATGAAGGCGCGCGAGGCGATCGCCTTCATGGGCGCGCTGCGCGGGCTCGACTGGTCCGAGGGGCGCCGCCGCGCCGCGATCTTCATGACCGAGCTTGGCCTCGAACGCGTGATCGACGAGAAAATCCGCAAGATGTCGAAGGGCATGGCGCAGATGGTCCAGTTGATCGGGTCGATCGTCCATACGCCCGACCTGATTGTCCTCGACGAGCCTTTTTCGGGGCTCGACCCGGTCAATCAGGAGCGGCTCGAAACGATCGTCCGGCGCGAGCAGGGTCGCGGCGCGACGATCCTTTTTTCGACCCATGTCATGGCGCACGCCGAGCGACTCTGCGACCGGCTGGCGATCATCGCGGGCAGCGCCCGCCGCTTTGAAGGGACGGTCGACGAAGCGCGCGCGCTGCTGCCGATGCAGGTGCGCTACACGCCGCGCGACGGCAGCGACGCCGTCGCCGCGCTGCTCCCCGCCGCCGCGACGCGCAAGGGCGAGGCCTGGCATTTCGCGATCGAGGAAAGCGACGTCGAGCCGCTGCTCGCGCGCATCACCGCGAGCGGTCATGGCGTCGCGGGCCTGTCGATCGCGCGCCCCGCGCTGCACGACGCCTTCGTCCATATCGTGCGCCAGGTCGATGCCGAATTCGACGACGCCCCCGAAGCGGACGCGATCGAGGAGGCCGCGGCATGACTCCCTTCCTCAAGAATCTGCTCGTCATCGCGCGCCGCGACTTTCTGGCGATCGTCGCGACGCCGACTTTCCTGCTGTTCCTGCTCGCGCCTTTGTTCATGGTCGGCATGGGGCTGGCCGGGGGCATGGGCGCGTCGCAGCTCGCCGACAGCGCGCGCGGCGCCGGCCGCATCGTCGCGATCGCCGATGCCGCCGATGTCGAAGCGCTGCGTGCCGCCGACACGCGCCTGCGCGCCGCGATGCCGCGCGAACCCGCGACGCTCGAAGTCCGCGTCGCGAGCGCGGCCCTCGATCCGGTCGCGGTCGCGCGCGAAAAGGGCAGCGACACCTATGCGGTGATGAGCGGGCCGCTGGCGACCCCGCGCATCGTCGAGCGCGAGGCAGGGAGCAGCTCCGGCCGCTATCTCGCGCTGCTCGCGGGCGCGGTGGTGCAGAACCGCGTCGCCGGGGCGCCGCCGCCGATCGCGCCGCATTTCGAGGCGATCACGCGCGGCGGGACGAGCATCGCCGCACAGCAGTCGCTGGGGTTCGGCGCGGTGTTCATCATTTTCCTCGTGACCCTGCTGCTCGCCGGCCAGACGGTCAGCTCGCTCGCCGAGGAAAAGGGCAACAAGGTGATCGAGATTCTCGCCGCCGCGGTGCCGCTCGAAAGCGTGTTCCTCGGCAAGCTGCTCGGCATGCTCGGGGTCGCGATATTGTTCATCGCCTTCTGGATTCTCGTCGCGATCGCCGGCGGCTTCGTCGCGGCGACGCAATTGGACCCGGCGACGATCGCCGCCGCGGGCAAGCCCGCCGCCGCGCTCGCGGTCGCCCCGGCGAGCGGCTGGCCCTTTTTCATCGGCGTCGGCTTCGCCTATTTCGTCATGGCCTTCCTGCTGCTCGGCGCGGTGTTCCTCGGCGTCGGGGCGCAGGCGGGGACGGTGCGCGAAATTCAGATGCTCAGCCTGCCGATCACCATCTTCCAGGTCGGCATGTTCAGCCTGTCGGCCGCCGCCGCGAGCGCGCCGACCTCCAGCCTCGCGACATTCGCGCAGATATTCCCCTTCTCCTCGCCCTTCGCGATGGCGGCGCGCGCCGCAACCGACGAAGGGCATGGCGTTCACCTGCTCGCGCTCGGCTGGCAGGCGATCTGGGTCGCGCTGGTCGTCTATCTGTCGGTCAAGATGTTCCGCGCCGGGGTGCTCAGCAGCGGCGGCGGGCTCAAATTCTGGAGGCGAAAGCGGTCATAGCCGTCGCCCCCGCGGAGGCGGAGGCCGCTGTCGGCCTGATCCTTCAGCACAGCGTAAAACGCCAGCGACTCCCGCCTCCGCGGGGGCGACGCCATACTGGGCACCTCGCATTGACAAAGCTGTAAATAGTGGCATTCTGCAACGGAATCGGCCGCACGCGACGGCCACGCAGAGGAGTGCTCCATGGCCACCCAGATCCGCGTCGAAGCCGACGCCGCCAATCCCCTCGACGTCAGCCGCGCCGAACTATGGCGCGAGGATCGCTGGCAGGAACCGATGCGCCGGCTGCGCGCCGAATCGCCGATCCATTATTGCGAGGATTCGAAATTCGGCCCCTATTGGTCGGTGACGACCTATAAGCCGATCCAGCATATCGAGGCTTTGCCCAAGATTTTTTCGTCGAGCTGGGAATATGGCGGCATCACCGTCGCCGGCGACGGGGTCGATCATCTGCAGGAAGGCGATGTGCCGATGCCGATGTTCATCGCGATGGACCCGCCGCAGCATACCGCGCAGCGCCGCACCGTCGCCCCCGCCTTCGGCCCGTCGGAAACCGACCGGATGCGCGCCGACACGCAGGCACGCACCGCGGCGCTGATCGACACGCTGCCGGTCGGCACGCCGTTCGACTGGGTCGAGAAGGTATCGATCGAGCTGACCACCGACATGCTCGCGATCCTGTTCGATTTTCCGTGGGAGGATCGCCACAATCTGACCCGCTGGTCCGACGCGCTCGGCGATATCGAAAGCTTCAGCACCGTCGAGGAACGCCATGCGCGCCTTGCCACCGCGTTCGAGATGGGCGCCGCCTTCAAGCAATTGTGGGACCGCAAGGCGCAGAACCCCGGCCCGCACGACCTGATCTCGATCATGCTCCAGTCCGACGCGATGAAGCATATGAGCGAGAATGAGTTCATGGGGAATCTCATCCTGCTCATCGTCGGCGGCAACGACACGACGCGCAATTCGATGTCGGCCTATGCCTATGGCCTGCACAGCTTCCCCGAGGAGCGCGCGAAGCTCGAGGCGAATCACGATCCCGACCTCGCGGTCAACGCGATGCACGAGATTCTGCGCTGGCAGACCCCGCTCGCGCATATGCGGCGCACCGCGACCGAGGACACCGAATTGTTCGGGCACCAGATCAAAAAACGTGACAAGATCGCGCTATGGTATGCGTCGGCGAACCGCGACGAAAGCGTCTTTCCCGATGGCGACCGGATCATCGTCGACCGCGAAAACGCCCGCCGCCACCTTGCCTTCGGTTACGGCATCCACCGCTGCGTCGGCGCGCGCGTCGCCGAATTGCAGCTCACGACGCTGATCTCCGAAATGCAGAAGCGCCGCCTGCGCGTCAACGTGCTGGCCGAGCCCGAGCGCGTCAACGCCAGCTTCGTCCACGGCTATCGCCACATGCAGGTCGAGCTCGAGCGTTATTGACATCGGGCCGCAACCGGGCGCAGATTCGCTGCGTACAGGGGGCATGAGGACGCCCGACATGATCGAACGCCGCTATATATTGTCCGGACTCGCGCTCGGCGGCGCGCTGATCGCCGCGCCGATGCTGTTCGCCAAGCCCGGCAAGCGGCCGCTCGCAGAGCCCGGCTGGCGATTGTCCGACGCCGAATGGCAGAAGCGGCTGACCCCGATGCAATATAAGGTGCTGCGCCAGGCGGCGACCGAGCGCGCCTTTACCAACCCGCTGAACGACGAGCATCGCGCCGGGATCTTCGCCTGCGCGGGCTGCGCGCTGCCGCTCTATTCGAGCCGGACCAAGTTCGAGAGCGGCACCGGCTGGCCGAGTTTCTGGGCGCCGCTGAAGGGCGCGGTCGCAACCTCGACCGATCATGCGATCGGCGTCGCCCGCACCGAAGTGCATTGCCGCCGCTGCGGCGGGCACCTCGGCCATGTCTTCGACGACGGGCCGAAACCGACCGGCAAGCGCTATTGCATGAACGGCGCGGCGCTGCGTTTCACCCCCGCCTGACCGAAACGCCTCAGCGCGCGGGCCTGACCCGCCACACCGCCAGCCCGCTATCGCCCGGCATCGGCACGCGTTCGAGCCAGCCGGGCGGTGTTCCGGCATAGAGGTGCGCCGCCAGCGACGCCTTGCTCACGCGGCGATATTGCGAAAAATCATTGGCGGTCGGGCAATAGACGATCAGCGTCGCCTTCTGCTTGCGCACCAGCGCCTCGGCCTTTGCCGGATCGCCGATGAAGATGCGCAGCGTATCGGCCATCGCCTCGCGGTTGCGGTGATGCGGCGTCGCGACCACCGCATGGTGGGTCCAGAAGATCAGCGGCGCGCCGAGGTCGATCGGGGTCAGCATCACCGTCGGCGGCAGGCGGTCGAGCGCGGCGACCGTCACCGGATCGATACAGGTCTGCTCCGCAACGCTTTTTTCTTTCTCATTCTGCGCGGCCTTGACCGCCGGAAAGGCGAGGCCGGCGATCGCCGCCGCCGCCAGCCCGCCGAGCAGCGGCAGGGTGAGCGCCGCCGCGGCCGACACCGCGACGCGCGGCAGCAAGGCCGCGATCGACCGCGCGCGGGTCCAGATATGCAGCCCCAGCCAGGCTGAGCCCGGCAGCGCAAAAAGCTGCGCGGTGCCCGCGGCGCGAAGCACGAGCAAGGACAGCACCGCCGCGCCGAGCAGCGCGGCGGTCACGGTCGCCCAATTCCTGCGATCCTCGGCGCTGTCGCTGGCGCGCCACGCGAGCAATGATCCGGCGAGCCCGACGATCGACGGGACGATCACGAACAGCACCGTCGTTGCCGACGAGGCCCACACCGGCTGGCCTTCGAGGACGTTGCGATACCAATATTGGACGACGATCGGGTCGAGCGTCGCGAAAGGGCCAGCGGCGCACAGCGGCTCGACCGCCACCAGCGCCCCGGCGGCGAGCGCGCCCGCGCCGCCGAGCGCGGCGAAGCGGGTCCAGCGGCGCGCCGGGTCGACGCGGACGATCACGAACACCAGCGCGGCGGCGGCGGCGAAGGCGGCGATATAGGGCGCCGACAGCGCATCGCACCAATGGCCCGCGAGCCCGGCGGGGCCGCGCGTCAGGAATTGGAGGAGCGCCGCGCCGCCGGCAAGGCCGCCCATATATCCGGCGAGCCTGGCCCGGTCGTCGGCGCGCGCGTGCAGCGCCCAGCGCAGCGCAGCGAGCGCCGCGAACAGCGCGACAATGGGCAGACCCTCGATCGAGATGGCGAGCAGCGCCGCGGCGCTTACCCCCCCGATCAGCCCCGCCCGCGCGCTCGCGGGCCGCAGCGCCTGCCCCATGATCAGCATCGCGAGGAAAATCTGCCAGCCGTGATGATCGACCCGGAGCGGGCGAAGCTGGATCACGATGAAGGCGGCCGAGACGAGGTAGAGCGGCACGACATAGGAGATCCGCCGGTCGGACAAATGCCGATAGCCGCGCACGCACGCGACGCTGAGCGCCGCGCCGAGCAGCGGCGGCCACAGCGTCATCACGACCTGTTCGGCCAGCCCCTGGCCCAGCAGCGGCTTCAACAGCAGGATTGCAAGCGCGAGCGGCGCATCGACGATGCGCGACCAGTGCATCAGCACGCCGCCGCCGGCCGGATTGACGCGATATTGGGTGAGATCCCACCAGCCTTGCCCGGCGAGCAGGTCGCGGACCTGCGCCATCCGCATCGCATCGTCGGTGTCGCTGAGTTCGATCGTCGCGATCGCGTGCCAGCGCGCGACGATCGCGACCAGGCTCATCGCCGCCCAGACGATCAGCGCGATCCGGACCGGCGTGAACCACGGGCTGAAGCCAGGAGTGGTCGGCGCCGGGAGCGGAGGCGCGAGTGGGGGCGCGGGCCGCGCCGCTTCGGTCATGCCACGGCGGCCCGAAAGACGATGTGACGGCGCAGCAGATAGGTGGCCTGAAAACTGACGACGATCGCCGCGAGCTTCGCCAGCCGCGGGTCGAGTCCGAGTGCGGTGCCGGCGCCGACGATCGCGGTCGTGAGCGCCAGCCCGACGAGCGCCGACCCGACGAACAGCCATTTCTGCCGATGCCGTTCACCGGTGCCGCGCGCCGCCGTGCCGTCGGCAAAGACGAGCCGGCTCGAAACCAGCCAGTGGACGAGGATACCCGCACAATAGCCGATCGCCGACGCCGCCATCGGTCGCAATCCGGCATCGAGCAGCAGCAGGAACAGCCCGGCGTCGCTGCCGAGCGCCAGCCCGCTGGCGAACAGATAGTTCAGCCAGCGCGCCTCGCCGCGGCGAACCAGGCCGATCATCCGGGTGACGGGAGTCGTCATCGCATCTTCGCCCGAAGCCATGGCTCAGGCGGCCTTCGAAACGCGCGCCGGAACGTCGCGAACCGACGCCAGCGCCGCCTGTTCGCCCTCGCTGCCGCTTTCGTGATATTCGGCGTCCTCGTTGACGCCCCAGATGTCATAGACGCGCGCGCCGGCGACGATGTTGCGCACCGTCAGCATCGCGGTCATCATCGCATGATCCTGGTTGTTATAGCGGTGCATGCCGTTGCGCCCGACCATGTGCAGCGTCGGATAGCGCGCTTCGAGTTCCTCGCGCATCACCGCGACATGCGCGGCATAATCATCGTCATAGACCGGATAGGCCTTTTCCTGCCGCACCACCGCGCCGCCGACGACATCATCGGCGTTGCAAAGGCCGAGGATCGCCATTTCCTTCGTCGCCAGCGCGATCAGGTCGGCATCGCTCGACGACCAGAGCCCGTCGCCCTCGAAGCAGAAATATTCGAGGCCGACGCAGGCGATCGCCGGATCGGGCACCATTTCGGGCGACCAGCTCCGGAAATTCTGCACCCGGCCGACCTGCACCTTGCTGTCGTGGATATAGATCCAATTGTCGGGAAACAGATCGTCCGAGCGAATCTTGAGCGCGACGGTCAGGAAGTCGCGATAATTGAGCTTGGGCGCGGCGGTGAGCGCGCAGGCGGGCAGCGGATGGATACGCGCCGCCAGTTCGCGCATCGGCGCCGAACTGATCACATGCGCGGCGTCGATCACGATGTCGCCACCGGGTCCGGTTGCGGTCAGTCGCCAGCGGCCGCTGACCTGATCCTGGGTGAGCTGTTTGAAGCTGTGGCCCATCAGCACATGGTTGCCACCCTGAACGACCTTGTCCGCCGCCGCCTCCCACATCATCCCCGGCCCAAGCCGCGGATAGCGAAAGGTTTCGAGCAGGGTCTTGGTCGCCATGCCGTCGTTGGGCGCCTTATTGAGCCCGAGGCTGCGCTTCAGCCCGTCGAGCACCGCGGCGCCGAGGCTCAGCCCCTTGATGCGCTGCGCCGCCCAGTCGGCCGACATTTCGTCGCACGGCATGCCCCACACCTTTTCGGTATAGGTCTTGAAAAAGATCGAATAGAGCTTCTGCCCGAACTGGTTGATCGTCCAGTCCTCGAAACTGCGCACCGTGCGATTGGGAAGCAGCTTCGCCTTGGCGTAGCTCGCCATGCACAGCGCCGAACGGACGATGCCGAGATTCCACAGCGCCTCGAACGCGCGCAGCGGATAGGAGTAAAATTTGCCCTCATAATAGATGCGGCTCATCCGCGGGCGCTGGATGAAATCGTCGGGGAGGATTTCGTTCCACAGGTCGACGACTTCCTGGCTTTTCGAGAAAAAGCGATGCCCGCCGATATCGAAGCGGAAGCCTTCATGTTCGACGGTGCGGCTGATGCCGCCGACATAGACGGGATCCTTCTCGATCACCGTCACCTTATACCCCTGCCGGGTCAGCAGATAGGCGGCGGTCAGCCCCGCCGGGCCGGCGCCGACAATCGCGACATCGGCGCTGGTCGGACGGCTGGTCGGCATTTGGACGTCGGTCATATAATCCCCCACAGGAAAGCCTTGCTTGCCTGCCGCTGTGCCCAAACATGGCTAAGAACTGATTAACACGGGTGGGGGAATCGAGCGCCGCGGGCCGTTCGCCGTGACGGTCGTCGCCAAAGGCCCCGGCGGCGACGCGACGAAACGCCTCCGAACGCGGTCGAGCCGTGCTCGCGGCGGCCAAATCAGGCGGTGGTTCAGCGAAACGCCAGCTTTGGCTTCCTAATATGGTCGCGGGACCAAAGACAATGGGATGAACACCATGATCTGGATGAAGAAACTGGCACTTTCCGCGCTGATCGGAGCGAGCGCCATCGCTGCGCTGCCCGCCGATGCCGAGGCGCGCGACCGCCATCACCGCCACTCCTATTACGGCCACCGCGACCATGATCGCTATCGCGACTATCGCAGCGACTATCGCCGGGATTACCGACGCGACCATCGGCGCGGCCATTACCGCGACCGCTATTATTGCCGTCGCGGCAGCGGGACGACCGGGCTGATCGTCGGCGGTGCGGCGGGCGCGCTCCTCGGGCGCGAAGTCGATCGCTATGGCGACCACGCACCCGGAACGATCATCGGCGGTGCGGCGGGTGCGCTGATCGGCCGTGAGATCGGCCGCGGCGGGCGCTGCTAGGAAGCAGTCACGACGGCCCGCCGACTTCCTCCGCCGACGGGCCGCGGACGCCATGGCCCGCGCCGGGCGCCGCGCTCTTCGCCAGCCCGCGCGCGATCGGTTTCAGCGCCACGGTGCCGAGCTTGACGCGCGGCGCCGCCTTTCCCGGCGCCGCGCCGATCGCAAGCGCCGGGTCGAGGCGCAAGGCGGCGGCCGATGCCTTGGCCAGGCGAACCGTATAACGCCCGTAAGCCACGCTTTCGAAAAGATAATATCCATCGAATTCGGTCAGGGTCGTCGCGCGGACGCGGCCTTCGGCATCGACGAGTTCGAGCGCGAGCCCCTCGATCGGATTGCCGCCGTCGCGGATCATCACGCCTTCGATTTCACCCGCCGCGGTCATCGGCAGCAGGACGTGCGTCGCGACCCCGGGACGCGGGGTGACGACGACGCCGGGCAGCGCGGGCTGGATATAGGGATCGGGCAGGCTGCCCGCGTCGATCCCGATCATCACCGGGCGAAAGGGTTCGAGTCCGTCGATCGACGCGCGGCCGTCGCTGTCGGTCGATGCTTCGACAAGGGCGTTGCCGGCGGTCAGCGGCACGCCGCCGAGCGCCGCCTCGCCCGGTTGGCGGATGCCGTCGCCATTCTCGTCCATGAAGACATCGGCGGTCACCTGGCCGCGGCCGCCGAGCTTCTCGCTCGATAGCCGCCAGCCGCCACCGGCGGGTTTCGGTCCAAAGCTGAAGGCGAGCGACAGCGACGCCGCGACCGAGCCGTCGGTCGCCACCTCGCCAAAGCCGCTGAGCTGCAACATCTTGAAACGGCGCGTATAACCAAGGCCCGCACGCCCGCGGTCGAGCCCCTTGTCATAGCCGAGTTCGGCGCGCCATTCGGCATCGCCCTTCCCCGCCCATTCGCCGACGACGGCGAGGCGGGTGTCGGCCGCCTGCCCCGACAGCGCAAAGCGCGCCTCGCCGCGCAGGCGGACGGGGCCGATCCGGGCGTTGGCGAGCAAAGTCGCGGTCAGCTCGTCGGGCGGGCCGGGACCGACCGGCGCGCTCGTCCGACTCCAGTCGAGTTGTCCGGTAAAGGACAAGGCGCGAAAGCTCAGCGAAGCGCGGCCCGACGCCTGAAGGTTCGACACCCCCGAAGCGCGGTCGATCTTCGCGAGATCGAAATGCAGCGGCACGACCGTCCGCCCGAGCGCGACCGACTGGTCGATCGAGAGCGAATAGAGGCCGTCGATACCACCGACGAACCGGTCGGAGACGAAGCCGCCCCACCCGCGCATCGCATCGGCGCGGACGTTGGTTTCGCCGAACGCCGCGAGCCAGCTTGCACGCAGCGCCGCGGAACCGTTATCGGCATAGCTTCCCGCCACTTCGAGCAGCGACGGGCCGATCGAGCGGCGCACCGCCACCTCGCCATAATTGCGCCGGACATCCTCGATCATCAGACTGTGCAAATAAAGCGCGGCGGACGTGCGGGTGTCGAGCCCGCGCTCGACGCCCGCGGTGCCGCGCCAACCGCGCCGGAAGGCGCCGCCACGCCGACCAAACTCGATCAGGTCAGTGTCTTCCTGCGCCACACCCGCCCAATACCAGGTCTGTTGCGGCGGGATCGAGTCGATGCCGACCTGCAATTGCCTGATTTCGCGCCGGACCTGACCTTGCGGGCCATACAGGACGATCTCGAACCGGTTCGCGCCATATTGCAGCGGGACGTCGAGAAATTCATAGCGTCCGTCGCCGTTCGGGCTCGCGAAGGCGAGCAATTGCCCGTTGCGATACAGTTCGGCGTCCCAGCCCGCGGGCAGGTCGCCGCGAAAGCTCGTCTTGTCGAAGCTGTCGGGGCGCTCGACCGGGCGGTTGGTGATCACCGCGCCGCGCCCCGGCGCGCCTTGCGCGACCAGTCCGGTCGACAGCAGGCTGACGTCGCCGACCGCATAATGGGTCGCGTGGAGCGGGCCGAGCAGCCGCGCTTCGGGATCGGTACGATAGAGGCGCATCCGCAGGCTGTCGGGAACGCCCTTGTCGTTCGACGACAGCCGCGCGTCGAAACTTTGCCCGATCGCCTCCCCCGCGGCAAAAATCTCATAGCGCGCCTGGGTGTATGACCCGCCCTTGCGGTCCGAAACCACCCCCGCCGAGGCGACGACATCGACCGACGGAGTCGCCCATGCCCGATAGGGGCGCGCCGCCTGTGGCAGGCTCGCAAGGTCGAACGTCGCCTGCGGACGAAGCCCCGCCGCGCGCGAGCGCCGCTCCGCCGCAAGCTGAAAGGGCAGTTTTTCCGCGGTATCGATCCGCAACACCGCGTTCGGCAGATCGGCGGCGATCGGCACGCCGAGCCATTTGGTCAGGCTGTCCAGGTCGACGCACCAGCCCGCCGGCTCGTCACGGATCGCGGTCGCGCCGATCGCATAACGCTGGCTGCCGACGCGCACCTCGTCCGCATCGCGGTCGATCAGCAGGCTGCGGCGCTCGTCGAACACCCAGCCGGTTGCGCGGCGCAACTTCGTATCGATGCGCACCGCCAGATCGAGCGCGAGCACCATGTCGCCCAGGTCGACGCAGAGCCCCTGCGGGGTCTGATACCCCCGCACCCCGCCGCCGAGCCGATACGGGCCCGAACGCAGATCGAACAGCCAGCGATCATCCTCGCTCGGCGTCCAGCCATCGGACGCGGCCGAAACTGGCGTTTTTTCAGCGGCATGGGCGCCGCCGGAAGCCAGTCCGGCAAGCGTCCACCCGGCGACCAGCGCCGCCATCCATCGCCAAAGGGTCGCGCGGATCATCGGTCCGCCCGCGGGCGCCGCCCTGCCCCGCGCCTATTTCACGACCCGGTCGGCCTCGTCGATCGTGCCGCCGCCGATGTCGCGATCCTCGCTATAACGGATATGCACCGGCCCCTTGAGCTTCGCGGCGAGGTCAGGCGTGATCGGCAGCGACACCGTGCGCGCGGCGACTTCGGGATAGATCGCGATGCCGCGCGCGAGCAGCAGCGGTTCGGCCATTCCCGGCCGCGTCACTTCGATGTCGCCATAGACCGATCGATCGCCGCTGCGCGTCAGGTCGAACTCGAACGCCGGTCCATTCTTCGTCGCACCGACCCGGGCGTCGCCGATCGTCGCGCTCGCGCCAAGATCGCCGACACGGACGATGATCGGAATGGTGATGCCATAGATCGGCGTCAGCGCGATCGAGACGCCGGTCGGCGCGGGTTTGGCGAGGGGCTTTGCACGATCGGCCGCGACGGCGGGCGCCGCGTCGGGCACCGCACGAAACAGCATATGCGCGCGATATTCGCCCGGCGCGAGCCCTTCGGGGATGCGCACCCCGACGCGGATCACCTGCGGCTGGTTCGGCGGCAGGGTGACGCGGCGCGGGCTGAAGGCGATCATGTCGAGCGCCGCGCGCTCGGCCGGCGTCGCGTTCGCCTCGTCGATCTCGTCGAGCCCGCCGTCCGGGGTCATCCGCTTGACCTCGAGGCTGATGCGATAGGTCGCCGGCGCGCTGCCGATATTGTTGAGGATCACCTCGGTGCCGCGCGATCCGTCGAGGATGACGCGCGTCGGCGCGACGAGCAGGTCGCCCGCGGCACAGGCAGGCGGCGCGGCGGTGCCGAGCGCAGCCGCCGAGAACAGGCAAAAGCCCTTGAAAAAGCGCAACATAGACACGATCCCCACAATCGTTCGGGGACGACGGTCGTCGCCCCATTTGGTTGGTCGCGTCCCTGTTGCGCCATCATGGTTGATATTTTGCTAACCATGATGGGTTCGCGCGCAACAAAAAGGGCCCCGGAGCCTGGTGCTCTGGAGCCCTTTTGTCCGGTCGGCGAGCGCGCGGCCCGCCGGCCCCCCACCCAATATTATTGGTAGTTGGCGGTGACGTTGAACGTCCCCGAATAATTGCCCGCCGCCTGGTTGGCGCCGACGTTCAGCGTGCCGCCGACCGTGAAGCTGCCACCGGTCGCGGTAAGCATCAGGTTCGGCACCGAATAGGTCAGCGCGGCGGTCATGCTATTGCTGCCCGCGGTCAGCGTGACCGTCGCCGGACCGCTGATGCCGACATTGGCGCCGCTCGTCCCGCCGAGGCTGAAGCCCGCGGCCGAGGTCGTGCCGATGCAGGTCAGGCCGCTGCCGCAAGTCGCGGCGCCGGCGGTCGAAACCGCGACGGTCGAGGCGGCGGTGCCGCTGACGATCGTCCCGAAATCGAGGTCGCTGGTGTTGAGGATGGTCAGCGGCGCAAGGATCTTGGCCTTGGCCGTCGCCGTCGCCGACGTAGCGTGCGCCGCCGAGGCGGTCATCGCGAGGGCAGCAATCGCGGCGCCGGTGAGGGCGCGCTTCATTCCAGTGGTGCGCATATGATTTGGTCCCTTGAACAAGTCGAAATTCGAATGGAAATCCCACCCCATTCGCCGACCCCTTTAGCCGATCACCCGTTCAGTTTTTGCCCCACAAGCATGGTTAACAGCGTATAGAGAAAATGCCCGCGTTGCATAGTGCAAGCGAGCGAAAACAAGGCCTTGGGCCATGACAGGACGGATCGTGGGGATCGCCTATGGCCTGTTAACGGCCCGCCGCGGGACAGATTAAGGGGCCGCGAGGCAAAAGTGCGCGCGGCTCGATTCGTCCTCCCGGCGCCGGCCGCAAGCCTAAATCCCTTCGCCGCTCAGCCGCTGGCAGATCATGTCGAGCTGGTCGAGCGACCCAAATTTGAGCGTCAGCGCGCCCTTGCCGCCGCCGGCATAGTGGATCGCGACGCCAATCCCCAGCAGTTCGGCGAGGTGGCGTTCGACCGCGACGATATCGGGGTCGCGGCCGCCGTCGAGGCTCTTATATTCGAGCGGCGCCTTGCGTCCGCCGCCCTTGCCCGCGCGCACCAGCGCTTCGACCGCGCGCACCGACAGGCCTTCCTTGACGATCCGCCGCGCCATATCTTCGCCATCGACGGCGCCGATCAACGCGCGCGCATGCCCCATCGACAGCGAACCGTCGCCGACCAGATCCTGCACGCCCTGCGGCAGGTCGAGCAGCCGCATCAGGTTCGCGACATGGCTGCGCGACTTGCCGACGAGCTTCGCCAGCGCGTCCTGGCTGTGACCGAAATCGTCGATCAGGCGGCGATAGGCGGCCGCTTCCTCGATCGCATTCAGATCCTGGCGCTGGATATTCTCGACCAGCGCGATCTCATAGGTCGCGGCATCGTCGAGGTCGCGGACGAGCGCGGGAATCTGGTGCAGCCCGGCGCGCTGCGCCGCGCGCCAGCGGCGTTCACCGGCAACGAGCTGATAGCCCTGCCCATCGGGAGCATGGCGGATGATGATCGGTTGCAAAAGCCCGCGCGCGCCGATCGAATCGGCAAGCTCCACGATCGCGGCCTCGTCGAAATGGCGGCGCGGCTGGTTCGGCAGCGGACGAATCGCGGCGACCGCGATGTGCTGGACCGCATCGCCCGGTATCGGCGCCGCCTTCGCCGCCGCCCCCGGCGTGGCGAGGACCGGCGCTTCGACCGCGACGTCGCCGAACAGCGCATTCAGCCCGCGCCCCAGGCCGGAGGGCCGCTTGCGCGGCGTGTGCGCGTCCATTTCCTTTTCATTATCAGACATTTAAGCGGCCTTGCGAATGTCGGGAAGGCGGTCGATCAGCTCGCGCGCAAGCGCGATATAGGCGGCCGACCCGGCGCAACGATGGTCATAGATCAGCGCCGGCAAGCCGTGGCTCGGCGCTTCGGACAGGCGGACGTTGCGCGGAATCACCGTCTCGAACACCACCGGGCCGAGCACTTCGCGGACATCGTCCGACACCTGGTCGGTCAGCCGGTTGCGGCGGTCGAACATGGTGAGCGCGACCCCGAGAATGAACAATTGCGGGTTGAAGCGCCCGCGCACGCGCTCGACCGTGGTGAGCAGCTGACTGAGCCCTTCGAGCGCGAAAAATTCGCACTGGAGCGGCACGAGCAGCGATTCGGCGGCGATCAGCGCATTGAGCGTCAACATGCCGAGCGACGGCGGGCAGTCAATCAGGCAGATGTCCCACTGCCCCGCTTCGGCGCCCGACAGCGCCTGTTGCAGGCGGTGCAGCCGATCGGCGAACTCGATCAGCTCGATCTCGGCGCCCGACAGATCGACGGTCGCGGGGACGATATCGAGCCGCGGCACCGCGGTCGGCACCGCGCATTCGGCGACCGTCGCCTCGGCGCGCAGCAGGTCATAGCTCGAATATTCGCGCTGCGCCTGCGTGATGCCGAGCCCGGTCGACGCATTGCCCTGCGGGTCGAGATCGATGAGGAGCGTCCGCCATCCGGTCGCCGCGAGCGCGGTCGCCAGATTGATCGCGGTCGTCGTCTTGCCGACCCCGCCCTTCTGGTTCGCCACGGCAATGCGGATCATCGCTTTCCTCGCTGTTCTGCGCCGATTCGACCTTCGCCGACCAAGATCCGGCTTGTCGCGTCGGTGCGGCTCTGTTCCACGTGAAACATTCTCTGCCATGGCTGCGGCAGCAATGCCAGTTCCTTAACCGCGTTTCGCCCCTTTGGCAGCAGCCAGCGCGTCGATTCGGTGGAAAAACGCGTGGACAAGGCGATCAGCCGGTCGAGCGGCGCAAAGGCGCGCGCGCTGATCGTCGCTGCCGGCCGCGTTTCGATGCGTTCGAGCGGCGCTTCGGCGACTTCGACATAGCGCAAATCGAGGGTGTCCGTGACCGCGCGGAGAAAATCGCAGCGCCGCTTGCGCGATTCGACGAGCAGCAGCGGCCGCTCGCTCAGAATCGCGATCACCAGCCCCGGCAACCCCGGCCCGCTCCCCAGGTCGACCCAAAGCCCGTCGCTCGCCCGGTCGAGACACAGCAGTTGAGCGCTATCCGCGATATGCCGCACCCACAGGCTCGGGATCGTCGAAGCCGCGATCAGATTCTGCCGGTCATTCTCCTCGACCAGCATCGCCGCGAAGCGTTCGAGCTGCCCCCATTGCCGAACCGCCGGGGCGAAGGCGTCCCCAATCCAGTCCCGCGCCTGCTCCTCGCTCGCCAACACCATCATTTCGTCCCTCATTCGCATCCCAACCCGCGAAGCGGAATCTCTCTTATTCTTCGCGCTTTTGCGCCTTTGCGTGAGATTTTGATGAGTTTACGCGAAGACGCGAAGAAAGGCACCTCGCCAGCAGGCGGAGCAAATGTCTCACACAAAGACACGAAGATGTCGTGTGATAGATTCATCGTCGATGAGAATTGGAGTGCGGCATTTTCATATAAATCGCGCTTCGCGCGATATCGCGACCGACAACCGCGACCGAAACCGGTCTCTTTGTGTCTTTGTGTGAGCTTCATCGAAGGCCGGTCCATCAACGACAGCGATAGACATCCAGCATCGGCGGCCGGTGCAGGCATTCGGCGAAGCTGAACGGCCGCGTGACGAGCGGCGGCACTCGCTCAGCCTCGGGGTGTCGGGGGTTCATCAGGATCACATCGGCTTCGGGCAGAACCTTCGACCGAATGGCCGCCAGCAGCGATCGCCGCGTGTCGAGCCATTCATCGACGCACGCGATGATAGCCGGACGTGGCAGGTCGTCGGCTATGCGCTCCGGCACCGCATCAACCGACGTCCAGCCCAGCAGATGGTCGCTTTCCGCATCGAGACGGTCGGGCAAGAGATAGCGCAGCGCGACAAGAACCGCGAGTCCGGCTTCGCTGGCAAGACTGACGACCGGGCGTCCCGCCGACGAATATCGACCACCGAATTTCTCCGCCCCGGCCCCGTCCAGCGCGACATGCGGCTCGCGGCTCAAACGCCAAAGCTTCATGGGGTGGCTATCCTCTTTCGGGTCTTGATGCGCGGCCACGATCACGCCGCCCGCCGCCGCCCATGCACCATGATCGCGGTCAGCGCCGCCGGCGTCACCCCGTCGATCCGCGCCGCCTGCCCCAACGTCTCGGGCCGGGCTTTCGCCAACCGCTCGACCATCTCGCGCGACAGCCCGCCGATCGCGCCATAATCGAGCGCGGGATCGAGCGCGATCGCCTCGTTCGCGGCAAGCGCGCGCAGTTCGGCGTCCTGCCGTGCGATATAGGGCGCGTAATGCGCATCCTCGGCCAGCTCGGACAGGATCGCCTCGTCGATGCCGTCGAGCGCGGGCGCGAGGGTCTTGAGCGACGCCATCGTGGCATCGGGGAAGCGCAGCAGGTCGATCCGCTGGCGTGTCACCCCGTCGCCCGGGATCGCGAGATCGATCGCGGCATAATCCGACGACAGGACCGGCGCCGCCAGCAGCGCTTCGGCGCGCGCCCGCTCGGCCTGCCGCGCCTCGAACAGCGCCGCCGTCGCAGGCCGCACCAGCCCCAGCGCCATCCCCTTCGGGGTCAGCCGCGTCGCCGCATTGTCGGCGCGCAGCCGCAGCCGATATTCGGCGCGCGCGGTGAGCATGCGATAGGGCTCGGTCACCCCCTGCAACACCAGATCGTCGATCATCACCCCGATATAGGATAAGGAGCGGTCGAGGATCAGCGGATCGCGGCCACTCGCCGCGAGCGCCGCATTCGCCCCGGCGACCAGCCCCTGCGCGGCGGCCTCCTCATAGCCCGTCGTGCCGTTGATCTGGCCCGCGCAATACAGCCCGTCGATCGCGCGAAGCTGCAAACTGCGGTCGAGCGCGCGCGGGTCGATATGGTCATATTCGACCGCATAGCCCGGAACATCGATCTCGACTTTCTCCAGCCCTTCGATCGTGCGCAGCATCGCGAGCTGGACATCGGCGGGGAGCGAGGTCGACACGCCATTCGGATAGACGAGCGGCGAGTCGAGCCCCTCGGGCTCGAGAAACACCTGATGCCCGTCGCGATCGGCGAAGCGATGGATCTTGTCCTCGATCGACGGGCAATAACGCGGACCCGCCGCGCCGATCGCTCCGGTGAACAGCGGCGAGCGGTCGAGATTCGCGGCGATGATCGCGTGGGTTTCGGGGTTGGTGCGCGTGATCGCGCAGAAAATCTGCGGAACGCTTCGCGCGCTGTTCCACGTGGAACAGGTCCAGTCGCCGCTGTCCGACGGCTGTTCTTCGAGCCGTGCCCAATCGATCGTCCGCCCGTCGAGACGCGGCGGCGTGCCGGTCTTGAGCCGCGCCATCGGCAGATCGGCGGCGCGAAGCTGGGCGGCGAGCCGATGCGCGGCGCCCTCGCCGATCCGCCCACCCTCCATCCGTTCCTCGCCGCGAAACAGCCGCCCGCCGAGAAAGGTCCCCGTCGCGAGCACCACCGCCTTTGCCGACAGACGGCTGCCGTCGCCGAGTTCGAGCCCCCCGACGCGATTGCCGCACTCGCCGCCGGGCGACAATATCAGCGCCGCCGCTTCGCCCGCGACCACGGTGATCCCGTCCTCGGCGGCGAGCAATTTCTGGATCGCTTCGCGATAGAGCTTGCGATCGGCCTGGATGCGCGGCCCCTGCACCGCCGCGCCCTTCGATGCGTTGAGCATCCGGTAATGGATCGCGGCGCGATCGGCGGCGCGCGCCATCCAGCCGTCGAGCGCATCGACCTCGCGCATCAAATGGCCCTTGCCGAGCCCGCCGATCGCGGGATTGCACGACATCGTCCCGATCAGCGCGGGATCGAAGCTGACGAGCGCCACGCGCGCGCCAAGCCGCGCCGCCGCCGCGGCGGCTTCGGTCCCGGCATGTCCACCGCCGACGACGATGACATCGAAATATGCGCTCTTCTGCATGGGTGCGGCGCCTTTAGCCCAACACCAACATGGAATCCACCGGCGCGTAGCGGGCCTCGCCTGGATTACAGGATCGCCGCCTGTTCCACGTGGAACATCATTTGCCGATGCAGAAGCGCGCGAACAGCGTGTCGAGCATTTCCTCGACCCCCGCGCGCCCGGTGATGCGGTCGAGCGCGGTCGCGGCGAGTCGCAGCCGTTCGGCGAGCAGAATGAGGTCGCTGACCTCGCGCGACCGCGCATCGATCATCAGCCAGTCGCGCGCCTCGGCCAGCGCGGCGCGCTGGCGCTGGCGGAGCGCGGCTTCGCCTTCGCGCGGCAACAGGGTGCGCGCCATCTCGACGATCATGCTGTGGAGCCGGTCCATCCCCTCCCCCGTCGCCGCCGACAGGATCAGGTCGCAGCGCGCCGCCTCGGCCTCGGCGGCGGCATCGCCGCGCCAACGGTCGGCCTGCGCCGCGATCAGCATGACGCGCGGATGGTCGGCGGGCGCCTCGGTCGGCGGCCCGAGCCAGAGCAGAAGATCGGCGGCCTCGACCGCCGCCCGCGCGCGCTCGATCCCGATCGCTTCGATGGCATCGGCACTTTCCGCGCGAATGCCTGCCGTATCCGAAAAGCGCATCGCAATCCCGTCGAGCGCGAGCGGCGTTTCGATCACGTCGCGCGTCGTCCCCGCGACCGGCGACACGATCGCCAGCTCACGCTGCGCCAAGGCATTGATAAGTGTAGATTTACCTGCATTTGGCGGCCCCGCGATCACCACCGACAGCCCCTCGGCAATCACCTCCGCCGCCGGCCGCGCCAGCCATTCGTCCAGCTCGGCGGCCAGATCCGCCATCCCCACCACCAGTCGCTGCGCGGCACCTTCGTAAACTTCGACGTCATCCTCGTCGGCAAAATTAAGCTCGGCCTCGGCGCCCGCCATCAGCGTGAGCAGGCGCGCCTGCCAGTCGGCGACCGCGCGCGACACATGGCCGCGCGCCATGCCGAGCGCCTGGACGCGCTGGCTTTCGGTCTCGGCCGCGAGCAGGTCGGCGAGTCCCTCGGCCTCGGCCAGGTCGATCCGGCCGTTGAGAAAGGCCCGCCGCGTGAATTCGCCCGCCTCGGCGCGGCGCAACCCCGGCAGCGCGGCGAGCGCCGCTTCGACCGCCGCGACCACCGCGCGACCGCCGTGGAGATGCAGTTCGGCCAGATCCTCGCCCGTCGCGGTCGCCGGTCCCGGAAACCACAGTAGCAGCGCGCGATCGAGCGGCGCGCCCGCCGCATCGGTCAGGTCGGCGAGCGACGCGCGGCGCGGCGCGGGCAGCCGCCCCGCCAGTGCCGCGAGCGCCGCACCGGCCGCGGGCCCGCTGACCCGCACGACCGCGATCGCCGCCGGCGGCATCCCGCTCGACAGCGCGAAAATCGTATCGCTTACAATGGTTTGGTTCAGCTCTTGCGTCCCTTGGCGGGCGTGTCGCCATCGGTTTTGTCCGACGATTTCGTCGCTCCGCCCATCAGTCCGCCGCCGAACTGGCCGAGCAAGGACTGAACGAGGCCCAGCCCTCCTTCACCCATCGGCACCCAGCTCTTGACCATCGCCTGCACCATGTCGGGGGTGATACCCTTTGCCATCAGCTCCTTGACCCGCGACAGATAGATGTCGTGGAGCGGTTCGAGGTCGGGGAGCCCGAACAGCCGCCGCGCCTCTTCGGGCGTGCAATCGATCTCGATATGGAACTTCATGGCCTGACTTTCCCCTTCGGCGCTTGAGCCGCGCCCTGTCGCCCGCTAGCTTCGCGCTTTCACCGTCAAGAAGCAAGAGACAGGAGAGCTTCCCCCATGTCCGCATCCTCCCCGACGAACACGACCATCGCCGCGCTCGACAGCGAGGGCACGATTCCCGCCTATGTCGCGCGCCCCGACGCCGATTCGTCGCGCGCGATCATCGTGATTCCCGAGATTTTCGGGGTGAATGCGGGGATTCGCGAGAAATGCGACGATTGGGCGGCGCAGGGCTATCTGGCGGTCGCCCCCGACATTTTCTGGCGTTTTGCCCCCGGCATCGAGCTCGACCCCGACGTCGAGGCCGAAATGAACGAGGCGCTCGGCTATTTCGGCCAGTTCGACGCCGACAAGGGTGTCAGGGACATCGAGGCGGTGATCCGCTGGGCGCGCGGGCAAGGCACGAACAAGGTCGGCGCGGTCGGCTTCTGCCTCGGCGGCAAACTGGCCTATATGACCGCGGCGCGCACCGATATCGACGCATCGGTCGGCTATTATGGTGTGATGATCGACCAGATGCTGAACGAAAGCCACGCGATCGCGCATCCGCTGCTGCTCCATATCCCGACCAACGACCATTTCGTCAGCCCCGAAGCGCAGGCGAAGATGCACGACGGCCTCGACCCGAACCCGAAGGTCACGCTCCATGACTATGACGGGCTCGACCATGGCTTTGCCGCGACCCACGGCAACCGCCGCAACGAAGCGGCGGCGCAGCTCGCCGACGGCCGCACCCGCGCCTTCTTCGCCGAGCAGTTGGCATGACGGCCGCCGACGGAATCGCCGCCTGGCACGCCTATATGGCGGGCGGCGGCGATCCGGAGGCGCTGAAAGCCTTGCTCGCCGAGGACGCGGTGTTCCATTCGCCCGTCGTTCACACCCCGCAGCAAGGCCGTGACAAGGTCTTCGCCTATCTCCATGCAGCCAGCCATGTGCTTGGCGGCAACAATTTCCGCTATCTGCGCGAGATCGTCGACGGCGACCAGGCTTGCCTGGAATTCGCCACCGAACTCGACGGCATCGCGATCAACGGTGTCGATATCATTCGCTGGGACGAGGATGGAAAGATAAAAGATTTCAAGGTGATGGTCCGACCGCTCAAGGCCATCAACAAGGTGTGGGAAAAAATGGCCGACATGCTCGCGGCACAGGCGGGCTGATCGAGGATGGCCCGCTGGATCGCCTTTCCCATCCTGATCGCGCTCGCCGCCGCCGCGGCATGGTGGGCGCCCGCGCGCTGGACGCTGCTGATCTGGGTGCCGCTCCTCCTTCTCACCCTCTATGACGCCATCCAGACCAAGCACAGCCTGCGCCGCAACTATCCGCTGATCGCGCGCATCCGCTGGCTGTTCGAGGCGCTGCGCCCCTTCCTCTATTCCTATATCGTCGAAAGCCCGCTCGAAGGCCGTCCCTTTGCGCGCACCGAACGCGATATCGTCTACCAGCGGGCCAAGGGCGACCTCGATGCACATCCCTTCGGCACCGAACTCGACGTCTATTCGGACGAATATGAATGGATGAGCCACAGCATCGCGCCGACACACGACCATGACCGCACGCAGCGGGTCAAGGTCGGCAGCGCGCAATGTTCGCGGCCCTATGACACCGCGCTGCTCAACATTTCGGCGATGAGCTTCGGCTCGCTCGGCGCCAATGCGATCGAGGCGCTCAATCTCGGCGCCAAGCTGGGGAATTTCTACCACGATACCGGCGAGGGCGGTTTCAGCCCCTATCATGCGAAGCACGGCGGCGACATCGTGTGGGAACTCGGCAGCGGCTATTTCGGCTGCCGCGACGCCGACGGACGCTTCGACCCCGAACGCTTTCGCGACCGCGCGCAGAACGACCAGGTCAGGATGATCGAAATCAAGCTCAGCCAGGGTGCGAAACCGGGGCATGGCGGGGTGCTGCCCGGCCCCAAGGTCAGCGCCGAGATCGCGGCGACGCGCGGCGTTCCCGAAGGGCATGACTGTATCTCCCCCGCCGCGCATTCGGCTTTCGCGACCCCGATCGAGATGGTCGAATGGGCCGCGAAGCTGCGCGATATGGCGGGCGGCAAGCCCGTCGGCATCAAGCTTTGCGTCGGCCAGCCGCACGAAATCTATGCCGTCATGAAGGCGATGATCGAAACCGGAATCCGGCTCGATTACATCGTCGTCGATGGCGCCGAGGGCGGCACCGGCGCCGCACCCATCGAATTTTCCAACCGCGTCGGCATGCCGCTTCGCGAAGGGCTGATCTTCGTGCGCAACGCGCTCGTCGGCTGCGGGCTCAAGGAAGAGATTCGCCTCGCCGCGTCGGGCAAGGTGCATTCGGGCGCGGGGCTCGCGACCAATTGCGCGCTCGGCGCCGACTGGTCGAACGCCGCGCGCGCCTTCATGTTCACCCTCGGCTGCGTCCAGTCGCTCAAATGCCACACCGACAAATGCCCGACCGGGATCGCGACGCAGGATCCCGGCCGCCAGCGCGGGTTGGTGGTCGAGGACAAGGCCGAACGCGTACGCCGCTTCCAGGCCGCCACGGTGTCGGCGCTGTGGGATATCAGCTGCGCGATGGGGCTCGACAATCCGTGGGCGATCCAGCCGCATCACCTGCACGAACGGCTCAATTCGTCGCGCTCGGATTCGATCGATCGAATCTATAAATTCTACGATCGCGGGGTGCTGCTGGGCGATCCCGCTTCGGTGTCGAGCGCCCGCTATTGGGCGATGGCGCGCGCGAACAGCTTCCGCGCGGCGCTTTAGATCAGACTCAATTCCGCCAGCTCGCGGTAAAGTTCGGGCGGCAGGTCGCCGATCCCGTCGCCGTCGGCGACAGCTTGCGGGGCATCGGCATCGGTCAAATAGCGCCAACCCTGATGCGCGCGCTTCGGCTGCGGATGGATGCGCTCGAGCAGACCCTTGCAGACGATATCGATCCGCCCGTCGTCGCGATCCGCGAAGCGCAATATCTCGACCCGGCCGACCAGCGTGTGGCGGACGATGAAGTGCAGCTTGCCACCGATCAGCTCGTCGGCGCGCTTCGGCTTGAACCGCGTCGTAAAGCGGATTTCGCCGCCCTCGGTCCGCGCCGCAATCCGCGCGGCAAGCGCCGGATAATCGGGACAGCCAACGGCGACGCGGGTCATGTGAAGCTGGGACATGGCCCCTATATGGGACGCCAGCGACGGAACGCCAGCGCCCCGCTCAGCGGCCGAGCAGTTCCATGAAATGCGGGTGAACGTCGTCCCAGCCCTCCCAGATCATCTTGCCCGCGACATAGACGATCACGACAAGCCCGACCCACGCGATCCAGCGATAGCGCTCGATATATTTGGCGATGACGTTCGCCGCGACCCCCATCATCGCGACCGCGAAGATCAGTCCGACGATCAGGATGCCGGGATGCTCGCGCGCCGCACCAGCCACCGCGAGGACATTGTCGAGGCTCATCGACACGTCGGCGACCGCGACGCCCCAGGCGGCCGCGGCAAAGCTTTTGGCGGGATGCAGGCCCGAATCCTCGTCGCCCGCAATCTCGGGCGAGCCGGCCGATTCGCCGTGGCCGCCGCGCAGGTCGCGCCACATGCGCCACGCGACCCAGAGCAGCAGCAGGCCGCCCGCGAGCACCAGCCCGACGATGCCGAGCAATTGCTGGACGACGAGCGCAAAACCGACGCGCAGGACGAGCGCGGCGCCGACGCCGATCAGGATCACCTTGCGGCGCTGTTCGGGCGGCAGCCCCGCCGCGAGCGCGCCGACGACGATCGCATTGTCGCCCGCGAGGACGAGGTCGATCAACAGCACCTGGACGAAGGCGGAAAAGGCCGCAGGTTCGGTGATGTTCGAAAAATCATGGACGATCGCGTCCCAGATTCCCGCCGAAGGCGCCGCACCGGCGGCAAAATTCATCAACTCCACGATCATGTCAGCGCACCCATCCAAATAAATGACCAAGGCCGATTACGGGATCGACCCAGCCGTCGTAAATCATCTTCAGCGCCACATAGAGGATCACGACCAGCCCGACCCAGGCGATCCAGTGATAACGCTGCAACAGCTTGGCGACATAATTCGCCGCGAGGCCCATGACCATCACCGTGAAGGTCATGCCGACGAACAGCAAGGCCGGATTTTCCCGCGCGATCGACGCGACGAGCAGGACATTGTCGATGCTCATCGACAGGTCGGCGACCATGATCGACAGCGCCGCCTTGAAAAAGCTGGTGCGTGCGGGCGGTCCCTCGATCGCCTCCGTCGCCGGATCGTCGATCGGGCCCCCGCCTTTCGCCGGACGGATCTCGCGATACATGCCATAGGCGACCCACAGCAACAGCAGCCCGCCGGCGAAGACGAGGCCGGTGATCTTGAGAAGCTGCGTCGCGATGAGCGCGAAACCGATCAGGAAGACCAGCGCCATGCCGACGCCGAGCATCAGCACGCGCTTGCGGTCGCGTTCGGGAAGCCCACCGGCGATCGTGCCCATGATCAGCACATTGTCGCCCGCCATGGTGAGGTCGCCGATGATGATCTGGCCGAGCAGGATGAGGCCCGGCCCGGTGAAGATCGCCGAAAAGTCCATCGCCGAAAAATCCATCAGAGCGGCTCTCCGAAATAGCTGACCTCGGGCACCGGGTCATAAAAGGGGTGGAGCAGCGCGCGCCACCGCTCATATCGTTCCGAACGCCGGAAGCCCTCGCGATGATCCGCGACCGACCGCCAATGCGCGACGAGCAGATAGGGCTGACCGACGGCAAGCGGTGGGCGGATTTCGAGGCCGAGGAAACCCGGTGAGGCTTCGATCAGCGGCCGCGCTGCGGCGACCGCCGTCTCGAATGCGGCTTCATGGCCCGGTCGAACCGGCAACAAGGCAAGTTCGACCACGGCCACCTGCGCGGACTATTGGTTCATCGAATCGAAGAAATCTTCGTTCGTCTTGCTGTCCTTGATCTTGTCGAGCAGGAATTCCATCGCATCGATGGTGCCCATCTGCATGAGGATGCGGCGCAGCACCCACATCTTGCTGAGCTTGCCCTTCTCGACGAGCAATTCTTCCTTGCGGGTGCCCGACTTGCCGACGTCGAGCGCCGGGAAGATGCGCTTGTCGGCGACCTTGCGGTCGAGGACGATTTCGCTGTTACCCGTGCCCTTGAATTCCTCGAAGATCACTTCGTCCATGCGGCTGCCGGTATCGATCAGCGCGGTGGCGATGATCGACAGCGAACCGCCCTCCTCGATATTGCGCGCGGCGCCGAAAAAGCGCTTCGGCCGCTGGAGCGCATTGGCATCGACGCCGCCGGTCAGCACCTTGCCCGACGAGGGGACGACAGTGTTGTAGGCACGGCCGAGACGCGTGATCGAATCGAGCAGGATGACGACATCCTTCTTGTGCTCGACGAGGCGCTTGGCCTTTTCGATCACCATTTCGGCGACCTGGACGTGGCGCGTCGCGGGCTCGTCGAAGGTCGAGGAGACGACCTCGCCCTTGACGCTGCGCTGCATGTCGGTGACTTCCTCGGGACGCTCGTCGACGAGGAGGACGATCAGGTAAACCTCGGGGTGGTTGTCGGTGATCGCCTTGGCGATATTCTGGAGCAGCACGGTCTTGCCGGTGCGCGGCGGTGCGACGATCAGCGCGCGCTGGCCCTTGCCCTGCGGGCTGACGAGATCGATGACCCGCGCCGACTTGTCCTTGACCGTCGGATCGATGGTGTCGAGCGACAATTTCTGGTTCGGATAGAGCGGGGTGAGGTTGTCGAAATTGACGCGGTGGCGGACCGCCTCGGGATCGTCGAAATTGACGCTGATCAGCTTGGTCAGCGCGAAATAGCGTTCGCCGTCGCGCGGGGCGCGAATCTCGCCCTCGACCGTGTCGCCGGTGCGCAGGCCGTATTTGCGGACCTGGTTCGGCGAGACATAGATGTCGTCGGGACCGGCGAGATAATTGGCCTCGGACGAGCGCAGGAAGCCGAAGCTGTCGGGCAGGACTTCGATCGTTCCCGATCCGATGATTTCTTCGCCTTCTTCGGCGAGTTCCTTGAGGATCGAGAACATCAGATCCTGCTTGCGCAGCGTCGAGGCGCCCTCGACCCCCAGTTCCTCGGCCATTTCGACGAGCTGGGCGGGCGACTTGGTCTTGAGTTCTTTAAGATGCATGGATGGATTCCAAGATAGATTTTGGGAGAAAATACAGTCGATTTCGATGCACCGCCGGGGTGCCTATCCGGCCGTGGGACGACCGTTAAAGATAGCTTCGGCGCAAGGAAGCGCCGCCCGCACGGGGCGGGGTTGATCGGCCCCTATAACCGGCTTTTGCGCAAGTCAATCGGCTCTCGCCAGAGCGAGGGTCAGAAAGGCCGGACGATCACGAGGATGACGATGATCGCCGCGGCGATTCCCGGCACCTCGTTAAGCAGGCGGAGCCGCTTTTCGGTCAGCGGACGCTCGCCCTTCTTCAATTTCTTGAAATAGCCGATCAGCCAGCCATGATAGGCCGACAGCAGCAGGACGAGCAGCAATTTGGCGTGAAACCAGCCTTCGCGCCACACATCGGCGTTGAAGGCGAGCATCAGCCCGAACACCCAGACGAGAACGAGCGACGGATTGAGGATGATCTTGCGCAGGCGATCCTCGCGCTCGATCCACTTTTTATCCTCGTCGGACCCGACCGGGGTCTGGTGATGATAGACGAAGAAACGCGGCATCATGAACAGGCCCGCCATCAGGAAGATGACGAAAATCACATGCGCGGCTTTGACCCAAAGCATCGTCACCCCCAGAAAACCCGCCAGTCCCATATTGCCTGCCTATCCACGCACGCGCCGGATCAGATGTTCGACATGGGCAATCGGCGTGTCGGGCACGATGCCATGACCGAGATTGAAGATATGGGGGCGATCGGGGAAAGCCGCAAGGATGCGATCGATCGCGCCGTCGAGCGCCTCGCCCCCCGCGACGAGCGCAAGCGGATCGAGATTGCCCTGCACCGGCAGATGCGGCGGTAAGGCGCCATCGGCCCAGACGGGATCGACCGTCTCGTCGAGCCCGATCGCATCGACCCCGGTCTCATTGGCATAGGCCGCCAGCTTGCCGCCGGCGCCCTTGGGAAAGCCGATGATCGGCGTATCGGGATGAAGCGCCTTCAGCCGGCGCACGATCTCGGCATTGGGCGCGATCACCCAGCGTTCGAACTGCGCGGGGGAAAGGCTCCCTGCCCAGCTGTCGAAGAGCTGGACCGCCTCGACGCCCTGTTCGATCTGCCCCGAAAGATAGGTGACCGAAAGGTCGACGATCGCATCGATGATCGCCGCGAACGCCCCCGGATCGCCAAAGGCCAGGCGCCGCGTCGCGGCCTGGTCCTTCGACCCCTGCCCCGCCACCATATAGGTCGCGACCGTCCACGGGCTGCCCGCGAAACCGAGAAAGGTCGTTTCGGGCGGCAAGGCATCGGCGACGCGAGCGACGGTGTCATACACCGGGTCGAGCCGTTGCGGCATCGCGTCGAGCGCCGCCAGCGCGCTGTCGACGAGCGGCGGCGCCAGCCGCGGCCCCTCGCCCGCCTCGAACCACAGATGCTGGCCGAGCGCGTGCGGGATGACGAGAATGTCGGAAAACAGGATCGCGCCGTCAAAGCCGAAACGACGGATCGGCTGCAAAGTGACCTCGGCCGCCGCCTCGCTGTCATAGCAAAGCTCGAGGAAGCCGCCCTTGGTCTCGCGAAGGGCGCGATATTCGGGGAGATAGCGTCCCGCCTGGCGCATCAGCCACGTCGCGGGCCGTTCCTGCCGCACCCCGCGCAGCGTTGCCAGCAAGCTCTTCGACGACGCCTTCACGCGATCTCTCTTTCTCTCTTCATATAATATTGAATAGGATTGTGGTGGTTTGTTGGTCGGCGGATTGCGGGGCTTTAGGCGCAGGCGCCCCTTTTGCCAACAGCTTGACTCCGGATGTCACGGCTATCGCCACGGAGTCGCCGGACGCTGTCCCCCTAATTCACAGCCTGTGGATAAATTTCCTCCCCTGTGGACAAGTGAGCGAACGGAATCGGCAGCGTCGGGGAGGAATTTTCGCTGCCGGACTTGTCCCGGCGGTTATGCCGAAACTTATCCACAACCGCTTTCCGGCGGCCCCCGCCTTCGCGGGGGCGACGGAAGGAAAGCGCCGCTTGCCTTTTCCTTCGCCGCTGCGAAAACAGGACGCCATGGACCGGCTCCACCTGCACCTCATATCCGACTCCACCGGCGAAACGCTCGAAAATATTGCCAAGGCGGCGATCGCGCAGTTCGACGATGTCGAGGTCGTGCGCCATTTCTGGCCGATGGTGCGATCCGAATCGCACCTCGACCGCATCATCGCCGAAGTCCAGGCGAGCCCCGGCATGATCCTGTTCACTTTGGTCAACGGTGAGCTTCGCGCCAGCCTCGAGCGACGCGCCGAGGCGCTCAACCTGCCGCTCGTTCCTGCGCTCGATGCAGTCACCGATGCGCTGTCGCGGATGCTGGGACAGGAGGCAAAGGCGCGCCCCGGCCGCCAGCATGTCCTCGACGCCGCCTATTTCGCGCGGGTCGAGGCGATCCAATTCACCGTCGCGCACGACGACGGTATCGGCTGGGAGAATTGGGAGCAGGCCGACATATTGCTCGCCGGAGTGTCGCGCACGTCGAAGACGCCGACGAGCATCTATCTCGCGAACCGCGGCTACAAGACCGCGAATATCCCGATCGTCCCCGAATCGCCGCCGCCCGACGTGTTGTTCCATCTGAAGCGGCCGATGGTGGTCGGGCTGACCACCGGGCTCGACCGGCTGGTGCAGGTCCGCCGCAACCGCCTTCTCTCGCTCAACCAGGCGCCCGAAACCGCCTATGTCGACGATGAACGGGTCAAGGCCGAGCTCGCTTATGCGCGGCGCATGTTCGCCGACAACGGCTGGCCGGTGATCGACGTGACGCGCCGCTCGATCGAGGAGACCGCGGCGGCGGTGATCAAGCTGGTCGAGGATCGCGGCGCGGCATGACAGAGCTTCTTCTTGCCTCGCAGAGCAGCGGGCGCGCCGCGATGCTGCGCGCCGCCGGTCTCCACTTCGAGACGAGCGCGGCGCATCTCGACGAGGAAGCACTGACCGCGTCGCTGCTGGCGGCGGGCCAGACGCCGCGCAACATCGCCGACGCGCTCGCCGAGGCGAAAGCGATCAAGATTTCCTCGCGGCTTCCGGGCGTCACCGTGATCGGCGCCGATTCGACGCTGGCGCTCGACGACGGGTCGATGCTGAGCAAGCCCGAAAGCCCCGCCGAAGCCGCCGACCATCTGCGGCGGATGGCGGGCGGCCGCCACCGCCTGTTCAGCGCCGCGGTCGCCGCGCAGGGCGGTGCGCCGGTGTGGCGCGCGATCGGCGAGGCGAAACTTTGGATGCGCCCCTTGTCGGACGCCTTCATCGCCGATTATGTCGCGCGCCACTGGGACAGCATCCGCTGGACCGTCGGCTGTTACGAGATCGAGGGGGCGGGGGTGACATTGTTCGACCGGGTCGAGGGCGACCCCTGGACGATCATCGGCATGCCGATGCTGCCGTTGCTCGCCTGGCTGCGCGCCAGCGGATTGGCGCCAGCATGAGCGGCACCCCTTATGCCGAAGTGATCGGCGATCCGATCGCCCAGTCGAAATCGCCGCTGATCCACGGCTTCTGGCTGAAGGCGCTGGGGATCGAGGGCGATTACCGCCGCTGCCATGTGACCCCCGCCGATCTGGCCGCCTATGTCGGCGAGCGCCGCGCCGATCCCGCCTGGCGCGGCTGCAACGTGACGATGCCGCACAAGGGTGCGGTGATGGACCTCGTCGACGATCCCGGCGACATCCGCGGCACGATCGGCGCGATGAACACGATCATCCGTCAAAAGGACGGCACGCTGATCGGCACCAACACCGACGCCGCGGGCTTTTATGCGCCGCTTGCCGAACTCGACCTCGAAGGCGCGCCGGTCGCGGTCGTCGGCGCCGGCGGCGCGGCGCGCGCGGTGCTGTTCGCGCTCGCCCGCGCCAGGGTCGGCAAGGTGACGATGCTGGGCCGCTCGCCGCTCAAGGCGATGGGGCTGCTCGCGACCTTCGGGCTCAAGGGCGACGTCGTCGCGCTCGACGCGCCGCTTGCGCCCGTCTCGTTGCTCGTCAATGCGAGCAGCCTCGGCATGACCGGCCAGCCGCCGCTCACCCTCGACCTGTCGCCCCTGCCCGCTCGTGCGATCGTCTATGATCTCGTCTATTCGCCGCTGCAAACCGGGCTTCTCGCGGCGGCGGAGGCGCACGGGCTGGGCGTGGTCGATGGGCTCGACATGCTGATCGGCCAAGCCGCGCTCGCTTTCGAGCTGTTTTTCGGCGCCTCGCCGCCCGAGGGCCGCGACGAGGAATTGCGCGGGCTGCTGACCGCATGACGCACCGCCCGCGCCCCGGCTCGCGGCTTCGCCGCCCCTTCATCCTCGGCCTCACCGGCTCGATCGGCATGGGCAAGTCGACCGCCGCGACGATGTTCGAGCGCGAAGGCGTCCCCGTGTTCGATGCCGACGCCGAGGTGCACCGGCTGCAAGGGCCCGGCGGCGCCCTGGTCGCCGCGATCGAGGCGCGCTTTCCCGGCACCACCGGACCGAACGGCGTCGATCGACAGAAACTCGGCGCGCGCGTGCTCGGCAACGGCCACGAACTCGCGGCGCTCGAGGCGATTATCCATCCGGCGGTCGGCAAGGCGCAGAAGCGTTTCCTCGCGCGCCACCGTGCCCGCGCCATCGTCGTCCTCGACATTCCCCTGCTTTTCGAAAAGGGCGGCTGGCGGCGCGTCGGCGCGATCGCCGTCGTCTCGGCGCCGGCGTGGATGCAGCGAAAGCGCGTGATGCGCCGCCCCGGGATGACCGCCGCCAAGCTGAAGGCGATCCGCCGCCTGCAAGTCCCCGATCGCGTCAAGCGCGCCCGCGCCGATTTCATAATCGAAACCGGCCGACCCAAAAGCGCGACGCACCGTCAGATTCGCGCCATCGCCTCTTGTTTCCGCGCCCGATAGGGGCGATATTGATTGGAAGATGCGAGAGATAATTTTCGATACGGAAACAACGGGACTCGACCCCAGGGCGGGGCATAGGCTGGTCGAAATCGGGTGCATCGAACTGATCGACCGCCGCGAATCGGGCCAAACCTTTCACGCCTATTTTCATCCCGAGCGCGACATGCCGGCCGAGGCCGAGGCGGTGCATGGCCTGTCGATCCAATTCCTGTCGGACAAGCCGCTTTTCGCGACGTGTGTCGACGAGTTGATCGAGTTTCTGGGCGACGCGCCGATGGTCGCGCATAACGCCGCCTTCGACTTCGGCTTCCTCAATGCCGAACTCGCGCGCGCGCGCCGTCCGGCGCTCGACATGGGCCGCATGTGCTGCACCGTGCAGATGGCGCGCAAGCTCCATCCGGGGGCCAAGCACAGCCTCGACGCGCTCTGCACGCGCTATGGCATCGACCGCAGCCACCGCGTCAAGCACGGCGCGCTGCTCGACGCCGAACTGCTCGCGCATCTGTATATCGAAATGACCGGCGGACGGCAGATCGGCCTTGGCCTTGCGGCCGAGAGTGCGGCGGCCGCGCGCGGGTCCGTCGCCGACCCGGTTCGCGCCGCCGCGCCGCCGCGCCCCTTTCGCGAACCGCGTGCGCATGCCGCCGATGCGGCCGAACTGGCGCGCCATGCAGAATTCGTCGCCAAGCTTACTGGACCGCTTTGGCACGATAGTCCGTGACGGCGGCTCCGGCCGCCGCCGCGTTTCTGGAAGGAGAAGAAAAATGGAAATCCGCGTCTCTGGACACCAGATCGAAACCGGCGAAGCGCTTCAGGCGCGCGTGTCGGACCGGATGAACGCGATTGCCGATAAATATTTCTCCCGCGCGATCGGCGCGCACGCGACCTTCGGCAAAGGGCCGCACGACAGCTTCCAGTGCGATATCGTCGCGCATGTGATGCAGGGCCTCGTGCTCAAGGGACACGGCCAGGCGCAGGACGCGCATGTCGCCTTCGAGGCCGCGGCCGAGCGCATTGAAAAACAGCTCAGGCGCTATATGCGACGATTGAAGGATCGCAGCAACCTCAACGGCCAGTCGGCTGGGTCGATCGACGACATTGTCGAGAATGCGAGCTATGTCGTGTTCGACGGCGGCGGCGACGAGGATGAGGCGGGCGACGCGCCGGCGATCATCGCCGAAACGCGCGTCGATATCCCGACCAGCAGCGTGTCCGACGCGGTGATGATGCTCGACCTTCGCAACACCAACGCGCTCTTGTTCGTCAACGGCAAAACCGGCTCACACAATATGGTCTATCGCCGCGATGACGGGACGATCGGCTGGGTTGAGCCCCGCTAGGGACAGGGCCGCCAGACAATAGGACTGGATTTTATCCGCCATCCGGCCTAAGGGCCGCGCCCATTGATACCCGGATGGCGGGGCCTGCCACACGACCGATCCCCCGATCGATTGCCAACAGGATGAACCGGGCGTCTGCCCGGCGGATATGATTTGACCAAAGCGATGAACCTATCTTCCCTTCTCTACCCCGCGACCGTGCGTGCGCACGTCCAGCTCGACTCGAAAAAGGCGCTCTTTCCGCTCGTCGGTGATCTTGCGGCGCGTTCGCTCGGCCTCGACGCGGGCGAAGTCAGCGAAGCGCTGCTCGAGCGCGAACGCCTCGGTTCGACCGGCTTTGGCCGCGGCATCGCGCTACCGCATGCAAAGATGGCCGATCTCACCGGCGTGCGCGGCCTGTTCCTGCAGCTTGCGCGGCCGATCGATTTCCAGGCGGTCGATGGCCTGCCGGTCGATCTGCTTTTCGTGCTGCTGTCGCCGCTCGATGCGGGCGCCGACCATCTGAAGGCGCTCGCCGGCGTTTCGCGGATGCTCCGCAACGACAGCATCGCCGAACGGCTGCGCGGCGCAAAGAGCGACGAGGCGCTTTATGCGATGCTCGTCGATGCCGAAGCGCGGGACGCGGCCTAGGCAGGGTTTTCCCTCATTCGTCATTGCGAGGAGCGTAGCGGCGAAGCAATCTCCAGCCCTCGGCGTTGCCCAAGGCCGACGGCTGGAGATGGCTTCGCTCCGCTCGCAATGACGATTCATGGATCCCTGCCTTTGCAGGAACGGGAGGTAGAATGGCTCGCCTGACCAGCCGCTTTCTTGTCGACCTGCTGATCCGCCGCACCGAGGCGGCCGGCGGCTTCGCGGCGATCCTGGCCAAGGGCGACGATGGCGCCGGGGTCATCCTGGTCCAATGCAGCGATCGCGGCGCCCCCGGTCCGCTGCTCGAACGCCGCTTTTCGCCGAGCGGACACTATATCTGGGAGGCGGTCGGCCCCGATGACCCAAAAGATGGTGAATCGCGCGCAAACTACCATGCCCGGCGGCGAAGCGCCGATCCCGACTTGTGGATCGTCGAACTGGATATCGCAGATGCGCCACAACTCGTCGCGGAGTGGGCGGCGTTAACTTGACTCTGTTGCGGCGCACAATAAGTGCCGCCCACCCATAACGCGTAGGTCGTTCCGTGGGTTCCTGTGGCTTGCCGCCGGAGCTCAGCCAAATGGTTCGGACACGCAGTCGGATGATGGCCGCAGGCGGCATCGAGCCCTATTCAGCTCGCCCGCCTGTCTTTGAAGTTTCGGTCCATCAGCCGCCCTTTTGACGGATTTTATGAGTCGCATTTTGAACGCCGCCAGCGTGGCCGCCGTCGGCATGACGGCCACCGCGATGCTGCTGCTGGCCGAACCGGGCTTCGCGAACGATTTTGCGACCAGCGCGAATCTTCCCGCCATCACCCTGCCGGGCGCCGATGCGCCGCAGAGCGACCAGGCGGATCTGTCGACCGCGGCGACTCAGCCCGTCGATACGACTTCCGACACGACAGACACCGACGCGGAATCGACCGACGAACCGAAACCGGCGCCGCTCGATATCGATTCGCTCGCCGAACTCGTCGCCGCGACGCCGCGGCCGGCCGAGATCGATTCCGAGCTGCGCTGCCTGGCCGGCGCGGTCTATTTCGAATCGCGCGGCGAATCGCTCGCGGGGCAGCTCGCCGTCGCGCATGTCGTGCTCAACCGCGCCAAGTCGGGCCGCTTTCCCAAGAGCCTGTGCGGCGTCGTCCGCCAACCGAGCCAGTTCAGCTTCGTGCGTCGCGGCAAGATGCCCGCGGTGCGTGCGGGCGCCCAGTGGAACAACGCCGTCGCCATCGCCCAGATCGCGCGCGACGACAGCTGGAAGAATCAGGCGCCGGGCGCGCTCTTCTTTCACGCGCGCTATGTCTCGCCGGGCTGGCGCAAGACGCGCATCGCCGCGATCGACAATCATATCTTCTATCGCTGAGGCGGCGGGAGCGGGCGCGGGGCCGATCGCGCATCGCGTTCATTGCCAAGCCATTATTCGTGGCGCATGAAGGCGCCATGATGCGTCCTCTCTCTGTCGCCCTGCTTGCCGCAGCGGCGCTCGCACTCGGCGGCTGCGCCACCGCGGTCCCGCCGGTCGAAGTCACCCGCTTCCACAATGTTGTTCCCGGCTGGGCGCCTGGCACGCGCTACGCCATCGCGACCGCGCCGCTCGACGCGCCCGGGGCCGCGATGCCGTCGATCGAATGGAATAGCTACCGCACCGCGGTCGACCAGCAGCTTCAGCGCCTGGGCCTCGTCGCGGCGGGAACCGGCGAGCGGGCGCCGCTCCTCGTCCGTGTCGCCTTTGACCGCAGCGAACAAGCCAACGCGCCGCGCCGTTCGCCGGTTTCGGTCGGGGTCGGCGGCGGGACGGGCAGCTATGGCTCGGGAGTGGGTCTTGGCGTCGGCATCAACCTCGGCGGCGGACCGAAGCGGATGGCCGATCTCCAGCTTTCGGTGCGCATCGACGATGCCGCGACCGGCCAGGCCGTCTGGGAAGGCCGCGCGCTGACCGCGGTTCCGGTCAAGGCACCGGCCGCGCAGCCCTCGCTGGCTGCGGCAAAATTGGCCGAAGCCTTATTCAAGGACTTTCCTGGCGAATCCGGACGCACTATCAGCGTCCCATGACTATCAGCATCAACGCCGCGTTCGACAGCGGCAATATCGTCGTGGACAGCGTCGAGGGCAATTCGGCGCGTCTTTCCATCCGCAAGGATCGCGAGTCCGATTTCTATCAATGGTTCCATTTTCGTGTGGCCTGCACGGTCGGCGACGCGATCGACCTTGCGATCACCGGGCTTGCGGGCTCGGCCTATCCCGACGGCTGGTCGGGCTATGCGGTCTGCGCCAGCCACGACCGCGACCATTGGTTCCGCCTCGACACCAGCTATGATGCCGCCACCGGCACGCTCACCGTCCAGCACACCGCCGAAAGCCCGCTCCTCTGGCTCGCCTATTTCGCGCCTTATTCGATGGAGCGGCACCATGACCTGATCGCTTCGGTCGCCGAATGCGAAGGCGTCACGCACCGCTGCCTCGGCATCAGCCTCGAAGGCCAGCCGATCGACTGCCTCGAAATGGGCACCGGCGGCACGCAGGTCTGGCTCTATGCGCGCCAGCATCCCGGCGAAACGATGGCCGAATGGTGGATGGAGGGCGCGCTCGAAAAACTCACCGATCCCGCCGATCCGCACGCGCGGTCGCTGCGGCGCAAATGCCGCTTTCATATCGTCCCGAACATGAATCCCGACGGGTCGCGGCGCGGCCATTTGCGGACCAACTATGCCGGGGTGAACCTCAACCGCGAATGGGACAATCCGACGCTCGAGCGCAGCCCCGAAGTGTTGTGCGTGCGCGGCGCGATGGACGAAAGCGGCGTCGACTGGGCGATGGACATCCATGGCGACGAAGCGATCCCCGCGGTCTTCACCGCCGGGTTCGAGGGCATCCCGTCGCTGAAGGACGAGCAGACCGCGAAATATCGGGCGTTCCAGGCGGCGCTCGCCGCGAACACCCCCGATTTCCAGGTCGCGCTCGGCTATGAGCTGTCGGCGCCCGGCAAGGCGAACCTCAGCATGTCGACGACCCAGCTCGCCGAACGTTTTGGTGCGGTGTCGATGACGCTCGAAATGCCGTTCAAGGACAATCGCGACCTGCCCGACCCGGTGCAGGGCTGGTCGCCCGAACGCTCGAAACTGCTCGCGCACGCCTGTCTCGCGACGCTCGACCAGATGCTGTGACGAAAAACGGGGTTCGGGAGAGGGACCGAACCCCGTTCTTCATGCCCCGAAGGGCAAAGCACACAGGCCATGGCGGCCTGCTTGTCTTCGATCATCGCCTGTCCCTTTCCATCTGGTAACCCTGGAAACCATTTCAAGGGGGCGTTGGCGTTCGGGCAAAACTGGCGCTATGGCGCGGCGAATCCCCTCCAGCCGAAGGACCGCAAATGCCGCAGCTCATCCTCATCCGCCACGGCCAGTCGCAATGGAATCTCGAAAACCGCTTTACCGGCTGGTGGGATGTCGACGTCACCGAAAAGGGCGCGGCCGAGGCCTGGGGGGCGGGCGAGCTGATGAAGGCAAAGGGCATCGCCCCCGACGCCTGCTTCACCTCGGTCCAGACGCGCGCGATCAAGACGCTCAACCTCGCGCTCGAGGCGATGGGGCGTTTGTGGCTGCCGGTGACCAAGGACTGGCGCCTCAACGAGCGGCATTATGGCGGCCTCACCGGGCTCGACAAGGCCGAGACCGCGGCGAAGCATGGCGAGAGCCAGGTGAAGATCTGGCGCCGCAGCTTCGACATTCCGCCGCCGCCGCTGGCCGCCGATTCGCCTTGGGACCTGTCGTCCGACCCGCGCTACGCGGGCATCGCCATCCCATCGGCCGAAAGCCTGAAGGACACGATCGCGCGGGTGCTGCCCTATTATGACAGTGCGATCGCGCCCGAACTCAAGGCCGGCAAGAGGGTGCTGATCTCGGCGCACGGCAACAGCCTGCGCGCGCTCGTCAAGCATCTGTCGGGGATTTCGGACGCCGACATCACGGGGCTGGAGATTCCGACCGGCCAGCCGATCGTCTATGAATTGAACGACGATCTGACGGCGCGCGAGCGCTATTATCTGAGCGAGCGGTAATTCACTCGCCATGGCGAGGTGTTTGGTGCGACGTCAGTCGCGCAGCAGCTCGTTGATCCCGGTCTTGGCGCGGGTCTTGGCATCGACGCGCTTGACGATCACCGCGCAATAGAGCGACGGTCCCGGCGTCCCGTCGGGGAGCGGCTTGCCCGGCAGCGATCCGGGGACGACGACCGCATAGGGCGGCACTTCGCCGATGAAGATTTCGCCGGTCGCGCGGTCGACGATCTTGGTCGAGGCGCCGAGATAGACGCCCATCGACAGCACCGCGCCCTCGCGCACGATCACCCCCTCGGCGACTTCCGCGCGCGCGCCGATGAAGGCGCCGTCCTCGATCACCACCGGACCGGCCTGCAACGGTTCGAGCACGCCGCCGATCCCGGCGCCGCCCGACAGGTGGACATTCGCGCCGATCTGCGCGCAGCTTCCGACGGTGGCCCAGGCATCGACCATCGACCCCTCGCCGACATAGGCGCCGATGTTGACGAAGCTCGGCATCAGCACCGCGCCCTTGCTGATATAGGCGCCGCGGCGGACGATCGATCCGGGCACCGCCCGAAAGCCCGCATCGCGGAAGCGATTCGCCCCCCAGCCGGCGAATTTCGACGGCACCTTGTCCCACCAGGTCGCGCCGCCGGGTCCGCCCTCGATGATCTCCATGTCGTTGAGACGGAAAGAGAGCAGCACCGCTTTCTTGAGCCATTGGTGGACCTGCCACATTCCGTCCGCATCGCGCGTCGCGACGCGAAAGCTGCCGTCGTCGAGCCCGGCGATCGCGGACTCGACCGTGTCGCGCACCGCGCCCGTCGTGGCCGGCCCCAGCGTGTCGCGGGCGTCCCAGGCGGCTTCGATCGTGGCTTTGAGGTCGGCGCTCATGAAATTCCCCAGGGTAAAGGCAGGTTGTCGAGCCAGTCCGCGATGTCGCTCACATGGAAATCGACATGGCCCGGCCGGTGGTCGCGATGGCCGCTTTCGCTGCCATTGTCCAGCCACACGGTCGTCATGCCGAGCGCTTTGGCGGGGGTCAGGTTGCGCGCCATATCCTCGACGAACAGGCTTTTCGCCGGGTCGATGCCGAGATGGTCGATCATCGCCGCATAAGCCGCGGGATCGGGCTTGGGCGTATAGCGCGTGACGCGGATGTCGCAGATGCCGTCGAACAGGTCGGCGATCCCGCGCGCCGCGAGCACGCGCGCGGCATAATCGGCGTCGGCGTTGGTGAAGATCAGCCTGCGACCGGGCAGCCGCTCGAGTCCGCTGCGCAGCCGCGCATCGATACTCAGCCGGTCGAGCGCGATGTCGTGGACATCGACGAGGAAGGTTTCGGGCTCGACCCCGTGGTGCCGCATCAGCCCCGCCATCGTCGTGCCATGATCGTGGAAATATTGCTTCTGCACCCGCCGCGCCTCGACCGCATCGACATCGAGCAGGCGCATGATGAAGGCGCCCATCCGCGCGTCGATCAGGTCGAACAGCTTCGCCGACGGTGGATAGAGCGTGTTGTCGAGATCGAAGATCCAATTGTCGATATGGTCGATCGGCACGGTCATGGCGCGGTGCCTAGGGGGTCGGGGCGGTTGGGGCAAGCGCGTCGCGAAGGCGCATCCAGCGATCCCGCTTCGCCGCGAAGCCGATCGTATGCGCCGCGCTGCTCGATGGCAGGTCGACGAGCGCGATCCCGCCGGGGTCCGGCAATTGCCGTCGTCCGATCGTCGCGGCCTTGCCGCCGTTGAAGGCGATCATGCCCAGGTCGGGCAGCGTCGCGACGAGGTCGGCAAGATCGTGCGCTTCGGCGTCGCGAATATCGCCGTCGCTGCTCGTGCGCCGTTCGGCGGTACGGATCACGTCCCACAGGCCGATCTTCGCTGCGTGCAGCGCCGCCAGCCGCTCGGCATAGGGCATCGCCGCGAGCGGCCGGGCGACGACGTCGCCGAGCAGGCGCCAGAACTGGTTGGTCGGATGCGCATAATATTGCCGCGCGGCGAGCGAGCGGGCGCCGGGCAGGCTGCCGAGGATCAGCAGCCGCGTATCGGCGGCGACATGCGGCGCGAAGCTGGCGTGGCGGACGGTCGGCATCGCAAACCGATAGCCTGCCCGGCGCGGCGCAACAATATTGCCCGCCTCTTGACCCGCGACAGAATCACCGCTAGGGGCGCGCTCGACCGAAAAGGGCGGTTTGCTGCCTCTTTCGGTTACAACAGCGCTTGAACATTGCTGGCGCGGATGGAGCCTCCGGAAGATCATTGCGATCCGCCGGGGTCTTTTGCTGTTATCAGGTCGGCCGTTTTCCGCCAATTTTGGTGGGACAGGGGCCGGAGCTTCATCCCCCGCGGTACAGTAACCGTTCGCTTTGATGGGCGGACATTTAAAGGTGAAGCATTCATGCCCACGATCAACCAGCTGGTCCGCAAGGGACGGACGCCGCAAAAGGCGAACTCCAAGGTCCCGGCGATGGAGGCGAACCCGCAAAAGCGCGGCGTTTGCACCCGTGTCTACACGACGACCCCGAAAAAGCCGAACTCGGCGCTCCGCAAGGTTGCCAAGGTCCGCCTGACCAACCAGCGCGAAGTCATCACCTACATCCCCGGCGAAGGCCACAACCTCCAGGAACATAGCGTCGTGCTGATCCGCGGCGGTCGTGTCCGCGATCTTCCCGGTGTGCGTTATCACGTCCTGCGCGGCGTGCTCGATACGCAGGGCGTGAAGGACCGCAAGCAGAGCCGTTCGAAATACGGTGCGAAGCGTCCGAAGTAAGGACCGCTTTTTCGGCTATTTGATCATCCCAGGCCGCCACCGCGCCGGGATGCTGTTGTAAAAGGAATTACCCATGGCTCGTCGTCGTCGTCCTGAACGCCGCGAAATTCTGCCCGATCCCCGTTTCGGGGATGTCGTGCTGTCGAAATTCATGAACAGCGTCATGCTGGACGGGAAGAAGTCCATCGCCGAAAGCATCGTCTACGGTGCGCTCGAATCGGTCGAAGCCCGCGCCAAGAAGGAACCGATCGGCGTGTTCCATGAAGCGCTGGCGAACATCCGCCCGAACATCGAAGTCCGCAGCCGCCGCGTCGGCGGTGCGACCTATCAGGTTCCGGTCGAAGTCCGTCCCGACCGCGCGCAGGCGCTCGCGATCCGCTGGCTGATCACCGCCGCGCGCAACCGCAGCGAAACGACGATGGCCGCGCGCCTGTCGGGCGAGCTTCTCGATGCGTCGAACAACCGCGGCAACGCGGTCAAGAAGCGCGAAGACACGCACCGCATGGCCGAAGCCAACCGCGCTTTCAGCCACTACCGCTGGTAAGCATCCGCGGGACGCCCCGATTCTCGCGGTCCGGCGTCTCGCAATCGTCACAAACCTTCCTATATCGGGGGTGGTCCCACCGGCCGCCCCCAAAATCCAAGGAACAGACCATGGCACGCAGCCATCCGCTCGAAAATTATCGCAACTTTGGGATCATGGCGCACATCGACGCCGGCAAGACCACGACGACCGAGCGCATCCTTTACTACACCGGCAAGTCCTACAAGATCGGCGAAGTCCATGACGGCGCCGCGACGATGGACTGGATGGAGCAGGAACAGGAACGCGGCATCACGATCACGTCGGCGGCCACCACCTGCTTGTGGAAAGCCGATGAGGGCAAGGGCCCCGAGCATCGCCTGAACATCATCGACACCCCCGGACACGTCGACTTCACGATCGAAGTCGAGCGCTCGCTTCGCGTCCTCGACGGCGCGATCACCGCGTTCGACGGCGTGGCCGGCGTCGAGCCGCAGTCGGAAACCGTGTGGCGCCAGGCGGACAAATATAAAGTTCCGCGCATGTGCTACATCAACAAGCTCGACCGCACCGGCGCCAATTTCTATTATTGCGTCCAGACGATCATCGATCGCCTCGGCGCGGTTCCGGCCGTCCTCTATCTGCCGATCGGCGCCGAAGCCGATTTCGTCGGCCTCGTCGATCTCGTCAACGAACGCGCGATCATCTGGAAGGATGAAAGCCTCGGCGCCGAATTCTCCTATGCCGAGATTCCCGCCGACCTCGTCGACAAGGCCGCCGAATATCGCGAAAAGCTGGTCGAACTCGCCGTCGAACAGGACGATGATGCGATGGAGGCCTATCTCGAAGGCACGCTGCCCGACGTCGCGACGCTGAAGGCGCTGATCCGCAAGGGCACGCTGGCGCAGGCTTTCGTGCCGGTGCTGTGTGGCTCGTCGTTCAAGAACAAGGGCGTGCAGACGCTGCTCGACGCGGTCGTCGACTATCTGCCCTCGCCGCTCGACATCGAGGCGGTCCAGGGCATCAACCCGTCGAACGACCAGCCCGACACGCGCGAGACGTCGGACTCGGCGCCGCTGTCGCTGCTCGCCTTCAAGATCATGAACGATCCGTTCGTCGGTTCGCTCACCTTCGCCCGCATCTATTCGGGCACGCTGACCAAGGGCACCTACCTGAACTCGGTCAAGGACAAGAAGGAAAAGGTCGGCCGCATGCTGCTGATGCATGCGAACAGCCGCGAAGACATCGACGAAGCCTATGCGGGCGACATCGTCGCGCTCGCCGGGCTCAAGGAAACCACAACCGGGGACACGCTCTGCGCCACCAACGCGCCGATCATCCTCGAGCGGATGGAATTCCCCGAGCCGGTCATCGAGCTGTCGGTCGAACCCAAGACCAAGGCCGACCAGGAACGCATGGGCATCGCGCTCAACCGCCTGGCCGCCGAGGACCCCTCGTTCCGCGTCTCGACCGACCATGAATCGGGCCAGACGATCATCAAGGGCATGGGCGAGCTTCACCTCGACATCCTCGTCGATCGCATGAAGCGCGAATTCAAGGTCGAAGCGAATGTCGGCGCGCCTCAGGTGGCGTATCGTGAATCGCTCGCGAAGCCGGTCGATGTCGATTATACCCACAAGAAGCAGTCGGGTGGCTCGGGCCAGTTCGGCCGCGTCAAGGTCAGCGTCGCTCCCGGCGAGCGCGGTTCGGGCATCACCTTCCTCGACGAGATCAAGGGCGGCAATATTCCGCGCGAATATATCCCGTCGGTCGAAAAGGGCATGCGCGAATCGGCTGAAAACGGCCATATGATCGGCTTCCCGATCATCGACTTCGAAATCAAGCTGACCGACGGCGCCTATCACGACGTCGACTCGTCGGCGCTGGCGTTCGAAATCGCGGGCCGCGCGGCGATGCGCGAAGTGGCGGCGAAGGCCGGCATCAAGCTGCTCGAGCCGGTGATGAAGGTCGAGGTCGTGACTCCCGAGGAGTTCATGGGCGACGTGATCGGCGATCTCAACAGCCGTCGCGGCCAGATCCAGGGCACCGACAGCCGCGGCATCGCCCAGGTCGTCGAGGCGATCGTGCCGCTGGCGAACATGTTCGGCTATGTGAACCAGCTGCGCAGCTTCAGCCAGGGACGCGCCAGCTATTCGATGCAATTCTCGCATTATGAAGAAGTGCCGACGAACGTCGCCGAAGAAGTGAAGGCCAAGATGGCCTGATGGGTCAAAACCGCGCGGGCTTGCACCGCGCGGCAAGACCTACTAAGGGCGGCGCCTGATTCAGCAGGCTCGTCCAAACTGATCAACCCAAACACATGAACAAGAAGGTTCCATATCATGGCCAAGGCTAAATTTGAGCGGACGAAGCCGCACTGCAACATCGGCACCATCGGTCACGTCGACCATGGCAAGACCTCGCTGACCGCCGCGATCACCAAGGTGCTCGCCGAACAGGGCGGCGGCACCGCCGTTTCGTTCGACAACATCGACAAGGCGCCCGAAGAGCGCGAGCGCGGCATCACCATTTCGACCAGCCACGTCGAATATGAAACCGGCGCGCGCCACTATGCCCACGTCGATTGCCCGGGCCACGCCGACTATGTGAAGAACATGATCACCGGCGCCGCGCAGATGGACGGCGCGATCCTCGTCGTGTCGGCCGCTGACGGCCCGATGCCGCAGACCAAGGAGCACATCCTGCTCGCGAACCAGGTCGGCGTGCCGACGATGGTCGTCTTCCTGAACAAGGTCGACCAGCTCGACGATCCCGAGCTGCTCGAACTCGTCGAAATGGAAATCCGCGAAGAATTGTCGAAGCGCGGTTTTGACGGCGACAATATTCCGATCATCCCCGGTTCGGCGCTCGCCGCGCTGGAAGGTCGCGACGACAATATCGGCAAGGAAGCGATCCTCAAGCTGATGGCCGCCGTCGACGAATGGATTCCGCAGCCGGAACGTCCGCTCGACAAGCCCTTCCTGATGCCGATCGAAGACGTGTTCTCGATTTCGGGTCGCGGCACCGTCGTCACCGGCCGTGTCGAAACCGGCGTCGTCAAGGTTGGCGAAGAAGTCGAAATCGTCGGCATCAAGGACACCAAGAAGACCGTCGTGACCGGCGTCGAAATGTTCCGCAAGCTGCTCGACCAGGGCCAGGCCGGCGACAACATCGGTGCGCTGATCCGCGGCGTCGGCCGTGAAGAAGTCGAGCGCGGCCAGGTTCTGGCCAAGCCCGGCTCGATCACGCCGCACACCGAGTTCACCTCGGAAGTCTATGTCCTGTCGAAGGACGAAGGCGGCCGTCACACGCCGTTCTTCGCCAACTATCGTCCGCAGTTCTACTTCCGCACCACCGACGTCACCGGCGAGGTCATCCTCCCCGAAGGCACCGAGATGGTCATGCCGGGCGACAACGTCCAGCTGGCGGTCAAGCTGATCGCTCCGATCGCCATGGAGCAGGGTCTGCGCTTCGCCATTCGCGAAGGTGGCCGCACGGTCGGCGCAGGGGTTGTCGCGACGATCACAAAGTAATATAGGGCCGCGAGCCGCCTGATTCGAAAGTGATTCGGGCGGCTCGTAGCTTAAAGAATTTTGATGGCCGAGCCGGCTTCCACAAGGGGGTCGGAACAGGCCATTTCGGCTCTTTCGCATCGTCAGACGGGATTCGACTGGAACAGTCATGGAAACGCAGAATATTCGCATTCGCCTGAAGGCCTTTGATCACCGCGTGCTCGATCAGGCCACCACCGACATCGCCGATACGGCACGTCGCACCGGCGCGCTTATTCGCGGCCCGATCCCGCTGCCGACGCGCATCGAGAAATTCACCGTGAACCGCGGTCCGCACATCGACAAGAAGTCGCGCGAGCAGTTCGAGGTGCGTACCCACAAAAGGCTGCTCGACATCGTGCAGCCCACCCCGCAGACGGTCGATGCGCTGATGAAGCTCGACCTCGCCGCGGGCGTGAACGTCGAAATCAAGTTGGCTTAAGGCCAACGCAGCCCCCGCGAAAGCGGGGGTCTCTATCGGCAGGACGCTTTGGCGCCTGCATCACGATAGGGTGGATACCGCCGGTCGTTTCTTCGGAAACATACAGACCGGGCTGCGTCCCCCGTCTCGCCGCTGACCCTTCGGGACGGCGGCACCTCAGCCCGGACGGGGCGATGTATCGAAATCATGGGTTGGGAGGGTCGTCGTCGGGCTTTGCTTGATGGCCGCCCGCAAGCCGTGCGGAATGGTCCGCCCGGCCTCTGTTGAGGAGTATGATCATGCGGACTGGCGTGATCGCGAAGAAAATGGGGATGACCCGCCTGTTTCAGGACGACGGCCGCCACGTGCCCGTCACCGTCCTGAGCCTCGAAGGCTGTCAGGTCATCTCCGTGCGCGAACAGGAACGCGACGGCTATGTGGCCGTTCAACTCGGTGCCGGCTCGGCGAAGGCGAAGAATGTTGCGAAGCCGCAGCGTGGCGCTTTCGGCAAGGCCGAAGTCGAGCCCAAGGCGAAGATCGTCGAATTCCGCGTCGCCGACGACGCGACGCTCGACGTCGGCGCCGAACTGTCGGCCGACCATTTCGTCGCCGGCCAGATCGTCGACATCCAGGGCGTGACCCAGGGTAAGGGCTTTGCCGGTGCGATGAAGCGCTGGGGTTTCGGCGGTATGCGCGCGACCCACGGTGTTTCGATCAGCCACCGTGCGCATGGTTCGACCGGTCAGCGCCAGGATCCGGGCCGCGTCTTCAAGAACAAGAAGATGGCGGGTCACATGGGCGCGCGCAATCGCACCCAGCAGAATCTCGAAATCGTCCGCACCGACGTCGAGCGCGGCCTTCTCTTCGTCAAGGGCTCGGTCCCTGGCTCGAAGGGCGGCTGGCTGCTCGTTCGCGATGCGGTGAAACTGCCGCGTCACCCCGAGGCCCCCTATCCGGCGGGCATCAAGAGCGCGGCGAACAGCAACCAGGAAGCCCCGGCGGATACGCCGGCAGAGACTCCGGCGGAAGAAACCGTCGTCGTCGATGCCGCGACCACCGATGGCGCGCAGGAGTCCTGACCATGAAGATCAAGGTTCAGACCCTAGACGGCAAGGCCGGCACCGACATCGATTTGAACGACGATGTGTTCGGCGTCGATCCGCGCACCGACATTCTGCACCGCATCGTTGCGTGGCAGCTTGAAAAGCGTCGTGGTCCGGCTCGCGCCGCTCGCGAACGCAGCGATGTCGCCCGCACCGGCAAGAAGTTCGGTCGCCAGAAGGGTGGCGGCACCGCGCGTCACGGCGATCGCAAGGCGCCGATCTTCATCGGCGGCGGCAAGGCGCACGGCCCGCGGGCCCGCACCTTCGGCCATTCGCTGAACAAGAAGATTCGCGCGCTCGGCCTGAAGATGGCGCTCAGCGACAAGGCGATGGGCGGCAAGATCGTCGTTCTCGACACGCTCGAGCTCAAGGACGCGAAGACCAAGGTGCTCGCCGGCAAGCTCGGCAAGCTCGACCTCGGCAATCGCGCGCTCTTCATCGACGGCGATGCGGTCCACACCAGCTTCGCGATGGCGTCGGCCAATCTGATCGGCATCGATGCGATGCCGGCGGCGGGCGCCAATGTTTATGACATTATCCGCGCCGACACGCTGGTCCTGACCCGCGCGGCTGTCGAAAAGCTGGAGGCACGTTTCAATGGCTAAGGCAAAAACTGTCGATGCGCGTCATTATGACGTGATCCTCGCTCCGGTGATCACCGAAAAGTCGACGCTGCTCAGCGAAAACAATGCGGTGGTGTTCAAGGTCGCGGACGACGCGACCAAGCCCGCGATCAAGGCGGCCGTTGAGGCGCTGTTCGATGTCAAGGTGGTCAGCGTCAACACGCTCATCACCAAGGGCAAGACCAAGCGCTGGAAGGGCAAGCCCTACACCCGCAGCGACGTGAAGAAGGCGATCGTTCGTCTGGCCGAAGGCCAGTCGATCGACGTCACCACGGGCGTCTGAGCGGCTCGGGAAGGCAAAGAAAATGGCACTCAAACATTATAACCCGACCAGCCCCGCGCAGCGCGGCCTGATCCTCGTCGACAAGTCGTCGCTGTGGAAGGGCAAGCCCGTCAAGGCGCTGACCGAAGGCAAGCACAAGACCGGCGGCCGCAACAACAAGGGTCATGTGACCTCGCGCGGCATCGCCGGCGGCCACAAGCAGAAGTACCGCTTCATCGACTTCAAGCGTCGCAAGTGGGACATGCCGGCCACCGTCGAACGGCTCGAATATGACCCGAACCGCACGGCGTTCATCGCGCTCGTCAAATATGCGGACGGTGAACAGACTTATATTCTGGCGCCGCAGCGTCTGGCCGTCGGCGACACCGTCGTCGCGGGCAAGAAGACCGACGTGAAGCCGGGCAATGCGATGGAATTGTCGCAGATGCCGGTCGGCACGATCGTCCACAATATCGAGATGAAGCCGGGCAAGGGCGGTCAGATCGCCCGGTCGGCCGGCACCTATGCCCAGGTCGTCGGTCGGGACCGCGGTCTCGTCATCGTGCGTCTCGGTTCGGGCGAACAGCGTTACATCCGCGGCGAGTGCATGGGCACGGTCGGCGCGGTGTCGAACCCCGACAATCAGAACACCAATCTCGGCAAGGCCGGCCGCAATCGCTGGCTCGGCAAGCGTCCGCTGACCCGCGGCGTGGCGAAAAACCCGGTCGACCACCCGCACGGCGGTGGCGAAGGCCGCACCTCGGGGGGCCGTCATCCGGTGACCCCGTGGGGCAAGCCGACCAAGGGTGCTCGTACCCGTCATAACAAGTCGACCGATAAGATGATCATCCGGTCGCGTCACGCGAAGAAGAAGAGGTAAGCCATGGCTCGCTCGGTCTGGAAGGGTCCGTTTGTCGACCTTCATCTCCTCAAGAAAGCCGAAACGGCCCAGGACGGTGGCAGCTCTGCCCCGATCAAAACCTGGTCGCGTCGGTCCACCATCCTGCCGCAGTTCGTCGGGCTGACCTTCAACGTCTACAACGGCCGCAAGTTCGTGCCGGTGTCGGTCAACGAAGACATGGTCGGCATGAAGCTGGGTGAATTTGCGCCGACGCGCTTCTTCCCCGGCCACGCGGCCGACAAGAAGGGCAAACGCTAATGGGCAAGGAAAAGTCCCCCCGCCGCGTTGCGGATAATGAGGCTCTCTCGGTCGGTACGCAGATTCGCGGCTCGGCGCAGAAGCTGAACCTCGTCGCCGCGCTGATCCGCGGCCGCAAGGTCGAAGACGCGATGAACGTCCTCTCCTTCTCGAAGAAGGCGATGGCCGTCGACGTGCGCAAGGTTCTCGCCAGCGCGGTCGCCAACGCGGAAAACAACCACAATCTCGACGTTGACGCCCTGGTCGTCCAGGAAGCGAGCGTCGGCAAGTCGATCTCGATGAAGCGCTGGCACGCTCGTGGCCGCGGCAAGTCGACCCGGATCGTCAAGCCGTTCAGCCGCATCCGCATCGTCGTCCGCGAACAGGAAGAAGAGGCGTAAGATGGGCCAGAAGAGCAATCCGATCGGCCTGCGCCTGCAGGTCAACCGCACCTGGGACAGCCGCTGGTTCGCCGAGGGCCAGGACTATGGCCGCATGCTGGTCGAGGATCTGAAGATCCGCCAATATGTGTTCAAGACCCTGCCGCAGGCCGCGATCTCGAAGGTCGTGATCGAGCGTCCGGCGAAGCTGTGCCGCGTGTCGATCTATGCCGCCCGTCCGGGCGTCATCATCGGCAAGAAGGGCGCCGACATCGAAAAGCTTCGCAAGAAGCTCGGCGAACTGACGGGCAGCGACGTGTCGCTGAACATCGTCGAAATCCGCAAGCCCGAAGTCGATGCCAAGCTCGTCGGCCAGGGCATTGCCGACCAGCTCGAACGCCGCGTTGCTTTCCGCCGCGCGATGAAGCGCGCGGTGCAGTCGGCGATGCGTCTCGGCGCCGAGGGCATCCGGATCAACTGCGCCGGCCGTCTCGGCGGCGCGGAAATCGCGCGCACCGAATGGTATCGCGAAGGTCGGGTGCCGCTGCACACGCTGCGCGCCAATGTCGACTATGCCGAATCGACGGCGCACACCGCCTATGGCGTGTGCGGGATCAAGGTGTGGATCTTCAAGGGCGAGATTCTCGGCCATGACCCGCTGGCGACCGACCGGCTGATGCTCGACGCGCAGACGTCGGGTGTTCGCCCGGCGCGCGATGAACGCCGCTAAGGACTGCTGACATGCTGCAACCGAAAAAAACCAAGTTCCGCAAGGCTTTCAAGGGCCGCATCCATGGCCTTGCCAAGGGTGGCACCAGCCTGAACTTCGGCTCCTACGGCCTGAAGGCGATGGAACCCGAGCGCATCACCGCGCGCCAGATCGAGGCGGCTCGCCGCGCGATCAGCCGTGCGATCAAGCGTCAGGGCCGCCTCTGGATCCGCATCTTCCCCGACGTCCCGGTGTCGTCGAAGCCCGCCGAAGTCCGCATGGGCAAGGGCAAGGGTTCGCCTGAATTCTGGGCCGCCCGCGTCAAGCCCGGCCGCATCCTGTTCGAACTCGACGGCGTCCCCGGTCCGGTGGCCGCGCTGGCGTTCGAACGCGCGGCGATGAAGCTGCCGATCAAGACGAAGGTCGTTGCCCGCCTCGGCGACACCTCGCACCTGGAGGGTTGAGGGCCATGGCCAAGACCGAAGATCTGACCAAGAAGACCGACGACCAGCTCGCCGAACAGCTTGGCGAACTGAAGCGCGAGGCGTTCAACCTCCGTTTCCAGGCCGCCACCGGCCAGCTGGAAAAGGCATCGCGGGTCAAGGAAGTGCGTCGCACCATCGCGCGCGTCAAGACCGAGCAGACCGGGCGCACGCGCTCGGCTGCTAAGTAAGGAGACCAACCCATGCCGAAGCGCATATTGACCGGCACGGTGGTGTCCGACAAGGGCGACAAGACCGTGGTCGTGAAGGTAGAGCGGAAGGTCAAGCACCCGCTCTACGGCAAGATCATCCGCCGTTCGAAAAAATATCACGCCCACGATGAGGACAACGCCATCAAGGCCGGCGAAACCGTCCGCATCGAGGAAACGAAGCCGATTTCGAAGCTGAAGACCTGGAAGGTCCTCGACAAGGTCGAAATCTCGACCAAGGCGAAGAAGTCCGACGAGATCGACGCGCAAGCGTAAGAGGTTCACGGAACCGCCGGGGAGCCCCGGTAGGCCAAGGAAGAAGGAAATGCATCGATGATTCAGATGCAGTCACAATTGGAAGTCGCCGACAACAGCGGTGCGAAGCGCGTCCAGTGCATCAAGGTGCTTGGCGGCTCGAAGCGCCGTGTCGCCGGTGTCGGCGACGTGATCGTCGTGTCGATCAAGGAAGCCCAGCCGCGCGGCAAGGTGAAGAAGGGTGACGTCCATCGCGCCGTCATCGTCCGCACCGCGAAGGATGTGCGCCGCGCCGATGGCTCGGTGATCCGCTTCGACAGCAACGCCGCCGTGCTCGTCAACAAGAATGAGGAGCCGATCGGCACCCGTATCTTCGGCCCGGTCGTCCGCGAACTGCGCGGCCGCGGCTATATGAAGATCATCAGCCTGGCGCCGGAGGTGCTCTGACCATGGCGAACAAGATCAAGAAGGGTGACACGGTCGTTATCCTGTCCGGCAAGGACAAGGGCAAGACCGGCGAAGTGACGCAGAGCCTGCCGAAGGACGGCAAGCTCGTCGTCGCCGGCGTCAACGTCATCACCCGCCACCGCAAGCCGACCCAGGCCAACCCGCAGGGTGGCCTGGAGCGCAAGGAAGCGCCGCTGTTCGCGAGCAAGGTCGCTCTCGCCGATCCCAAGACCGGCAAGGCGACGCGCGTCCGCTTTGAAACCAGGGACGGCAAGAAGGTCCGTGTGGCCGTGAAGTCCGGGGAGACGATCAATGGCTGAGAATTACACCCCGCGCATGCGCAAGCGCTATGACGATGTGATCGTCAAGGCGATGACCGAGAAATTCGGTTACAAGAATGTGATGGAAGTGCCGAAGATCGAAAAGATCGTGCTCAACATGGGCGTCGGCGAAGCCACGCAGGACAAGAAGAAGGTCGAGAGCGCGGCTGCCGAAATGGAGCTGATCGCGGGCCAGAAGCCTGTCGTGACCAAGGCAAAGAAGTCGATCGCCCAGTTCAAGCTGCGCGAAGGCATGCCGATCGGCTGCAAGGTGACCTTGCGCCGCGAACGGATGTACGAGTTCCTCGATCGCCTGATCACGATCGCGATGCCGCGTATCCGCGACTTTCGCGGCGTGTCGGCGACGAGCTTCGACGGCCGTGGCAATTATGCCATGGGCCTGAAGGAACAGATCATCTTCCCCGAGATCAACTATGACCGCATCGACCAGGTGCGCGGCATGGACGTGATCGTCACCACCACCGCCCGTACGGACGACGAAGCCCGCGAACTGCTCAAGCTGTTCGGCTTCCCCTTCCCGATCGAAGCGCAGGAAAAGGAAGCCGCCTGATCCCCCTGGGACCAGGCCGGCTCTTTCAAGAAGGAAAGAGAACTTAAGTCATGGCGAAACTGAGTTCGATGAACAAGAACGAGCGTCGCAAGCAGCTGGTGAAGAAATATGCCGGCCGTTATGCGAAGCTGAAGGCGATTGCGGCGGACACCTCGCTCGACGATGGCGAGCGTCTGATCGCGCGCCTCAAGATGGCGGAAATCCCCCGCAACGGCAACCCGACCCGCATCCGCAACCGGTGCGAGCTGACCGGGCGTCCGCGCGCTTATTACCGTAAATTCCGGCTGTGCCGTATCCAGCTCCGCGATCTGGCCAACAAGGGCCTGATCCCCGGCGTTGTGAAATCGAGCTGGTAAGGGACTGACAAGATGGCAATGACCGATCCCCTGGGTGATATGCTCACCCGCATCCGCAACGGCCAGACGGCGAAGAAGGACAGCGTCCTTACCCCCGCCTCGACCCTGCGTGTCCGCGTTCTCGATGTGCTCCAGCGCGAAGGCTATATCCGCGGCTATAGCGAAGAATCGCTGGGCGCGAAGGGCCAGCACAAGGGCATCCGCATCGAGCTTAAATATTTCGAGGGCCAGCCGGCGATCCGCCATGTGGCGCGCGTCTCGAAGCCGGGTCGCCGCGTCTATTCGGGCTCGAAAGAGCTGCCGATCGTGCGCAACGGCCTGGGCATCACCATCGTGTCGACCCCGCGCGGCGTTCTTTCGGACGCCGAGGCTCGCGAACATAATGTCGGCGGCGAAGTGCTGGCGGAGGTGTTCTGATGTCGCGCATTGGTAAAAAATCAGTGGGCATCCCGAGCGGCGTCACCGCCGCGATCGACGGCGGCGAGCTGTCGGTCAAGGGGCCGAAGGGCACGCTCGCGATGCCGCTTTCCGACAACATCAAATATGAAGTCGGCGAAGGCAGCATCTCGGTTCAGCCCGCGAACGACAGCCGCGAAGCACGCGCCTTCTGGGGCATGCAGCGCACGCTGGTGCAGAACCTGATCACGGGTGTGACCGAAGGCTTTACCAAAGTCCTCGAGATCACCGGCGTCGGTTATCGCGCCAACTCGCAGGGCAAGACGCTGAAGCTGCAGCTCGGCTACAGCCACGATGTCGATTTCGCGGTGCCCGAGGGCATCGAGATCAAGACGCCGGACAATACGACGATCGAGATCAGCGGCATCGACAAGCAGCAGGTCGGCCAGGTCGCGGCGGAAATCCGCCGTTGGCGCAAGCCCGAACCCTATAAGGGCAAGGGCATCAAATATCGCGGCGAGTACATCTTCCGCAAAGAAGGCAAGAAGAAGTAAGCCATGGCACATCTTACCACTTTCCAAAAACGTCGCCAGCGCGTCCGCACCGCGCTCCGTCAGCGCGCCGCCGGTCGGCCGCGGCTTTCGGTGCACCGTTCGGGTCGCCACATCTATGCGCAGCTCATCGATGATGCCGCCGGCAAGACGCTGGCCGCCGCCTCGACGCTCGACAAGGATGTGCGCGGCAAGACCGGCGCCACTGCGGCGGCCGCTGCCGACGTCGGCAAGCGCCTTGCCGACGCCGCCAAGAAAGCGGGCGTGACGCAGGTCGTGTTCGACCGCGGCGGCTTCCTGTTCCACGGGCGCATCAAGGCGCTGGCCGACGCGGCACGCGAAGGCGGATTGGAGTTCTAATCATGGCAGACGAAGTTCAGAACGCCGAAGGCGCCCCCGCGGCGCCGACCGAAAACACCGGCGCCCCCGCGCGTCGGGGCCGTGGTGGCGGCGGTGGCCGCGACGGCGGCCGTGGCGGTCGTGATGGTGGCCGTGGCCGCCGCGACGATCGTCGCCCGCGCGACGATGACGGCGGCGAAGAGCTGATCGAAAAGCTCGTCCACATCAACCGCGTGTCCAAGACCGTGAAGGGCGGCAAGCGCTTCGGTTTCGCCGCGCTCGTCGTCGTCGGCGACGGCAAGGGCCGCGCCGGTTTCGGTCATGGCAAGGCGCGCGAAGTGCCCGAAGCCATTTCGAAGGCGACCGCCGCCGCGAAGAAGGCGATGATCCGCGTTCCGCTGCGCGATGGTCGCACGCTGCACCATGACGGTCGCGGCCACTTCGGTGCCGGCAACGTCACGCTGCGCTCGGCTCCCGCGGGGACCGGCATCATCGCCGGTGGCCCGATGCGCGCCGTGTTCGAATCGCTGGGCGTTGCCGATGTGGTGACCAAGTCGGTCGGCACCTCGAACCCCTACAACATGATCCGCGCGACCTTCGAGGCGCTCGGCGAACAGACCAGCCCGAAGTCGGTCGCGCAGCGTCGCGGCAAGAAGGTTTCGGACCTGATCAAGCGTGGCGGTGCGTCCGACCGCGCAGCCGAGGCCGAAGCCGCGGCGGTGACGGAGTAAGACCATGGCTGACAAGACAATCAAGATCCGCCAGATCGGCTCGCCGATCCGTCGTCCGAAAAGCCAGCGCGCCATCCTGACCGGCCTCGGCCTGGGCAAGATGCACCGCGTGGTCGAACTGGTCGACACCCCGGAAGTGCGCGGCATGATCCGCAAGCTTCCGCACATGGTGGAAGTCGTCGAGGGCTGAATGAAGCTCTACCGCCTGTTGACCGGTTCCGACGACGCCGCCTTTTGCGCCCGCGTCGAGGGACTGCTCAACCGGGGGTGGCAGCTTCACGGCAGCCCCTCGATCACCAATGTCGATGGCCGCGGCTATGTCGCCCAGGCCATCGTGATGGAAAAGGCCGGGCCCTATCCCGGCTTTCAGCCGTCGAGTGACATCGAACCGGACTAGCCCCTTGGGGCGCGTCCATAGCGCGAACAGAGCGAAAGCGAGTGCAATGACTATCAAACTCAACGATCTTCGTGACAATAATGGCGCCCGCAAGGGCCGGATGCGCGTCGGACGCGGCATCGGCTCGGGCAAGGGCAAGACCGCCGGTCGCGGCCAGAAGGGCCAGAAGGCGCGCAGCGGTGTCGCGATCAACGGCTTCGAGGGCGGCCAGATGCCGCTCCACATGCGCATCCCGAAGCGCGGCTTCAACAATATCTTCGGCAAGGATTTCGCGATCGTGAACCTGGGCCAGATCCAGAAGCTGATCGACGAGAAGAAGCTCGACGCCAAGGCGACGATCGACCATGCCGCGCTCAAGGCGGCGGGCGTCGCGCGCGGCGGCAAGGATGGCGTCCGCCTCCTCGCCAAGGGCGAACTGACCGCCAAGCTGAATTTCGCGGTCGCCGGCGCGTCGAAGGGCGCGATCGAAGCGGTCGAAAAGACCGGCGGCAAGGTCGAACTGCCCGAACCCAAGCCCGAAGGCGACGGCAAGAAGGCCAAGCGCAAGGCCGAAGCGGCCGCCAAGCGGGGCTGATTTATTGCGAAGGGTGGTTCGGAACACGAACCACCCTTTGTTATTTGAAGACCGATATTTCCCGTTCGTGTCGAGCGAAGTCGAGACACCCATCGGGTCAGTGCAAGTTCGAGGGGCATCTCGATTTTGCTCGATGCGAACGGATAAATGGGGCTTGTAAGGGCCGCGCCTCTAAATAGGCCTTTCCCCTTGCGCTTCGCCACTGCCGAACGCACATAGGCGCCGGGTCGCGGGGGGCGCGGTCCGGAAATCCGAGGAAAACACCCATGGCCTCTCGCGCCGACCATCTTGCTTCCAGTCTGAATTTTTCGAAGTTCGGCCAGGCGACCGAGCTCAAGAACCGCCTCTGGTTCACGATCGGCGCGCTGATCGTCTTTCGCTTCCTGTCGTTCGTGCCGCTCCCCGGGGTCGATCCGGTCGCGCTGTCGCGGCTCTATTCGCAGGCGGCGACGGGCGGCATCCTCGACATCTTCAACACATTCTCGGGCGGCAGCCTGGAGCGGATGAGCATCATCGCGCTCGGCGTCATGCCCTATATCACGGCGTCGATCGTCGTTCAGCTCGCCTCGGCGCTCGCCCCCAGCCTCGCCGCGCTCAAGAAAGAGGGCGAAAGCGGACGCAAGAAGCTCAACCAGTACACGCGCTACGGCACCGTCTTCCTGACCGCGATCCAGGGCTATTTCATCGCCGTCGGTCTCGAAACGCTCGGCCAGAGCCAGGGCGTCGCGGCGGTCGTCGATCCCGGCATGATGTTCCGCATCGGCGCCGTGATCAGCATCGTCGGCGGCACGCTCTTCCTGATGTGGCTCGGTGAACAGGTCACCAGCCGCGGCATCGGCAACGGCGTTTCGCTGATCATCATGGCGGGCATTCTCGCCCAGTTGCCGCGCAGCTTTTCGCAGATGTTCACGCAGGTGCGCGAAGGGTCGATGGGTGGCGGCACGATCATCGCGGTGGTCGGCGGCGCCGTGCTCATCATCGCCGCGATCAGTTTCATGGAACTCGCGCAGCGGCGCGTCCTCGTCCAATATCCAAAACGCGCGACGCAACGCGGCATGATGCAGGCCGATCGCAGCCACCTGCCGCTCAAGGTCAACACCTCGGGCGTGATTCCGCCGATCTTCGCTTCGTCGCTGCTGCTGATGCCGCTCACCGTCACCCAGATGCTCGGCAGCAATGTCGAACAGGATACGGCGTGGGGCGAATTCCTCGTCACGCTCAACCAATATCTCGCGCACGGCCAGCCGCTCTATATGGCGCTCTATGCCGGGGGCATCATCTTCTTCTGCTTCTTCTATGTCGCGGTCGTCTTCAACCCCGAAGAAACCGCCGACAATCTGAAGCGTCAGAACGGGTTCATTCCCGGCATCCGTCCGGGCAAGAACACCGCCGCCTATCTCGATTTCGTGCTGACGCGCATCACCGTGATCGGGGCGATCTATCTGGCGCTCATCTGCCTCGTTCCCGAATATTTCATCGCCAAATCGGGGTTGCCGTTCCAGCTCGGCGGAACCAGCCTGCTGATCATCGTCAATGTGACGATCGATACGATCAGCCAGATGCAGAGCCACATGCTCGCGCATCAATATGGCGACCTGATCAAGAAAGCCAAATTGAAGGGCGGCGTTGCGCGGCGCTGATCGGTCGGTTAGGGCCACCCCGACGGAACGGGAAACAGGGGCTTCCATGACGCTGAACATCATTTTGCTGGGGCCGCCGGGGGCGGGCAAGGGAACACAGGCTTCGCGGCTCGAAAGCGAACATGGCATGGTCCAGCTTTCGACCGGCGACATGCTGCGCGCCGCGGTCAAGGCGGGAACGCCGATCGGCCTCCAGGCCAAGGCGGTGATGGACGCGGGCGCGCTGGTGTCGGACGCGATCGTCTCGGGCCTCATCGGCGAACGGCTCGACGAGCTTGGCGGCGAAACCTCGGTGATCTTCGACGGCTATCCGCGCACCGCGGCGCAGGCCGATGCGCTCGACGCGATCCTGTCGGACCGCGGCCGCAAGCTCGACCATGTGATCGAACTGGTGGTCGAGGAAGACGCGCTTGTCGACCGCATCACCGGCCGCTTCAGCTGCGCCCAATGCGGCGCGGGCTATCACGACCGCTACAAGCTGCCCAAGGTCGCCGATACCTGCGACGTCTGCGGCGCCCATGACTTCAAGCGCCGCCCCGACGACAATGAGGAAACGGTGCGCACGCGGATGGCCGAATATCGCGCCAAGACCGCGCCGATCCTGCCGATCTACGAAGCGCGCGGGATCGTGGCAAGGGTCGACGGCATGGCCGACATCGACCATGTCAACGACGCGATCGAGGCGATCCTGGGCAGCGACGCCAGCTAGCCAGTGTCCCCGCCGCCGTCTATGAAGGCGGCAAAGGGGACAGGGCATGGATCGCAAGACAATCTTCGGCGCGGCGCTGCTTTCGGTGGCGGCGCTAACGGCCGCTCCGGCAGCGGCCAAGGTCATCGACCAGAGCGATATCGGCTTCACCGTCGCGCATACCGCGCATGTTGCGGCGACGCCCGACGATGTCTGGGCCATGCTGCGCCTGCCCGACAAATGGTGGTCGAAGGAGCATAGCTGGTCGGGCGATGCCGCGAATTTCTGGCTCGATTCGCAGGCCGGCGGCTGTTTCTGCGAAAAGCTGCCCGGCGCAGGCGGCGCGATGGGCAGCGTCCAGCATGCGCGGATCCTCTTTGCCAAGCCGGGCGAAATGATGCGGCTGTCGGGCGCCTTCGGCCCCTTGCAGGGCGAGGCGGTCACCGGCACGCTGACGATCCAGATCAAAAAGACCGCGACGGGCAGCGCGATCCGCTTCGACTATGTCGTCGGCGGCTATATGCGCTTCAAGGTCGCCGACGTCGCCCCCGCGGTCGACAAGGTGCTCGGCGAACAACTGGCCGGGCTCGCGAAAGCGCTCGGCGGATCGCTGCCGGTCGCGCACGAAAAGGACGACGGCGACGCGAAGGACGCGCCCGCCAGGGACGAGCCGGCCAGCGACGAGCCCGGCCTCGACGCCGTCGCCGCCGATCTGGCGAAGGACGAACCGAAGGAAACGCCCGAAACCTAGGCTCCGGGGCTGCCCCGCAGCTTGGCGAGCGCCGCGAACGGTCCCGCCTGCTCTTCGCTGAGCACGCCTTTCTCGGCGAGGATGCGGTCGGCGTCGGGGTGGCGCGGGAAGGGTTCGAGCGCCAGCGACAGCGTCTGCACCGCCACCTCGCCAAGGTCGATCCGCTCGCCGTCGAGCGCCAGGATTTCGCAGTCGGCGTCGCTGATCTCGACCTCCTCCTCGCCGCCCTCGGCAGGCTCCGCATCGCGCAGGAAACGCAGGTCGAACGTCTCGCGCAGCTTGGCGGGCACCGGCAGGCCGGTCGCCGCGCAGCTTTGCACGACCCTGGCGGCGATCTCGCCCGTCGCGGCAATGCCGCCCGCGATGCTGCGCACGTCGGCGGTTACGACGAAACGGTCGAGCGCGACGAGCGCCAGTCGGCGGGCGATCGCGGCGCGCGCCGCTTCATCGGCCTCGATCGTCACCGTGCGGCCCTGCGCCGCCTCGACCAGCGTGACGCCATGCGAAAATTCGGGCGCGGTCATGCGCGCGGCGCCGGCAAATGGTCGGCGACGATCAGCGCCGCGACCGGCATCGCGGCCAGCCCCGCGCGCAGGGCCGCGACCCCGGCCAGGACATGCGCCACGCCCGCGTCGGGCGCATCCTTGCCGCGCCACAGGTTGCGCACCAGCGCCGCTCTCAGCTCCTCCGACCCGTCGGGGGCGCGATAGACGCCCAGGCGGCCGCCGAGCGCGCCGACCATCCGCCCGATCTGCTTGCCGACGACCATGTCGCCGAAACCGATCTGGCGCATCTGCCCGTCCATGTCGTCGACGAACAATTCGGTGAGCTGGACCCCCGCGAGCCCCTGACCCGGATCGTCGTCGATACGGTGGAGGACGAGCGCGAGCACCAGGCTGATCATGTCGAAGCGGCCGTCGAGCGTGTCGGGAACGCCGCCCTCGCGATACCAGTGCGGCGCGCGCGCGGCGGCGACGACCGCGTTCCACAGCGGGCGGCGCGCCTCGCGCGGATCGGGGCCGGATCGGAAGAGTTTGCGGAGCGATGAAAGCATCGCGCACGCTTAGGCCGAATCGGCCTGTCGGAAAAGGGGCCTCGGTCAGCTTGGCGCAAGCTTTGTCGCGGCATAAGCCGCTTGTGCGCGCCGACCGCTTGCGGTTAAGAGGCGCGAGAGACAGCGCCATCCGCCGGACCGGGGGAAAGGGCGCGACGGAGACAATTGATGCCGATCGCAAATCCCCTGCTTCCCGCCCGCCCCGTGCGCCTGATCGTCGCCGGGCTGGCGCTCGCGCTGGCCGCCAGTGGCTGCGCGCAGCTCAAGGGGCGGCAGGGCTATGTCGTCGATCCGGTGCTGACCAATGCGGTCACCCCCGGCGTCGACAATCGCGAATCGGTCGAAAAGACGCTCGGCCGCCCGACCTTCGTCGGCCAGTTCAGCGACAATGAATATTATTATGTCTCGCGCGAGACCCGCCAGCTCGCCTTCGCGCGCCCGCGCCCGGTCGCGCAGCAGGTGCTGCGCGTGCGCTTCGACCCCGCGGGCAATGTCGTCGCGGTCGACAAGACCGGCCTCGAACTGGTGAGCAAGATCCATCCCGAAGGCGACACGACCCCGACGCTCGGCCGTCACCGCAGCTTCTTCGAGGATATCTTCGGCAATATCGGCGCGGTCGGCGCCCCCGGCATGGGCGGTGGATCGCAGGGGCAGTAAACGCCGTCCCTTCCTTCGTCGTCACCCTGAACTTGTTCCAGGGTCCATGGCCGAACCTTTCCGCCCGCGCAGCGCTGGACGAGAAGGCAGGTCATGGATGCTGAAACAAGTTTAGCATGACGAGGCTTGAACAAGCCAGGCGGTGCGCCCCGGGCCCTACCCCGCGATTCCCCCCGCGGCGAGCACCGCCAGCGTCACCAGGTCCGACGCGGGTGAGGCCATGGTTGCGACCTGCACCGGCTTTTCCATTCCGATCAGCATCGGCCCGATGACGGCGCTGCCGCCCAGTTCGCGCAGCAGCTTCGCCGACAGATTGCCCGATTGCAGCCCCGGCATGATCAGCACGTTCGCGGGCCCCGACAGGCGGCAGAAGGGATATTTGTCCATCACCTTCGCGTTGAGCGCGACGTCGGGCGCCATTTCGCCTTCATATTCGAACTCGGGCCGGCGTTCGTCGAGGATGTGGACCGCGTCGCGGATATTGTCGAGCCAGCTTCCCGGCGGGTTGCCGAAGGTCGAATAGGACAGAAAGGCGACGCGCGGTTCGTGCCCCATGCGCCGCGCGACCTGCGCGGTGCGTTCGGCGATGTCGGCGAGCATCTCGGCCGACGGACGCTCGTTGACCGTGGTGTCGGCCATGAAGATCGTGTGATGCTGGCCGACGAGGACGTGGATGCCAAAGGCGGTCTTGCCCTCGGCGGGGTCGATCACGCGCCGGACTTCGCGCATCGTCTGCGAGTAGGTGCGGGTGACGCCGGTGATCATCGCATCGCCAAGGCCCAGCTTGAGCAGCAGCGAGCCAAAGATATTGCGGTCGCGGTTGACCATCCGCTCGACGTCGCGGCGCAGATAGCCGCGCCGTTGCAGCCGTTCATAGAGCAGGTCGACCATCTGCGGCACATGCGGCGAATTGACGCTGTTGTGGACCTCGAAACTTTCGGGATCGGCAACCCCCATCGCGCGCAGCTTGTCGTGCAGCCCCTCGCGCCCGACAAGCACCGGCGTGCCATAGCCGCCGTCGCGGAACTGGATCGCGGCGCGCAGCACCACTTCTTCCTCGCCCTCGGCAAAGACGACGCGCTTCGGATTGGCGCGCGCCGCCTCATAGGCGAGCGTCAGCACCGAGGTCGTCGGGTTGAGCCGCGCGCGCAGGCTGGTGCGATAGGCTTCCAGATCGGCGATCGGCAATTGCGCGACGCCGCTGTCCATCGCCGCCTTGGCGACCGCGGCGGGGACGATTTCCATCAATCGCGGGTCGAAGGGCGAGGGGATGATATATTCGGGGCCGAAACTCGACGCCCGCCCGCCATAGGCGACCGCCACCTCCTCGGGCACCTGCTGGCGCGCGAGGTCGGCGATGGCATAGGCGGCGGCGATCTTCATCTCTTCGTTGATCGCGGTCGCGCGCACGTCGAGCGCGCCGCGAAAGATGAAGGGGAAGCACAGCACATTGTTGACCTGGTTCGGATAGTCCGACCGGCCCGTCGCGATGATCGCATCGGGCCGCGCCGTGCGCGCCTCGGGCGGCGAGATTTCAGGGTCGGGGTTCGCCATCGCAAAGATGATCGGCGCCGCCGCCATGTCCTTGACCATCTCGGGCTTCAGCGCGCCCGCGGCCGACAGGCCGAGGAAGACGTCGGCGCCCTTCAGCGCCTCGGTCAGGTCGCGCGCCTCGGTCGGCACCGCATGCGCCGACTTCCACTGGTCCATCCCTTCGCTACGCCCCTGATAGATGACACCCTTGCGGTCGCACATGATGACATTTTCGTGCCGCACGCCCATCGCCTTGATCAGCGCGGTGCAGGCGATCGCCGCGGCGCCGGCGCCGTTGACGACGACCTTCACCGTCGCCAGGTCGCGCCCGGTCAGGTGGCAGGCGTTGATGAGGCCCGCGGCGGTGATGATCGCGGTGCCATGCTGGTCGTCATGGAACACCGGGATGTTCATCTTTTCCTTCAGCGCCGCCTCGATGATGAAGCAGTTGGGCGCCGCGATATCCTCGAGGTTGATGCCGCCGAAACTCGGTTCGAGCAGTTCGACCGCTTCGATGAAACGCTGCGGATCTTCGGTATCGACCTCGAGGTCGATCGAATCGACGTCGGCGAAGCGCTTGAACAGCACCGCCTTGCCTTCCATCACCGGCTTCGAGGCGAGCGCGCCGAGATTGCCGAGGCCAAGGATCGCGGTGCCGTTCGAAATGACGGCGACCAGATTGCCCTTGATCGTATAATCATAGGCCTTGGACGGATCTTCGGCGATCGCGTTGACCGGGACGGCGACGCCGGGCGAATAAGCGAGGCTGAGATCGCGCTGGGTCGCCATCGGTTTCGAGGCGACGATCTCGATTTTCCCGGGCCGGCCATAGCTGTGATAGAGCAGGGCCTCGCGGTCCGAAAATTGCACCTTGCTGCCGCTGTCCATATTTATCCCCTTGGTTCGATTCCAGACGCGCGCCCGTTCCCAATCCCCTAGCGCCGCAGCGGCAAAATGTAACCGGCAATGTTGTGCTGCGGTCGCGGCGGGAACGCGCGGGCGGGAGCTATGACCGGACGCAATTGTCGGGCGGGGCCGGTTTGAAGAAACTTCGCGCAGAGGCGCAAAGAGCGCAGAGGACAGGGTTCACGCGGAGACGCGGAGGCGCGCAGAGGAGCGCCGGCCGCGAAGCGGCTTTACGCCTGCAACGCCTCAACAAATCGCATCCTGGAAGATGAAAGCGGGCCTGTCGGCCCGAGTCTCCCTCTCCGCGTCTCCGCGTCTCCGCGTGAATCTTTTTCACCGACTTCTCTGCGCTCTCTGCGCCTCTGCGCGAATCCTGTTCCAAAGCAGACATGGTGAAATGTAACCGGCAATGCGAAGGATGATCGATCTCCCTTTCCTCGTCATGCTGAACGTGTTTCGGCATCCATGGCCGGACGAAGCCTCCAAAACCGCGCTGGCGCGACAGGCTTGGGCCATGGACTCCGAAACAAGTTCCGGGTGACGATCGAGAGAGGCCGCATCACTTGCCATGCCGCCCTCAATCACTAAGCAAGGTTCGATGTCCGTCCCCGCCCGCCCCGCCGCCAACAGCAACAGCGCCCCCGCCGCCACCCCGATGATGGCGCAATATTGGTCGCTGAAGGACAAGGCGGGCGACTGCCTGCTCTTCTATCGCATGGGCGACTTTTTCGAATTATTCTTCGACGATGCAAAGGCGGCGGCCGCGACGCTCGACATCGCGCTGACATCGCGCGGCGAACATGGCGGCGCGCCGGTGCCGATGTGCGGGGTGCCCGCGCATTCGGCCGAATCCTATCTGGCGCGGCTGATCAAGGCGGGGCACCGCGTCGCGATCGCCGAACAGATCGAAACCCCGGCCGAGGCGAAGGCGCGCGGCGGGTCGAAGGCGCTGGTCGCGCGCGACATCATCCGCTTCGTCACCGCGGGGACGCTGACCGAGGAGGCGCTCCTCGAAGGGCGTAGCGCGAACCGGCTCGCCGCGCTGGCGCGGGTCGGGAGCGAGGGCGAGGTCGCGATCGCCGCCGCCGACATCTCGACCGGACGGTTCGAGGTGGTCGCGGTGCGCCCCGACCAGGTCGACGCCGAACTCGCGCGGCTCGCACCGTCCGAACTGCTCGTCAGCGAGGCCGCCGAAGAGGTGCCCGAGTGGGTCGCGCGCCAGGTCGTGCGGCGCCCGCCGGCGGATTTTTCGAGCACGACGGCGCAGAAACGCCTCGAAGGCTTTTTCGGCGTCCAGACGCTCGACGGTTTCGGGCAGTTCGGGCGCGGCGAGCTTGCCGCGATGGGGGCGATCGCCGCCTATCTCGACCATGTCGGCACCGGCACCCCGATCTTCCTCCAGCCGCCGCTGCGCCACCAGGCGTCGGGCCGGATGGCGATCGACGCCGCGACGCGCGAAAGCCTCGAGCTTGTCCGCACGATGACAGGGGTGGGGGCGGGCGGGCGCGACGGCAGCCTGCTCGGCACCATCGACCGCACGGTGACCGCGGCGGGGGCGCGGCTGCTTGCCGACGATCTGGCGAGCCCGCTCACCGACAGGGAGGCGATTCTCGACCGGCTCGACCTCGTCGATGGCCTCGCGCGCGATGCGCTGTGGCGCGGCGATCTGCGCCGCGATCTGCGCGCGCTTCCCGACGCCGGGCGTGCGCTCGGTCGCCTCGTCGCCGGACGCGGGGGACCGCGCGACCTCGCGCAGCTTCGCGATGCGCTCGGCGGCGCGCGGTTGCTTCGCGAACGGCTGGCGCGGCGCCCCGACCTGCCGCCGCTGCTCGCGCGCCTGCTGCCCGGCCTCGACGGCCATGGCGCGCTCGTCGACGAATTGACCCGCGCGCTGATCGAAACCCCGCCGGTCGATGCCGCGCAGGGCGGCTATGTCGCCGAAGGCTATGACCATGCGCTCGACGCGCTGCGCGAAACCGCGCGCGACGGGCGCAAGGCGATCGCCGCGCTCGAAGCCGGGTATCGCGACCATACCGGCATCGCCTCGCTCAAGATCCGCCACAATGGCGTCCTCGGCTACCATGTCGAGGTGCCGGCAAAGCATGGCGATGCGCTGATGGCGCCCGATTCGGGCTTCACCCACCGCCAGACGCTCGCCGGGGTCGTGCGCTTCAACTCGTCCGACCTCCACGAAGCGGCGAGCCGGGTGACGCAGGCCGGCGTCCACGCGATCGCCGCCGAGGCCGCGCATCTCGAAGCGCTCACCGACGCTGCCGTCTCGCGCCGCGAAGCGATCGCCGCCAGCTGCGACATACTCGCGCGCATCGACGTCGCCGCCGCGCTCGCCGACCATGCGATGAGCCACAACTGGTGCCGCCCCGACCTCGCCGACGAGCCATGCCTCGACGTCGCGGGCGGCCGCCATCCGGTGGTCGAGGCGGCGCTCGCGAAAGCGGGCGAGCGTTTCGTCCCCAATGATGTGACGCTGTCGCCCGACGACCGGCTCTGGCTCGTCACCGGCCCGAACATGGGCGGCAAATCGACCTTCCTGCGCCAGAATGCGCTGATCGTCGTCCTCGCGCAGGCGGGCGGCTTCGTTCCCGCCGCTGCCGCGAAGCTCGGCCTCGTCGACCGATTGTTCAGCCGCGTCGGGGCCAGCGACAATCTCGCGCGCGGGCGCTCGACCTTCATGGTCGAGATGGTCGAGACCGCCGCGATCCTCGCGCAGGCGACCGAACGAAGCTTCGTCATATTGGACGAGGTCGGGCGCGGCACCTCGACCTATGACGGGCTCGCGCTCGCCTGGTCGGTGGTCGAGGCGGTGCACGAGGTCAACCGCTGCCGCTGCCTGTTCGCGACCCATTATCACGAACTGACGCGGCTCGCCGAAACGCTGGACGCGCTGTCGCTCCACCATGTCCGCGCACGCGAATGGCAGGGCGACCTGGTGCTGCTCCACGAACTCGCCGAAGGCCCCGCCGATCGCAGCTATGGCCTTGCCGTCGCGCGGCTGGCGGGGGTTCCCGCGGGCGTCGTCAAGCGCGCCGAGGCGGTGCTCGCCAAGCTCGAAGCCGGGCGCGAGAAGACGGGGGGCCTCGCCGCGGGGCTCGACGACCTGCCGCTGTTCGCCGCGACCCTCGCCGCGGCGCCGGCGGCCGCCAAGGACGCGCTGCGCGAGGCGCTGGCCGCGATCGACCCCGACGCGCTTGCGCCGCGCGAGGCGCTGGGCGAACTCTATCGGCTCAAGCAGATATTGGCGGGAGAGGGTTAGGCGATGATGTGGAACCCAACCTATCAACCGCATCCCCGAGCGAAGACGAGGGGGCCAGCCGAGCGAAGTCGAGGCCTGCGGCGTTGCGGGTTCTCGCCACGCTCGAATGAGCCCCTCGTCTTCGCTCGGGGATGCGGAGTGTTGGGATTGGCATGAGCGACCTGTTCGACAATCTCGACCAGCGCCGCGCGATCATCGACCGCCGCGCGCTGTCCGACCGGCTCGACGCGATCGCCGGGGAAACCAGCGATTCGGGAAAGCGCCGCCGCGCGATGGTCGACCTGCTCAAGGCGGCGCTCGACGAGGGGCGGGCCGAGATCAACCGCCGCCTGCTCGCGCATCCCTCGTCGGGGCGGCTCGCCGCGAGCGCCACCGCCTTCCTGATCGATCAGATCGTTCGCCTCAGCCACGACTTCACCGTCGATCATCTCTATCCGTCGGGAAACCGGTCGGCGGGCGAACGGATTACGCTGATCGCGGTCGGCGGCTATGGCCGCGGTGAAATGGCGCCGTTCAGCGACATCGACATCGGCTTCCTCACCCCGTTCAAGCAGACGAGCTGGACCGAGCAGGTGATCGAGGCGCAGCTTTATACGCTGTGGGATCTCGGGCTGAAGGTCGGCCATTCGTCGCGCTCGGTCGACGAGATGATCCGCGCCGCGAAGGAGGATCTGACCGTCCGCACCGCGCTGCTCGAGGCGCGTTTCGTCTGGGGCGACCGCGACCTCTACGACCAGGCGGCGGCGCGCTTCGATGCCGAGGTCGTCGCGGGCAATGCGCGCGCGTTCGTCGCGGACAAGCTCGCCGAGCGCGACGATCGGCACAAGCGCATGGGCGATTCGCGCTATGTCGTCGAACCCAATGTGAAGGAAGGGAAGGGGGGGCTGCGCGACCTCCACACTTTGTTCTGGATCGGCAAGTTCATCCACCGCGTCCGCACCGTTCGCGAGCTCGTTGACGCGGGGCTGCTCACCGACCGCGAGCTTCGCCAGTTCGAGCGCGCCGAAAATTTCCTGCTCGCGGTGCGCTGCCACCTCCACACGCTCGCGGGAAGGGCCGAGGACCGGCTGACCTTCGATTTCCAGCGCGAGATCGCGCAGCGGATGCAGTTCGCCGAGCGGCCGGGGAAACGCGCGGTCGAGCGTTTCATGCAGCTCTATTTCCTTCATGCGAAAAGCGTCGGCGACCTCACCGGCACCTTCCTCGCGCACCTCGACGAGCAGCTCGCGGCGCGCGGGCGGCGCTTTTTGCCGACGCTGCGGCGGCGGCCGGGCAAGCTCCACGGCTTCGTCCTCGACCGCGGCCGGCTCGCGCTGCCGTCGGACGATTTCTTCGCCGCCGACCCGGTGCGGCTGATCGAGATTTTCGCGCTCGCCGACAAGCATGGGCTGGAGATTCATCCGCAGGCGATGCGCCAGGCGCGCCACGACGCCAAGCTGATCGAGACGCAGGGCGTGCGCCGCCAGGCGCGCGCGAACGCGCTGTTCCTCGATGTGCTGACCAGCCCGCGCGATCCCGAAACGGTGCTGCGCTGGATGAACGAAGCCGCGGTGTTCGGCCGATTCGTTCCCGATTTCGGCCGCGTCGTCGCGCAGATGCAGTTCGACATGTATCATCATTATACCGTCGACGAACATACGATCCGCGCGATCGGCCTGCTGTCGGACATCGAGCAGGACCGGCTGGGCGACGATCACCCGCTCTCGACCACGATCATGCACCAGGTCCATTCGCGGCGGGTGATCTATGCCGCGGTGCTGCTGCACGACATCGCCAAGGGGCGCGGCGGCGACCATAGCGTGCTCGGCGCCGAACTCGCGCTGCGCGTCTGTCCGCGGCTGGGGCTGGGCGCGGCCGAGACCGAGACGGTGTCGTGGCTCGTGCGTCACCATCTGCTGATGTCGGCGACCGCTTTCAAGCGCGACCTCGCCGATTTCAAAACAATCCTCGACTTCGCGCAGATCGTGCAAAGCCCCGAACGCCTGCGCCTGCTTCTCGTCCTGACCGTCGTCGATATCCGCGCGGTCGGCCCCGGCGTGTGGAACAGCTGGAAGCGGCAATTGCTCACCGAATTGTTCGACGCCGCCGAGGAGGTGCTGCGCCTCGGCCACAAGCAGCGCGGGCGCGAGGCGCGGATCGCAAGCAAGAAGGAGGAGGCGCAGGCGCTGCTCCAGTTCGGCGACAAGGAGTTCGCGAAGCTCGCGAAGCGGCTCCCCGAAAGCTACTGGATCGCCGAGCCGGTCGAGGTGATCGCCGCCAATCTGATCCATATCCAGAAGGCGGGCGACGCGCCGCTCCACATCGCGGCGGTCCCCGACGAGGATCGCGGCGCGACGCTGGTGATCGTGCTCGCCGCCGATCATCCGGGGCTTTTCTATCGCATGGTGGGGGGCATCCATCTCGCCGGCGGCAATATCATCGACGCGCGCATCCACACGACGCGCGACGGGCTCGCGCTCGACAATTTCCTTGTCCAGGATCCGCTCGGCCGGCCGTTCGACGAGGCGGGGCAGATCGACCGGCTGATCCGCGCGATCGAGGATGCGCTCGCGGGCCGGCAGAAATTGCTGCCCAAACTCGAAGCCCGCGCGCTGCCGCGCACCCGCGCCGAAGCGTTTCGCGTCGCCCCCAATGTCTTCATCGACAACAAGGCGTCGAACCGCTTCACGGTGATCGAGGTCAATGCGCAGGACCGCCCGGCGCTGCTCAACCAGCTCGCCTATGCGCTGTTCCAGTCGAAGGTGACGGTGCACAGCGCGCATGTCGCGACCTATGGCGAACGCGCGGTCGATACATTTTACGTGACCGACCTGCTCGGCGACAAGATCGACGGCGCGGCGCGGGTGAAGTCGCTCGAAAAACGCCTGCTCGAAGCCGCGGCCAGCCGCAGCGAGGACGCGGTCGCGGCGTGAGGCCGGGAGACATTCCAAAACGTCACCCTCGCGAAGGCGGGGGCCGCTAGCGGTTTACGCAGCGGCGAAGGGCAAGGCCGACAGCGGCCCCCGCCTGCGCGGGGGCGACGTCTATTGTCGGTCGCTTCCCGCCTTCACCGGATTCTGCGCATGCCCCGCGATGCCGTCCGGCAGGGTCAGCCACGCATGCCGGTCCTGCGACCACACCGCCTGTTCGGGCATCGGGAAATCGGGATCGGCAAAGGCCCCGACGGCGACGCCGATGCGGCCCGGAAGGCGGTCGGGCTCCCACCACAGCGACGATCCGCATTCGGGGCAGAAGTGGAAGGCGACGTCGAAACCGCTCGCCGACGAGCGCCGGAACATCTTCGCGACGCCGGCGGCCAGCGTCACCTCAGCGCGCGCGAAAAAGACCGCGACGCTGAACAGCGACCCGGTCCGCCGCTGGCAGTCGAGGCAATGGCAAAGCGATATTTTCGCGGGCTCGCCGGTGCAGCGAAGCTGGAGCTGGCCGCAATGGCAGGTCGCGAGCCGTTCCACCGCCCCGCCGCTCATGCGCCGGTCATCGCGGCGGCGGCGGCGAGCAGCCCCGCGTTGAAGCGCTGCGACAGCGGCGCATCGGGAACCGCGTTGAAGCCGTGGATCGCCCCGGCATAGCTGTGCAGCTCGACCGGCACCCCCGCCGCCGTGAGCCGCCGCGCATAATCGAGATTCTCGTCGAAGAAGAGGTCGAGGCTGCCGGTCGCGATATAGGCGGGCGGCAGGTTCGACAGATCGTCGGCGAGGCTCGGCGAAAACCAGCCGCGCCGCGCATCGTCGATACGGTAATCGCCCTGCAGCGCGCGCCAGCCGAAGCGATTGCTCGCGCGCGTCCAGATGAATTCGCCGGTGGTCGGATTGCGCCAGGGGCAAGCGTCGCCGCCAGTGCGATGGTCGAGCATCGGGTAAGTGAGAAGCTGCCCCGCGATCGCCGGGTCGCCGAGGTCGCGCGCCATGATCGCGAGCGTGGCCGCCAGCCCGCCGCCCGCGCTTTCGCCCGCGACGACGATCCGCCTCGCGTCGAAACCGAGCGCATCGGCTTGCTCCGCAAGCCACGCGAGCGCCGAATGGCAATCCTCCTGCGGCGCCGGAAAGGGATGCTCCGGCGCCAGCCGATATTCGACCGAGGCGACCGGCACCCCGGCGGCGGCGGCCAGTGCCGCCGGACCCGCCTGCATCTGCCGGATCGACCCCATCACCATGCCGCCGCCATGGATATGCAGGATCGCGCCGCTGCCCGGCCGGGTCTCCGCCGGACGATAGAGGAACAGCGAAATATCGGGTCCGCCGTGGATCGACGGGATCACCACCGCTTCGGGCGCGATGACCGGCGGCGGCAGAAGGGCATAGGTTTTCGACGCTCTGGCGCGAATATCGGCGATGGGCGCGGCGTCGAGATCGGCGCGCGGAAAGATGTCGAGCACCGGCGCGATATCCGGATCGACGAGGTGGCGGGTATCCATGATGAGCGTTTCCCCAGAATCTGTTGCCGGGACAAATTGCACGAAATCCGCACGATGCTCCAGTCTGCGTGGGCAAATGCCGAATGTCGGGCTTCGACTCGATAACCGCCAGCGGCCCCCGCCTGCGCGGGGGGCGACGAACAGCCGCGCCCTACCCCCGCAACACCGCCCCCAGCTTCGCCGCCGCCGTCACCACCTTGTCGGCGATCGCCTTCAGCTCGGCGTCGGTGAAGCTCTTGTCCAGCGGTTGCAGTTCGACCTCGACCGCCAGGCTCACCTGCCCCTCGGGCACGCCCTGGCCGGCGAAGCGGTCGAACAGCCGGGCCTCGACGATGCTCGTCTTGTCGGCGCCGCGGATCGCGCGGACCAGATCGCCCGCCGCCAGCGTTTCGGGCGCGAGAAAGGCGAAGTCGCGGCGCACCGACTGCAGCGCGGGCGGCGTATAGGCGGCGCGCGCCGGACCGTTCGCGCGTTTCGCGGGGATCGCGTCGAGAAAAATCTGCACCGCCATCACCGCCCCATCGACGTCGAAATGTTTCGCCAGCGCCGGATGCAGCGCGCCAAACTCGGCGAGCACCGCCTTGGGGCCAAGCCGCAGCGTCGCCGACTGGCCGGGATGCCAGATGCCGGGTTCGGCGACCGCTTCCATCACCTGCAGCCGGTCGGTGGGGGCGCCCGCGGCGTCGAGCAGCGCCAGCGCCGCCGCCTTCGCGTCAAAGGCGGTGAAGGGCGCGGCTTTCCCCGTCTGCCAATCGCGCGCCGCCTTGTCGCCCGCCATCAGCAGGGCCAGCGTCGGATGCTCGATCGCGCCCAGATAGCGGCGGCCGATCTCGAACAGCCGGACGCTGTCGGCGCCGCGATCCTGGTTGCGCTGCGCCGCGGCGAGCAGGCCGGGGAGCAGCGACGGGCGCATGATTTTCAGCTCTTCGCTGATCGGGTTGGCGAGGCTCCAGGTGCCGCCGCCAAAGGGTGCCGCTTCGCGCTCGCTGATGAACGACCAGGTCACCGCTTCGTGAAAGCCCGTCGCCGCGGCGGCGCGGCGCACCCGGCGTTCGAGCATCTGCTCGGCCGTAGCGGTCGGCTTGGCGACGCCGTCAGTACGCGGCAGCGGCACCGATTCGATCGCGTCGAACCCGGTGATGCGCGTGACTTCCTCGACCAGGTCGGGCGCGCCGTCGATGTCGCGGCGCCAGCTCGGCACCGCGACCTGCCAGCGACCGGCGCCGTCGATCACCGAGAAACCGAGGGCGGTCAGAATTTCCTTCTGCCGTCCGGCCGGAATCGCGATGCCGCCGAGCGTCGCCGACAGCGCCGGGTCGTAATCGACGGTCTTCACCTCGGCGGGCGGCGTTCCGGCGCGCGTCACCGCCGACGGCGTGCCGCCGCAGATCGCGAGGATATGGCCGGTGACGATCGCGGTCGCGTCGTCGAGGAAGGCGGGATCGACCCCGCGCTCGAACCGGCTGCGCGCGTCGCTGGTCAGCGCCAGTGCCTGCCCGGTCAGCGCGATGCGTTCGGGGGTGAAATAGGCGATTTCGAGCAACACATCGGTCGTCGTCTCGCTGCACCCGCTATGCTCGCCGCCCATGATGCCCGCGATGTCGTGGACGCCATGATCGTCGGCGAGCACCGTCATCGTGTCGGTGAGCGCATAGTCCTTGCCGTTGAGCGCGGTCGCGATCTCGCCATTCTTTGCGCGGCGGGCGACGAGCGCGCCGGTCAGTTGCGCGCGGTCATAGACATGGCTCGGGCGGCCAAGGTCGAACATCACATAATTGCTGATGTCGACAAGCGCCGAGATCGAGCGCTGGCCGACGGCTTCGAGGCGGCGGCGCATCCATTCGGGGGCGGCGGCGTTGGTGACGCCCGAAATTGTGCGGCCGAAGAAAGCGGGGCAACCCTCGGCATCGTCGGTGCGGATTTCGGTCGCGGGCGCGCCCTCGCCCGCGATCGTCGGGACGTCGAGCGGCTTCAGCGTGCCGAGCCCGGCGGCGGCGAGGTCGCGCGCGATCCCGCGCACGCCCATGCAATCCTGCCGGTTCGGGGTGATCGAAATGTCGATCACCGGATCGCCCGCGCCCGCATAATCGGCGAAGGCGGTGCCGACCGGTGCATCTTCGGGCAGCTCGATGATGCCGTCATGGTCGTCGCCAAGCTCAAGCTCGCGCGTCGAGCACATCATCCCGTTCGATTCGACGCCGCGGACGGCGGCGACCTTCAGCACCATGCCGTTCGCGGGCACGACCGCGCCGGGCAGGCCGAGCACGCCGACCAGCCCCGCGCGCGCGTTGGGCGCGCCGCAGACGATGGTGAGCGGCGCGCTTCCGTCGCCGCTGTCGACGGTCAGCACCTGCAATTTGTCGGCCTGCGGATGTTTCGCGGCGGTCAGCACCCTGGCGACGCGGAAACCCGCGAGTTTCTCGGCCGGATCCTCGACGCCTTCGACTTCGTGGCCGATGCGGTTCAAGGCGGCGACAACATCGGCGACGGTGAAATCACCTTCCAGATGTTCGCGGAGCCAATCCAGGGTGATCTTCATGCCGAAATCCCCCCGCTCAGCGTGGGCACCGACAGCGCGCCGAATCCATAATGCGCCAGCCAGCGCAGGTCGCCGTCGAAGAAGGCGCGCAAATCGTCCATGCCATATTTGAGCATCGCGATACGGTCGATACCGATGCCGAAGGCAAAGCCCTGCCATTCGTCGGGGTCGAGCCCGCAGTTCGCGATGACGCGGCGGCTGACCATCCCGCTGCCGAGCAGCTCCATCCACGCATGGCCCGCGTCGTCGCCGTTGCCGCCGACAATTCTCCGTCCCTTTTCATGGGCATAGCCGACATCGACCTCGGCCGAGGGTTCGGTGAAGGGGAAATAGGAGGGGCGCAGCCGCAGCACGATGTCGTCGCGCTCGAAAAAGGCCTTGAGGAAGGTTTCGAGCGTCCACTTGAGATGCCCCATATGGATGCCGCGATCGATGACGAGGCCTTCGACCTGGTGGAACATCGGGGTGTGCGTCGCATCGCTGTCGCTGCGATACACCCGCCCCGGCGCGATGATGCGGATCGGCGGCTCCTCGCTCATCATCGTGCGGATCTGCACCGGCGACGTGTGGGTGCGCAACAACATGCGCTGCGCGGCACTTTCGCCAACTTCCGGAAAATAGAAAGTGTCGTGCATCGCGCGCGCGGGATGCGTCTCGGGAATGTTGAGCGCGGTGAAGTTGCGCCAATCATCCTCGATCTCGGGCCCGGTCGCGACCGCAAAGCCCATGTCGGCGAAGATTTCGGCAAGCTCGTCCATCACCTGGCTCACCGGATGGACGCTGCCCTTGGCCGCGGCGGCGGCGGGGAGGGTCATGTCGAGCGTTTCACCCGCGAGCTTCGCATCGAGCGCGGCGCCTTCGAGCGCGGCTTTGCGCGCCGCGATCGCGGCGGTGACGGCTTCGCGCAGGCCGTGGATCTGCGGCCCTTCGGCCTGCCGCTCGTCGGGAGTCATGCCGCCGAGCGTCTTGAGCAGCCCGGTCACGCTCCCCGCCTTGCCGAGCGTCGCGACGCGCAGTGCCTCGAGCGCGTCGAGGTCGCTTGCGGCTTCAATCTCGCCCAGCAGCTTCGCTTTCAAGGCCTCTGTCTCGCTCATCGTCGTTCATTTCTTTATCGTTCGGGGGACGGCGGCCACCCGCGCATCGGTTGTCAGCCGCTTGCACCGAAGGCGCGGCGCGGGTCAAGCCCGGCGGCGCTATCCGCCGGGCTTGTGGAGCCCCTGCATCGCCTCGCCCAGCGCCGCGGCGCGCGCCCGCGCGGCGGCACCGAGGATCGGTTTCGGCCGTGCGGCATAGGTGCGCGGGCTCATCCCCATGAAGCGCTGAAAATCGCGCGTGAACTGCGCCTGGTCGTAATAATGATAGTCGAGCGTCGCGATCCAGCTCATCGACGGGTCGAGCATGAAGCGCGCAAGGCTGCGCAGGAAGCGCTGGCGGCGCAGCAACAGCTTGGGCGGAAAACCGAACGCCCGGCGCGACAATCGCTCGACCGACCGCTCGGACAGGCCGAGTTTTGCGGCGAGTTCGGCGACGCTGGTCAACGCATCGTCGATCAGCGCGGCGTGCGCGGCGAAAATGGTGGGATCGTCGCGCGGGGCGGTCGCGAGCAGGCCGACGAAATGGTCGTCGATCAGGCGCGCCGCGCTCGCCGCCTCCTTCGTCCGCCGAAGCGTCTTTGCGAGCGGGGCGTGCGCGGCGAACGCGGGATGCGCCGCGCCGTCGACGAACCGATCGGCGACATCCTCGGCGGGAAGCGCGAAGAATTTGGCCCAGCCCGCGGGCAGGATGCCGATCCCCCAGGCGCGCATCGGGCCCGCGACGAAACAGGTCGCCTTGCTCGTCGGGCCGGTGACGATGAAGTGCGGCGCGGGGTCGGGCGCGCCGCCGCCGACGGCGGCGAACGACGCTTCGCCGTCGATGAAGCGCAGGTTCGACCATTCGGGGTGGAGATAATCCTCGACCCGCACGCCGGGCGGCGCCTCCACCTCGGTCAGGTAGATGATGCTGCAATAGGGGCGCAGCGCTTCCGAAACAGGGAAAAAGCGCGTCGCGACGCGCACAGCGGCGGCCGGCCCGCTTGCAGATTCTCCCACGGTCATGGCGTCATCTTTTGCGGAGCGGCGCGTTAAAAAACAACAGTCCATACCAACGCGCCATGATCCTGCCTTCAGAAGGCTCGGAACCGCGCGCGCGGCTCAATCGAACACCGACCAGCCCGCCGCATAGGCAAAATGTTCGAGCGCGACCGCGCCGACGAGCGACGTCCCCGCTTCGGTCAGCCCCGGCGACCAGACCGCGATCGATCCCTGCCCCGGCGCGATGCACAGGATACCGCCGCCGACGCCGCTCTTGCCGGGCAGGCCGACGCGAAAGGCGAATTCGCCGCTATTGTCGTAATGGCCGCAGAGCATCATGATCGCGTTGATACGCCGCGCGCGGTGCGGCTTGATGAGCTGCTCGCCGGTGATCGGGTCGCGGCCTTCCATCGCCAGGAACAGCCCGGCCCTTGCCAGTTGGCGGCAGCTCATCGCGATCGCGCACTGGCGGAAATAGACGCCCAGCGCCTCCTCGACCGGATGGTGGAGGTTGCCGAAACCCTTCATGAAATAGCCGAGGCTGCGGTTGCGGGCGCCGGTCTCCGATTCGGAGGCCGCGACCTCGGCGTCGATCGCGATGCTGTCATCGCCGGCGCGGGCGCGCAGAAAATCCAGGATTTCGGCCACCGTCGCCTCATCACCCCGCCCGTCGATCAGCCGGTCGGTGGTCGCGATCGCCCCCGCATTGATCAGCGGGTTGCGCGGAATGCCATTCTCGCTTTCGAGCTGGACGATCGAGTTGAACGCGCTGCCCGACGGTTCGCGCCCGACGCTGGTCCACAGCGAACTGCCAAGGCGGCGGAGTGCGAGGGCGAGCGTGAAGACCTTCGACACCGACTGGATCGAGAAGGGAATATCGACGTCGCCCGCGGTGTGGACCGTGCCGTCGGGAAGCGCGAGCGCGAAGCCGAAGCGGTTCGGATCGACCGTCGCCAGCGCGGGGATATAGTCGGCGACCTTGCCCTTGCCGCGATGCGGCAGGGCGACTTCATAGGCTTCGGCGACGCAGCGGGCGAGATCGGCTATCATGCCCTTTTCCTAGCAACTTTACGCACGATTGCATGTATTTTCATTTTTCCAGAAATATTCTATATATGTGAAATAAATTCACCGACTCGGGAGACGAGATATGGCCGATCATCGCGCGAAGGGGCTTTCGAGCGCCATCTGCTATCGCGACAGCAAGGCGGCGTTCCGCTGGCTTGAGGACGCTTTCGGGTTCGAACCGCTGTTCGTGCTGCTCGATGCGGACGGGAATCTCGCCCACAGCGAAATGGAATATGGGCCATCGACGATCATGGTCGGCAATGAATGGTCGGACGATCACCGCAGCCCCGCGAACCTGGGCGGCAAGAATACGCAGACGGTGCATGTCCAGCTTGGCCGGGGCGAGGATATCGACGCGCATTGCGCGAAAGCGCGCGCCGCGGGCGCCCGGATCATCGCCGAACCCGAAACGCAATTCTATGGCGACCGCACCTACCGCGCCAAAGACCCCGAAGGGCATATCTGGACCTTCGGCGTCACCGTCGCGGACAAGAGCGCCGCCGAATGGGATGCCGAGGGCGGCTTTACCACCCAGGCGCGGCTCGACGATTGAGCGCCGCGCTCGACCGGATGCTGACGGCCATCGCCGACCCGAAGCGGCGCCGCGCGATCGCATTGCTCGGCGAGCGGCCGCGCAGCGCGGGCGCGCTGGCGGTCGCGCTCGGCCTCGCGCCGCCGGCGATGAGCCGCCACCTGCGCGCGCTCAAGGCGGGCGGGCTCGTCGAGGACGGTCACCCGGCCTTCGACGCGCGCGTGCGCATCTATCGACTGAAGGACGGCGCGACCGACGAACTGAAACGCTGGCTCGCCGAGACCGAGGTGCTGTGGACGCACCAGCTCGCGGCGTTCAAGCGCCATGTGGAAAGCAACGGAGAATGAGCGGCGCGGCGGTGATCGTCGCGCTGCGCGTCGCCGTGTCGCCCGGCGCTGCCTTTGCCGCCTTTACCGAGGGGATCGGCCGCTGGTGGCAAAGCCATCCGCTCTTCCCGCTGTCGCCCAAGGGCGACGGCGCGCTGCGCTTCGACCCCGCGGGGCCGGGCGGGCGGCTCGTCACGCGCTTCGCCGACGGCGCGGAATGGGAGATCGGCGCGGTGCATTGCTGGCTGCCCGGCGAGCGCCTTGCCTTCGGTTGGCGGCTGCCGAGCTTCACCGCAGACCAGGCGACCGAGGTCGAGGTGCGGTTCGAGGCGGTGGGCGCCGAGACGCGCGTCACCGTCGAGCATCGCGGCTGGGACGCCATCCCGCAGCAACATGCCGCGCGCCACGGGTTCGAGCTGATGCTGTTCCAGCGTCGGCTCGGCGAGCATTGGCGGGGGGTGCTGAAGAGGCTGGAGGGGGAAACGGACCAGACCCGCCGATAGCCTCGCCAGGGCTTCGCACCGGCCGGGCGCGCCTTAAGCACCGCGATTTTAAGCAATTTTCGATCGAGATTTATCTTGAAAATCCCGCCCTTTTACTGAATGCCCATGCCCTCCCTCAGCTTCGACGGAACAAAATGATCTGCCATCGCTGGAAGACGCTATTTGTTCATATCCCGAAAACCGGGGGGCAGAGCATCGAGCAAGTTTTTCTCGACAGGATGGAACTCAGTTGGGCGACGCGCGGCCCTCTGCTGTTGACCACCAACCATGATCCCGAGGCTGGCCCTCCCTTTCTCGCGCACCTGACGGCCCAGGAATATCTGTCCAAAGGCCATTTGGCGCCGATCGATTTTGACGATTATTTCCGGTTCACGGTGGTGCGAAACCCCTGGGACCGCGCGGTGTCCGAATATAAATATCGCTATGCGCGCGAGATGGGATTCCGCGAGTTCATACGGACGGCCTATCCCGCCCCGCCGGGCAGCAACGAGGAGCGGCACCTGATGCCGCAATGGGCGTTCGTGCACGATACGGACGGGCGAAGCCTGGTCGATCGCGTGATCCGGTTCGAACATATCGCATCGGACTTCGCCGAGGTCTCCAGCCGGATTTTCGGTGAGTCCATCGCGCTGCCGCAGGTCAACATCTCACCCGACCGCCGCGATTACCGCGAATTCTACGACGCCGACACGCGCGAGACGATCGCCAGCCGCTACCATCGCGATATCGCGTGGCTTGGCTATGAATTCTGACGCGCCGGTCGGCATCCGGAGGAGGGGTCAGGCAAGCGCCACCGCGCCGCGCATGTCGCGCCTCAGGCGCTGGTCATCATAAGGAAGCACGCGATGCATGGTCCAGCGATTGTCCCATGCGACCAGATCGCCCGCGGCCCAGCGGTGCCGGAACAGCAAATCGGCGCGCGTCGCGAAATCGGCCAGCTGCCCGAACAGGGCGAGACTCTCGTCGCTCTCCCAGCCCGCGACCCTTTCCATATAGGGCGGACTCAATCGCAGCGACCTGCGCCCGTCCGCGAGACGCTGGACCAAAGGGTGGCGCGCGCGGGGAAGACCGGCCCGCTCGTCGGCCGACAAGGGCGGGACGTCCTCGTTGAGGATCATATGTTCAAAGCTGAACTCGACCGACAATGTCTCGATCCGCCGCTGCAAATCCGGTGGCAGCGCGCGAAACGCGGCGGCGAGATCGGCGAACTCGGTATCTCCGCATCCGGCCTCGAAACATTCGGCCCGAAGCAGGACCGCGCCGATGTCGCGTTCGCGATAAACGCCGTCGCTGTGCCAGAGCCAGTTGAGCCGCAAAAGGCGCGCTTTGTCGCTGCCCGGCCCGAAGAATGCGCCATCTTCACCGAAATTGGCCGATCGAAAAATCGGCTTCCCGCCGAAAGTCTGAATCTCTCCGAAAGTCCGGGCCAGCGCGGCGTGCATGTCGTCGTCGGCCGCCAGGCCCGGGAAGATCAAAACACCAAATCTGCCGAGCGCGCTGCCCAGCCGTTCACCGGCGCCCTTCTCCAGCAGGCAGGCCGGATCATCGGTCTGGATCCAGGCGCCGAACCCTTGCCGCCGCGGAACGATCTCGAACGCCATCAGACTATCTTGGCAAAGGCGGGGTGGCGAAAGGGGAAGCCTTCGGGCTTGCCGGCCAGGATGCGGATCGGGTCGCCGCACGCCTCGTCCGCCGCCAGCCGATCGACCTCGGCAATGCCCTGATCGGGGCGGGGACAGCAGGTGACATCGTCGCCGAAAACCCGCAACGATATCGTGCGGCGGCGCTGGCCGGCGGCGGTCGGCGCGCCGCCATGCAGCATCGCCGGGTGGAACAGGAGGATGTCGCCCGGCTCCACCGCCCACCGAACGATCGGGAAATCGTTCCGGTTTGCCTCGATCTCGGGCAAGGACGGCCAGATGCCGTCCGCGAACATGGCGGCGCGCTCGTCGCTGGCGCTGAAGGTGGTCGGATTATAGAGCGGCCCTTGATGCGACCCGCGAACGAATTCGAGCGAAGCGGCTTCCGCAACGGGATCGAGGCTGATCCACGCCGTCGCCATATGATGACCCGCCATCGGGACATAGGGCAGATCCTGATGCCACGGCGTGCGCCGCGTCGCGCGCCCCTCCTTGCGCCAGACCTGCTCATAGAGCAGCCACAGATTCCGGGTCCCGAGCACGGCGGCGATCAGCGGGGCCAGGCCCGTCTCCATGGCGAAATCGCGATAGTGGGGAAGGGCCTCGGGGTTGGCGTGATCCTGAAAGAACGAGCCTTCGGCGCCCGCCAGCACATCGCCGGCATAGGGGCCGGGATTGGCGATGCTCCAGTCGAAAAGGCGCTGCGCGGCGCCGACTTGCGCGCGGGAAAAGGCAGCGGGAATGCGGACCACGCCGTGCGCCGCGAAGGCCGCTCGCCAATCTTGCAGATCATCTCCCGTCATCGGCGCCTTCCTCTGCCCAACCGGTCCGCGGTTTCCCGAAGAAGCCCGCCATCGAGAATCGTCCGTCTTTCGCCTTCCACCGCGAGCGAAAGCGCCGCTGCGGGCCCCATGAATCCGACCCAAAGATCGGGGGTCACGATCGACGGATCGTCGGATATCCAGATGTCCTGCCCGTTGTCCCGATGCCGCATGACGTCCAGACTGGCGGCGATGCGGCCGACCTTGCGCGCGGCAAGCGCTTCATGGCGTTCGATTGCCGAGACCATTTGCCAAAGCTCCAGCTGCCCGGCGAGGCCGTGACAATATGTCGGCGTGGCGATCGCGGGAAGCGCGGCCAGCGACGCGACGGCCCAGTCCAGTTCCTCCGCCAGTTCGGCGCGCGCGCCGGGGCCCGCAAGCAGCGACCACAAGAAGCCCGCGGTTCCATGGCACCAATTGCCCGGCGTGTGCGACCGGTCGCTGCCCAGGCGCATGCGCATTCCCTGGCCCGTCGGCGTATCCATCGCGCGCCGCGCCAGCGCCTTCAGGGTCGCCACCGAAAGGGCATCGGCGTCCCGGTCGCCCGTCCGCCGCGCCCAATAGCCGAGCGCGGCGGCAATACCCGCGCTCCCATGCGCGCACCCGAGAAAGTCGGGGCCGCCCCCGGCGCGCCAGACGGTCAAGCCCTCGACCATGTCCTTGCGGCTTTCGAGCTTTGCTATCGCGATCCTGCCGAATTCGAGCGGCCAGTCGTCCTCGACAAGCTCGGATATCGATGCCGCGGCGAACAGCGTGCCCGCGCTGCCCGAGAAGAGGTCGAACTCGCGCTCGTCGTCGGCGGCGGCGGCAAGGCGGGCCTGCGAAGCGGCCATATATTCGTCGGCGCCGAGCGCGCGTCCCGCCGCGGCCAAGGCCAGGGCTACCCCGGCATTACCCGTGAAGAGGCCGGCTGCCTGGCCTTCTGCGGGCCTCGAGGCCAGCCACCGCGCGGCGCCCGCGATATCGTCCCGGCAATCGACGCCGCTCGCGCGGCTCGCTGCCAGCAGGCCGATCAGGATGCCGGCGGCGCCGATGTTGATCGCCTCGCATTCGAAATGGCGCTGGAAATGGGTATTGCGCCAATGGAGCGCCCCTTTGTCCTCCACCCGAAAATCCGCCGTGGCCCGAACCGCCGCCTCGATGGCTTGATGAGCGCGCGGAACATCCAGCAAAGTATCGTCCGGCGGCTGCCGCTTTGCGCCTGACGACAGCGCGCCTTTGTTCAGGGCCGTAAGAAGGAAGACGCTGGCCTCGGCCGATGGCCGCGCCATCGGATCGTCCGCCGTCATTCGTTCCACGACATCAGCGGCCTCCCCCGCCCCTTCGCGGCGGAGAAGGTCGGCGAGGAGCCCCCGCCGGGGTGCGAGCAGGCCGGGAGGAAAGCCGGTCACGGCGTGAAAAAGGCTGACGCCGAGCGCATGAATATCCTGTGCCGGGTGCGCAGGCGCGCCGCTCGCCACCTCGGGCGGCATATAGGCGTCGGTGCCGCGCCCCGAAACGGGCGAGCCGATCCGCTCGGCCAGTTCGAAATCGATAAGGGCGACCTTCGCGTCGCGCGCGATCGCATTTTCCAGCTTCACGTCGCCGTGAACCCAGCCGCGGCGATGCACTGCCGCCAGCGCCGCCGCCAGCGACGGCATCAATCGGACACGGGCTTCCTGCGGCAATTCCGAAAGGAGGCTGCCTTCGACATCCTCCATCGCGAGGCTCGGTATGTCGCCGCCGCACCAGGCGATGGCGCGCGGTGCGCACCCCTTGTCGCCGCCGATTGCATCGAGGACGCGAAATTCGCGCTCGATCCGCGCTTCGGCGGTGCCGTCGTCGGGGTAGCGCGTCTCGCCCGCCGCGCGCTGGCGAACGACCAGCGTATCCCCGCTGTCGCGCGCGGCGGCGAACAGCAGCCGACTATGCGCCGTCCGCTTGATTTCGCCGAGAAGGACCAATGGCAGATCGCCGATGGCCGCACATTCCCCGGCGACGTCGTTCCAGACTTCGGGCGCGAAGCCGGGAACGGGCGGTTCGATCCCGCCCGGCGGCTTGCCCCCCATGATCCGTTCGTCCGCGACCAGGCTGTCGTCGGGCAATCGCACGGCCGCGTGGATGATCCCGCGGCTGTCGACGATCCGGTGCCGCGAATCGAACGCGCCAAAGCGAAAGGCCACGGCCGAGCCGGGCCGAACATGCAGGCTCGTGCGGATCGCGGGCGCCGCGCTCTTCGGCCACACGCGATCCAGCGCGTGGATCGCCCGGCGCGCGAGCGTGTCGTCGGCCGGATAGAGGGTCGCGATCTTCCCGACCTGCTCGGCTCCGCCTTCGCCGGCGTTGATCGCGGCGATCGCATCGAGCGAGGCCGGAAGCTTGAAGGCTATGCGAAGGTCCGCCAGCAGCGGCGCCAGCGTGCGGGCAAAGACAGCCGCCTCGCCGACCGCGACGGCGACATGCACCTTCCAGCCCTGCGCGACATCGGGCGCATCCAACGGCGCGTGGAACTGCCAACGACAGCTTCCATCCCGCCATTGGCGCACGGCCCAGTCGCCGCCGAGCTGGTCGCGTAAAAAGGAAAGCGCTTCTTCATAATCATGAAGAAGCGCCGTCCGCCCCGACAACATCGGAGTCTAGCGAAGTTTAGTGGCGGGTTGCCTGGCAGGTATGCCAGGGACAGCGGTGCCCGGCGTGAAGATCATTATCCTCGTCCGACGCGGCAAGAGCGGACACGGCCTTCAAATCGATATCGCCGCCTGAAAGCATCCGTTCCTTCACGATCTCGAATTCGCGTCGCATCATGTTCAGATTGGTTTGCATTTCAAATTCCTCCAACAAGGTTTGCGACCCGAAATCGGAAGATTTCAATTGGAGAATGTCAACTTAAGTTACAGGATGTCAACCCCGATATCGTTTCGCGCCCTCGCGGAGGAGGAATTTTGCCAGACATATTGGCGCCGCTGCCGTTCATGGACGCGGGCTTCAAAAGCCGCAGCATCGACGCGGTCCGCCACCTTGCCGCCGCGCAGGGGCCGCTCTTCAAATTCGCGCTTCCGTTCGGCGGAGAGGCCTGGCTGGTGGCGAACCATGGGCTTTCGAGCGGCCTCCTGGCCGATCCCCGGCTTTCCAAAATATCGCCGCTGCGCGATGCGGCCGAGGCGGGGCCGCATCGGCTCTACCGTCATCTGCTGGTGACCGACCCGCCCGACCATATGCGGCTTCGCCGTCAGATCCGTCACGCCCTGGCTGACTGGACGAGCGCCAGGATCGAGACGCTGGCGCGCGCGATCATCGCTCGCCGTCTCGCGACCTTCGACCGCGACGAGGCGAGCTTCGATCTGGTGGCGCGCATCGCCATGCCCGCGGCGCTCGAAATCGCCTGCACGATCGTCGGCATTCCGCCCCGCGACATGGAAAAGATACACGTCTGGAACGACATGCTGACGCGATCGGATCTCGACGGCGAAGACCGGGCGAGCGAGATTGCGGAAGAGATTGAACGCTATCTGGCGGCGCTCGCCGAAACGGATGCCATAGGGTCAGGCAACGGCGCGATCGCGACGCTTGGCCGCGCCGCGTCGGCGGGCGACCTCGACAATGGCGAAGCCATGGCGCTTGCCTATCTCCTTCTCTCGGCGGGCTACGAAACCACCGGGCACCTGCTGTCTTCGGCGGTCTGGTTGCTCGTCGGCGATCGGAAAATCTGGCAGACGATCGCGCAGGATGATGCGGTCGCCGCCCGCGCCGTCGAGGAATGTTTGCGGTTCAATCCGTCGCTCGAACTCGCCACGCCGAGATATGCACGCGAGGATCTCGACATAGCGGGCACCGCGGTTCGCAAGGGCGACCTCCTGTTTATCGCCCTTGGCGCCGCGAACCGCGACCCGGCGGTCTTTGCGGCCGGCTCGGCTTTCGATTGCGCGCGGTCCGGACCCGTTCACCATCTTTCGTTCGGGCGCGGCCCGCATGTCTGCCCGGGCGCAGGCATCGCCCGCGTCGCGTCGCGCACCATCTTGCAGGAACTGGCGCGCCATTTTCCGAAACTGGGCCTGCCGGCCGGTCATGAACCCCAATGGGTTCCGGGCCTCGTGATGCGCGGTCTCCGCTCGCTCCCCGTCGTCATCGACGGCGAATAGGAAGCGCTTCCGGCCGGGCGCGCCTTTAGGTTCAGGACTGGCGGAGAGTTGCGGGCTCGTGCGTTCAGGCGGCAGAAGGGGTTGCTCCCCGCCCGCCGCACCGCCACATCTGCGCCATGCCGCTTCCCGCCCCCTTCACCGACTGGTTCGCCGCGCGCGGGTGGCGGCTTCGGCGGCACCAGGCCGACATGCTCGCGGCGGGGATCGGCGGCGAGCATGCGCTGCTCGTCGCCGCGACCGGCGCCGGCAAGACGCTGTCGGGGTTCCTGCCGACGCTCGTCGATCTGGCGGCCCATCCCTCGGACCGGCTGCACACGCTCTACGTCTCGCCGCTGAAGGCGCTCGCCGCCGACGTCGAGCGCAACCTCCTCGGCCCGATCGCTGAGATGGAGCTTGCCATCAGCGTCGAAAGCCGCAGCGGTGACACCAGTTCAGACAAGAAGGCGCGCCAGCGCAGCCGACCGCCCAACATTCTGCTGACCACCCCCGAATCGCTGTCGCTGCTGCTTTCCTACCCCGACAGTTTCACGATGTTCGCCGATTTGAAGACCATCGTGATCGACGAAATCCACGCCTTCGCACCGGGCAAGCGCGGCGATTTGCTCAGTCTCGCGATGGCGCGGCTCCAGACGATTGCACCGGGGCTGCGCCGCGTCGGGCTTTCCGCCACGATCGCCGACCCCGACGCCTACCGCGCGTGGCTCGCTCCCGATGCCGATGCGGACAGCGTGACTCTCGTCGAGGGCGAACCCGGCGCCGAGCCCGATATCCAGATCTTGCTGCCCGAGGGTGCGGTGCCATGGGCGGGACATTCGGGGCGCTACGCCGTGCATCAGGTGATGGGCGAGATTGCGAAAAATCGCACGACGATCATCTTCTGCAACACGCGCGGGCTGGCCGAGCTGATCTTTCAGGAACTGTGGAAGGTCAACGACCTGTCGCTGCCGATCGCGATCCACCACGGCAGCCTCGACCGCGAAGCGCGCCAGCGCGCCGAAACCGCCATGGCGGAAGGGCGGCTGCGCGCGCTCGTCGCGACCGCCAGCCTCGACCTCGGGCTCGACTGGGGCGATGTCGACTGCGTGATCCAGATGGGAGCGCCCAAGGGAAGCTCGCGGCTGCTTCAGCGCATCGGCCGCGCGAACCACCGGCTCGACGAGCCGAGTCGCGCGCTGATCGTGCCGGGCAACCGCTTCGAATATCTCGAAGCGCGCGCCGCGCTCGATGCCGTCGCGGCGGGCGAACGCGACGCCGACCGCTTCCGCCCCGGCGCGCTCGACGTGCTCGCGCAGCATGTGATGGCGCTCGCCTGCGCCGCGCCGTTCGACGAAGCCGACCTGCTCGCCGAGATCCGCATCGCGGCGCCCTATCGCTGGATCGACGCCGCGATCTTCGCGCGCCTGCTCGGCTTCGTGCGCGACGGCGGCTATGCGCTCAAAAGCTACGACCGCTTCCGCCGTCTCGCCCCCGACGGGCCGGGGCGCTGGCGGATCGCGCACCCGCGGCTCGCGGCGCAGCACCGGCTCAACGCCGGGATCATCGTCGAGGCGCCGATGGCCGATGTGCGTTTCAAAAATGGTCGGCGGCTCGGCAAGGTCGAGGAATATTTCGCGAGCACGCTGACCCCCGGCGACACCTTCGCCTTTGCCGGACTCAGCCTCGAGGTCGAATCGATCCGCGACACCGACGTCATCGTCCGTGCGACGACGCGCCCGGCGCGCATCCCGAGCTATATGGGCGCGCGCCTGGCGATCTCGACCCGGCTCGCCGACCGGGTGCGCGGCTTTCTGGCTGATCCGGCAAGCTGGCGGCGCTTTCCCGAGGATGTCCGCTTCTGGCTGGAGATGCAGGCGCTCCGCTCGGTGCTGCCGCGCCCCGGCGAACTGCTCGTCGAGACTTTTCCGCACGAAGGCCATCACTACATGGTCTGCTATCCCTTCGAGGGATGGAACGCGCATCAGTCGCTCGGCATGCTGATCACCAAAAGGATGGAGCGCGTGGGGCTCCAGCCGCTCGGCTTCGTCGCGTCCGACTATGCGATCGCAATCTGGTCGCTTCGCGAAGTGACGAACCCCGAGGCGCTGTTCGACGCGGAGATATTGTCCGACGAATTCGTCGAGTGGGTCGAGCAATCGCACCTGCTGAAGCGCGCCTTTCGCGAAGTCGCGGTGATCGGCGGGCTGATCGAGCGCCAGCATCCGGGGAAGCGCAAGACCGGCAAGCAGGTGACCTTCTCGACCGACCTGATCTTCGACGTGCTGCGCAAATATGAGCCCGACCATCTCCTGATCGAGGCCGCATGGGCCGACGCCCGCGAGCGGCTGACCGATGTCGCGCGGCTTGGCGACCTGCTCGACCGCGCGGCGGGGACGATGGTGCACCGGCGGCTCGACCGGATCAGCCCGCTCGCAATTCCGGTGCTCGTCCTGATCGGGCGCGAGAATGTCGCCGCCGCCGACCTCGACGATGCGCTGCTCGGCGACCTTGCCGACGCGCTGGCCGAGGCGGCGATGCGGGCCTGACCGGCGGCCCGCTCCGCGCGGCTTGCCGGGCCGCGCGATGCGGCGTAGACTGGCATCCTCTATATGAGGATGCCGGCCATGATCGAAGCCACCAAGTCATCCGTTGCCGCGGTGCTGCTGATCGCCGCCCCGCTGCTGGTCGGCGCGGCGCAGAAACCCGCCGACCCGCCACCCACCCCACCCCCCGCTTCATCGCAGGCGCCCGTGACATCCGCCGCGGTGCCCGCCCCGGCCCCGGCCGACGCTGCGCTCGCTCCGCCGGTCCTCGTCACGCCCTTCATCCAGCCGTTCGACCTCGACGCGTCGCGGCGCATGGCGGTAAAGGTCATGGTCGGCGGCGAGGGGCCGTTTTCCTTTCTGGTCGATACCGGCGCCGAACGCACCGTCATCGCGCGCGAGCTTGCCGAGCGGCTGGGGCTCGTCGAAGGCGCGAAGCTGCGGATGGCGACGATCGGCGGATCGGCGGTGGTGCCCAGCTATCGCGTCGCGGCGGTGGAGATGGCGAATCTGCGCCTCACCGGGATCGACGCCCCCGCGCTTTTTGGCCGCCACCTCGGCGCGGCGGGGCTGATCGGGGTCGATATGCTCGAGGAGCGGCGCGTGTTGATCGATTTCCGCAAGGAAAGCATGGAGATTCTCGAAACCCGCAAGCGCGCGCGCCCGATCATCCGCGACGATGATGCGATCGTCGTCACCGCGCGCAATTCGGCGGGGCGACTGATCCTGTCCGACGCGCGGATCGACGGCAAGCGCATCGACGTCATCGTCGACACCGGCGCCCAGACAAGCGTCGGCAACCCCATGCTGCAAAAGCTGGTCGCCAGTCGCCGCGCCAATCGGCTGCCGTTCATGGCGTCGACCCTCGATTCGGTGACCGGCGAAACCGTGCCGGCGCTGCGGACCGCTATCAAGCGGATCACGCTCAACGGCCTCGACGTGAATAATCTGCCGATCAGCTTTGCCGACAGCCAGGCGTTCCGTGCGCTGGGGCTTCAGAACCGGCCGGCGCTGCTGCTCGGCATGGACGGCCTCGCGCTGTTCGACCGGGTCGAGATCGATTTTCCGAACCGTCGCGTCGTCTTCGACCTGCCGAGCGGTGCGAGCCGCGAGACCGGGCAACGCTTTGCCGCGAACATGGCGACGCGCGGCGGATAGCCGCCTTGCCGCCGGACGCGGCGCTTGCCATAGCGGCGCCATGTCCGGCGCGGCGACCTTTGACTTTGCGGGCGAGCGCTTCGTCATGCTCGCCGACCGCGCGCTGTTCTGGCCGGCGCACGGCGCGCTGATCGTCGCCGACCTCCACCTCGAAAAGGGGAGCTGGTACGCGGCGCACGGCCAGCCGCTGCCCCCCTATGACAGTCACGACACGCTCGACCGGCTGGCGCGCCTCGCCGCCGACACCGGCGCCCGTGCGATCTGGTGCCTCGGCGACAGTTTCCACGACCGCGCGGCCGCCGCGCGCATCGTCCCCGCCGTCGCCGCGCGGCTGGCGCGGCAGGCGGCGGCGGCAAAGCTGGTGTGGATCGCGGGCAACCACGACGGGCTGACCGCGGGCGCGTGGGGCGGCGAGGTTGCCGACGAATGGGTGGCGGATGGCATCGTCTTTCGCCACCAAGGCCTCGCGGGCGAGACGCGGCCCGAAATCTCGGGGCATTTCCACCCCAAGCTGCGCCTCAGCCTGCGCGGGCGCGGCGTGTCGCGACCCTGCTTCGCGGGCGATGCGACGCGGCTGATCCTGCCCGCCTTCGGCAGCTTCACCGGCGGGCTTGATGTCGAAGATAGCGCGATCGCGGCGAATTTTTCCGGCCCCTATCGCGCGATGCTCGTCGCGCGCGATCGCCTTCTGTCGCTGCCCTGCGGCCAGGCGGCGGAAAAGGACGCCGCGGCGAGCGAGCCGGCCGCCGCGACCCGGCGCTGATCGGCCAATTCGGATCGCCCCGAATCCCGACCCTGGCGGCGGTTTCTTTTTCTGGACGCTTTTCGCTTTTTTCGCATAGGCTTGCATCATGTTCGCGATCGACTCCCTGCTCGTCAAGATCGCCCTGATCGGGGTCATCGGTATCGGCGCCCAATGGGTCGCCTGGCGCACGAACAAGCCCGCGATCGCGCTGATGCTGGTCGCGGGGATCGTCGCGGGGCCGATCCTGGGCCTGATCGATCCCGCGCGCGACTTCGGCGCGCTGCGCGAACCGATCATCAAGCTCGCGGTCGCGGTGATCCTGTTCGAGGGCGGGCTGACGCTGAAGTTTCGCGATCTGCGCCATGCCGGCGCGGCGGTGTTCATGCTCGTGTTCATCGGCGTGCCGATCGGCTGGGCGCTGGGCACCGCCGCGGCTTATTATGGCGCCGGACTGTCGCTCGAGCTTGCGGCGCTGTTCGGCGGTATCATGGTGGTGACCGGCCCGACGGTGATCGTGCCGATGCTGCGCACGCTGAACATCACGCCGCGCGTCAAGCATATGCTGAAATGGGAAGCGATCGTGAACGATCCGATCGGCGCGCTGCTCGGGGTCGGCATCTATGCCTATATCACCCACGGCGGCGCGCAGGCGAACAGCACCGCGATCATCACCGACGTCGTCGCGGCAAGCGTGCTCGCGGTGCTGATCGGCGGCGGCACCGCCTTCGCGCTGACGGCCGCCTTCGTCCGCGGCTGGGTGCCCGAATATCTGAAGGCGCCGGTGCTGCTGACGACGGTGATCGCGGTTTTCGTCCTGTCCGATCTGGTGATGCACGAAACCGGGCTGATCACCGTCACCGCGATGGGCGTGGTGATGGCGAACCGCGAAACCGATTCGAGCCATATGCTGATGCGGTTCAAGGAGGATCTGACCGTTGTCCTCGTCTCGGGCGTGTTCATCATCCTGTCGGCGACGCTCGACTGGACCGTGGTGACCAATTTCCAGATACGTTTCCTGCTGTTCCTGATCCTGCTGCTGTTCGTCGTCCGGCCGGTAACGATCATGATCGCGCTGCTCTTTACCCGCATTCCCTTCAAGGAGCGCCTGTTCGTGGCGTGGATCGCGCCGCGCGGCATCGTCGCCGCGGCGGTGACCGGCCTGTTCGCGCTGCGCCTGTCGGACTATGGCGTGCCGGGCGCCGAGGCGCTGGTGCCATTGTCCTTCGCGGTCGTCATCGCGACCATTTTCGCGCACGGTTTCACCGCCCAGCCCTTTGCCCGCTGGCTCGGGCTCGACCGCGGCAAGGGCAATGGCGTGCTGCTGGTCGGCGCGAACAGCTGGACGATCGCTTTCGCCGAATTCATCAAGGCACAGGGAAGCGAGGTGCTGATCGCCGACGAGAGCAAGTTCGCCCTTCGCCGCGCGCGCCGCGCCGACTTGCCGGTCTATCAGGGCGACATATTGGACGAGACGCACAACGAGGATCTCGACATGGGCCGCTATCAGCAACTGATCGCGGCGACCGACAACGACAGCTATAATGCGCTGGTGTGCAGTGAACTGGCGCCCGAGGTCGGCCACGACCGGGTGAGCCGGATGCTGGTGACCGCGCAGACCGGCACCGGGCGGCGCGGGCGCGTGCTGACGCTTGGCGGAACCCCGATCGAGGAGCAGCTCGACCGGCTGCAGGCCGGATGGAGTTTCGGGCGCACCCGGATCACCGAGAAATTCTCCTACGCCGATTTCGTGGCGCGGATAAAGGCGTCGGGCGGCGACAGCCTGGCGATCGCGCGCGCCAATGGCGAGCTCGCGGTCTTTTCGATGCAGCACCGCCCGCCGGTCGAACCCGGCGACACGATCTGGACCTTCGTCCCGCCCGATCCGGTTGTGGTGCCGGCCGCTTGATCAGCGCGCCCGCGCCGCCTGGTGCGCGATGTCGGTCATCAGCTTGCGGAACAGCACCGCGCCCGCGGTGCCCGAGGTTTTGAGCGCGCGCTCGCAGTCGAGCAACCGCGTCATCAGCCGTGCGACGCGCACCGAATCCCAGATGTGGAGCTGTGCGGTCACCGCGCCCTGCTCTTTCCAGAAGACGCCGCTGCTTCGCGCCGAAACCACCGTCGCGGGGTGCGCGCCGCCATCGACCTCGTCGCGCAGCCGCGCAAGCTGCATCGCGCGGATAGCGAGCGCGCGGATGATGCGAATCTCGGCGACGCCGACCGCCGCCGCCTTGGCCAGCATCTCGGGCATCTCGCGCACCTTGCCGCCGAGTGCGACATTGATGCACGCGCTGACATCCTCTTCGTGGGTCGCGGCGCCGAGCGCGGCGATGTCGGCGACGGTCACCTGCCGCTGGCGATCGGGCGCGGCGTCGAGATAGAGTGCGATCTTCTCGATCTCGCGGCGCATCAGGGCCTGGTCGCCCGAGACGAGATCGACGAGCAGTTGCGCCTCGGCATTGGCGAGCCGGAGGCCTTCCTCCCCGGCCGCCGTCATCGCGATGCCGACGAGCGCGCGCCGGTCGGGCTGGTAACAGATCGCGGCGACGGCGTGGCTCGATCCTTCGACAAGCTTGACGAGTTTCGATTTCGCGGTGATCGACGCGCCGGTCGCGATCACCGGGTTGATCGCGGTTTCGGCCGCGAGCAACGCCTCGACGGCGGCGAGGCTGTCGTCGCCGCTGCCCGAAATTTCGAGCCGGATCACCCGGCTCGGCGAAAAGAGCGACATCGACGCCGCCTCGGCCGCCAGCAGCGACGGATCCTGCGACAGTTGCAATCCGGTGAGGTCGAGGCGTTCGGTGTCCTTGCCGGCGAGGCCGATCAAATGACCCGCGACCGCCGCCATCGTCGCTTCGTCGGGGCCGGTAAGCAGGATGAAGCGAAGGGCCGGGTCGAGGCGCGTCTGGCGTTCGAGGTCGGCGGGCTTGACGCTTTTCATTGCCCGGCGGGGGGCGGGGCGGGCGCCGGGGCGTCGGCCGACTGGCCGCCGCCGCGGTTGGCGATCACCGCGAGGTGCGCGTCGATCTGGTCGGCGACCCCCGAGGCGAGCCGTTCGAGCGAGGTCGATTCGGCGGCGATCGTCGCATATTCGCTGCCGACGACGTCGATCCCGGCGTCCTGCGCCGCGGTCGCGTCGAGCAATACCTCGCCGCTCGCGGCATCGACGAGTTGATAGCGCGCGCGAAGCGTCCGCCGCTCGCGCGTCACCGCATCGTCGGCGCGGACGCCAAAGCCGGTGATCATATCCTCGAGCCGGACGTCGAGCCGCAGTCTTTTGCCCGCGCCATGCCCGGCCTGCGTCGCCTGCAACCGGTCGCGCAGCGCGTTGCGGACGAGGAAACCGCTATGCCCCTCGATCGGCGCGACATCGACGTCGGCGAGCACCTGCGCCACCGCTCCCTTGCTGCCGTTCGCATAGAGCGGCCTGAGGCCGCAGCCGCCGAGCATCAGCGAGGCGGCGACGAGCGAGGAGGTCAGGAGAGCGCGCATGCTTGAATATGTGACCTAGATATCCGTTCGTGTCGAGCCGTTCGACTGCCTTGGCAGGCGCTCATGATAAACTTCGGCCAAGGGCCGAATTCGACACACCCAGAGCGCGCGCACGACCGACGGGCATCTCGACTTCGCTCAATGCGAACGGGAAGGGGGAAGGCGTTCCAAGCCATCAGGGAACGATATTCACCAAACGGTCGGGGACCACAATCACCTTCTTCGGCGCCACCCCGCCGAGCAGCTCGGCGATGCGCGGGCGCGCGAGCGCCGCGGCCTCGGCCGCCCCCCTGTCGAGTCCCTTGGGCATCGTCATCGTATCGCGCAGCTTGCCAGCAACCTGGATCGCGATCGTCACCTCATCCTCGACGAGCAGCGCCGGATCGGCGGCGGGCCATGCGGCATCGGCGACGAGGTCGGTCGTGCGCTGGCTGGCGGGCAGCGCCGCCCAGGCTTCTTCGGCCAGGTGCGGGAGCATCGGCGCGACGAGCAGGATCAAGGCGCGGCACGCCTCGGCGCGAGTCGCCGAGGGGGGCGCCTTTTCGATCTCGTTGGCGAGCGCGTGGATTTTGGCCACTGCCTTGTTGAAACCGAGCGCCTCGATATCGGCCGCGATCCCGGCCATCGCCTGGTGCAGCTTGCGCGCGAGGCCCTTGTCTTCGCCGCCGTCGCCGATGCTTTCGGTCTCACCGAAAATCCGCCACAGCCGCTGGACGAAACGCCATGCGCCCTCGATCCCCGCCTCGCTCCACGGCAGGTCGCGTTCGGGCGGACTGTCGGACAGCATGAACCAGCGCGCGGCGTCGGCGCCATACTGATCGAGGATGGCGTCGGGATCGACGACATTCTTCTTCGACTTCGACATTTTGATCACGCGGCCGACGGTGACCGGCGCGCCATCGGCGTCGAGCGTAGCGCCGTCGGCCGAACGGCTGATCTCGTCGGGGGTGAAGAAAAGCGGCGGCAGGCCTTCGCCTTGGGCGCGGCTATAGGTTTCGTGCGTCACCATGCCTTGCGTGAACAGGCTGGCGAAGGGTTCGGCGATATCGATCATCCCCAGATGCTTGAGCGCGCGCGTCCAGAAGCGCGCGTAGAGCAGGTGGAGGATCGCATGCTCGATGCCGCCGATATATTGATCGACGGGCAGCCAGCGGCGGATCACTTCAGGATCGAACGGCTTGTCCGACGGCGAGCTTGCGAAACGCAGGAAATACCAGGACGAATCGACGAAGGTGTCGAGCGTGTCGGTCTCGCGCACCGCCTCGCCGCCGCACGACGGGCACGCGACATGCTTCCACGTCGGGTGGCGAACCAGCGGATTGCCGGGGACCGAGAAATCGACATCTTCGGGCAGCACGACGGGAAGCTGGCTCTTGGGGACCGGCACCGTGCCGCACGCGGCGCAGTGAATGAAGGGGATCGGCGTGCCCCAGTAACGCTGGCGCGACACGCCCCAGTCGCGCAGGCGCCAAACCGTGGTGCCCTTGCCCCAGCCCTCATGCTCGGCGCGCGCGATCACCGCGGCCTTCGCCGCGTCGATCGTCATCCCGTCGAGGAAATGGCTGTTCACGAGGCGGCCGGGGCCGACATAGGCCTCGTCGCTGTGGAAGACCTGCTCGGTCTCCTCGCCGTCGGCGATCACCCGGTGGACGGGCAGTTCATATTTGCGCGCGAAATCGAGGTCGCGCTGGTCGTGCGCGGGACAGCCGAAGATCGCGCCGGTGCCATAATCCATCAGCACATAATTCACGACCCAGACCGGCATATGCCAGTCGGGATCGAGCGGATGCTCGACCGAAAGGCCGGTGTCGAAGCCCAGCTTCTCGCCGGTTTCGATCTGTTCGGCCGACGTGCCCTGGCGGCGGCATTCGGCGATGAAGGCGGTCAGCTCGGGCGAATCCTTCGCCAGCCGCTCGGCGAGCGGATGGTCGGGCGCAATCGCCGCGAAGCTCGCGCCGAAAAGCGTGTCGGGGCGCGTCGTGAAGACGTCGAACCCGGGTGCGCCGCCCGCCAGCTTGAAGCTGAACTCCAGCCCCTGCGACTTGCCGATCCAGTTTTCCTGCATCAACCGCACCTTGTCGGGCCAATGGTCGAGCTTGCCGAGCCCTTCGAGCAAATCGTCGGCAAAGGCGGTGATCTTGAGGAACCACTGCGACAATTTCTTCTTTTCGACCAGCGCGCCCGAACGCCAGCCGCGGCCGTCGATCACCTGCTCGTTGGCGAGCACGGTCATATCGACCGGATCCCAGTTGACGTAGCTTTCCTTGCGCGTGACGAGTCCGGCGGCGAACAGGTCGAGGAATAGCGCCTGTTCCTGGCCATAATAATCGGGCTCGCAGGTCGCGAGCTCGCGGCTCCAGTCGATCGCGAGGCCCAGGCGCTTCAACTGCGCGCGCATCGCGGCGATATTGGCGCGGGTCCAGCCGCCGGGGTGGACGCCCTTTTCCATCGCGGCGTTTTCCGCCGGCATGCCGAACGCATCCCAGCCCATCGGGTGGAGGACATCGTGTCCGGTCATCCGCTTGAAGCGCGCGAGCACGTCGCCCATCGCATAGTTGCGGACGTGTCCCATGTGGATGCGCCCCGACGGATAGGGGAACATCTCGAGGATATAGGCTTTCGGCTTGTCGTCGCTCTCGTTCGTGGCAAAGCTGTTCGCGGCGTCCCAGGCCGCCTGCCAGCGGGCATCGGCGGCGAGGGCGCCAAAGCGCGGTTCGCGGGTCATGTGTTCGGTTACCCCGTTATTCTGCAATCAAATCATCTGCCAAAACTGCGCGCCCCCGCGAAGGGGGCCATCACCTGCCGCTTAAATCCGAAACAACCGGAGAGGCCCCCGCCTTTGCGGGGTTTTGGAATCAACCCTCGATCGCGCCGCGACGCAGGTCGCGGGCGCGGGTGAGGATGATTTCCTCGAGCTTCTGCACCGTGGCCGCCTGCACCGGCGCGTCGGCCCAGGTGCCGCCCTGCGACACCTGGCGCGAGGCGGCGACGCGAAGGGCGTCGGCGCGCAGGTCGCGGTCGAGAATCGAGACGGTGACCTTCATCCGCTCGCCCGGATTCGCGGGGTTCGCGTACCAGTCGGTGATGATCACCCCACCCGACGAATCGGCCTGGAGCAGCGGCATGAACGACAAGGCGTCGAGCGAGGCGCGCCAGAGATAGGCGTTCACGCCGATCGTCGTCACCTGCGACGCCGCGAGATCGGCCTTCGGCCGTTCCTTGCCGCCACAGGCCGAGAGGCCGAGCGCCGCGAGCCCGAGCAGCGCGAGCGCGGCCGAACGGCGACCGGGCGAAGCAAGAACGGAAAGCTTGGACATGCCGAAACACCTTATACTGGGCGCCGCCGGGCGAAAAACCGGCTGCACTGCTGCAAATTTGTCAGCGTCTCTATCGCCCTTGCCGCCGTCCGGCAAGCGCGGCCATCGCGTCTTTTCGGCCATTCACCTCCGGCTCAGTTTGGGGCCGCACTGTGGTGTTCGCGCAACAAGTTCGGCGAAAAGCCGGAGCGGCGCGATAATTCGTTCGGGAATCACTGGAATTATCCCCGCCAGAGGCCTATCTGACGAGTCGATTGGGGATGGAGTCGCAGGATTATGGCGCGGAAGCCGCGACATTTCTGGAAGGTTGGGCTGTTCGCCGCTGCGGCGATTTCGGTTGCGCTTCCGCCTGCGCTCGCCGCGATGACCCGCGCCGACCGCATCCGCGACACCCATTTGTCCGAAAGCCTGCTCGGCCAGTTCACCCCCGCTTCGGGCGATCAGCGCCTGATCGCGCGCTATAACAAGATGTCGGCCGAAACGCGGCGGAGCTTCAGCTTCACGCCCGCGGTCACCGACCGGACCCGCCAGAATCGCGCCATCACCGTCGTGATCCGCACCCGCGACGACGCGTCGAGCGCCGCGCGCACGACTGGTCTGGCCGCTGGTCGCGCCAATATGCCGATCGCGATCACGCCGATCGCCTATAATCTCGGCGCATCGGTCGGCTTCCAGAAATTCGTCACCCCGGCGCTGCCGCGCGGAGTCGACCTGCGCAACCTGCCGGTCGCGAAGGCGCCCGAACAGGCCGAGCGGAAGTCGCGCTTCGCGGCCCGCGTGACGAGCCAGCCGAGCGATCCGGCCGGCGCGACCGACCGCATCACCGCGCCCGGTGACGACCAGAATGTCGATGTCGTCAGCAGCTATCGCCTGACCAAGAATCTCGATGTCACGGCGGGCGTCCGCTATCGCACCGACGATCGCGTCCAGCCGCTGACCGATTCGCGCCGCGACAGCCAGGCGGTCTATGTCGGGACGGCCTTCCGCTTCTAGCCTGCGTTGATATTTGGGCCGCTGCGGTCTGAAACGTCACTTTTTTCGAGCTTCCGGTGTTCACGCACATGAGTGCGCAGTACTCCGAGTCTCTAAAAAGCAGCGTTTTCGGTTCACCCCGAACCCAGTCTCAACGCGGCCTTGAACGCCGCTTCGTGGCCTTTTCATCCCAGCTATCGATCGCCGCCCAACCGGCATCATGCGCCCCCGCGCGGCGCAGCGCCCGCGCCCGCGCCGGGGTCATACCGCCGAGCGCCACGGCCTTTGTGCCAGCGAGCCGCGCGAGCCGCAGCCACGCCGCGCGCCCCAGCGCTGGCGCACCGGGGTGCGAGCGCGTCGGATGGAGCAGTGAGACGAAGGCGGCGTCGGCGCGTGCGCGCCGCGCGGCGCGCGCTTCGCGCGTGTCGTGGACCGGCAGGGTGGCGATCAGGCCAAGCCGATGCGCCTGCGCGGCGCGGCGCGCGAGCGGCTGGCGGAGGTGGACACCATCGGCGCCCCAGCGTTTCGCGAGCGCGGGCGTCCCGGCGAGCAACAGCCGCAGCTTGCGCGCCCGCGCGATTCGCGCCAGCCGCCGAAACAGCCGCCAGCGCGCGCCGGGCGCCAGCCCGTCGTGGCGCACGACGATGCCGCTCCCCGGCGGCAGGATCGCGGCGAGTTCGGCCATGTCCGCCGCGAGCCGCTCGTCGCTGAACAGCCAGGCGTCAGGCAATTTGGGGGCAAGCTTGCGGGCAAGAGGGTGGCGCCGGACCATCGCCCTTCCTATAGGCGCGTCGCGAGCGCGCGCAACGCGCGCCCTTCGAGGACGAGCTATGGACGACGCGGCGAATCGGTTGGCCGAAGTGAAGACGGTGATCGCGGAGGCGGCGAAGCGCGCGCAGCGAAAGCCCGCGGATATCTGCCTGATCGCGGTGTCGAAGACGCACGACGCCGACGCCATCCGCCCGTTGATCGCCGCGGGCCAGCGCCATTTCGGCGAGAATCGCGTCCAGGAAGCCGCGGCGAAATGGCCCGCACTGCGCGCCGCGACGGCGGACGTCACGCTCCACCTGATCGGCCAACTCCAGTCGAACAAGGCCGAGGAAGCGATCGGCCTGTTCGATGCGATTCATTCGGTCGACCGCTCGTCGCTGGTGCAGGCGCTCGCGAAAGCCTGCGAAAAGACCGGCAGGCGGCCGCAGTTCTTCGTCCAGGTCAATATCGGCGACGAGGAGCAGAAGGGCGGCTGTGCGGTGCGCGACCTGCCCGCGCTGCTTGCCGAAGCGGCCGCGGCGGGCCTCAAGATCGAAGGCCTGATGGCGATCCCGCCCGCCGACGTCGAGCCCGCACCCTATTTCGCACTGCTCGACGAACTCGCCGAACGCCACGGCCTGCCGCTGCGCTCGATGGGGATGAGCAGCGATTATGAAACCGCGGTGATGCTCGGCGCGACGCATGTGCGCGTCGGGACGGCGCTGTTCGGCACGCGAGGGTAGGGTTCGGGACCAGAGGGGAGGCGCGGCGGCTTTCGACCGGAAGCCACCCTATCCTTCATCGTCACCCTGAAACAAGTTCAGCATGGCGACATTAAAAGGCCGCTCCCCATCCCCCCAAACCATCCTTCGCCGCCCTATTGATATTCGACCGTCACCGGAATCCGCCCGCGATAGTCGCCGTCGCTCGCGCCCGCGACCTGCAACCGGCCGCCGAAGCGGAAGATGAGGCGGCCGTCGGGGCCGAGTCGCGGCGCGGCGCCGAGGTCGGTGGCAAGGCCGGTGACGCGCGCGGTCCGGCCGCTGCCGTTTTCGAGATCGACCGCGGTGGGCAGGAAGATGCGCACTTGGGCGCCGGGTTCGCCGCGCACGGTGACGGTGCCGGTCACCGCGAAGCCGCCCAGGTCGCGGACGTCGCCGCTAAGGCGGCGGGCGCCGGTGACGGGGTCGAGATCGACTTCGCCGCCGCTCGCGCCCGCCGCGACGCGGCCCATGTCGAGTTGGGTTTCGATGTCGATGCGAAGCGGCGTTTCGGCCTTGCGGTTCGCCGCGACCGACCCGCTGTCCCCCTTGCCGCACAGCATACATTGCGCCGACGCCGCCGAAGGAAGGGCGAGCCACAGGAAAAGCACGGATAAAAGGCGCGGTTTCACGCGGATCGGCATAGACGCTTCATGGTTAAGCCGCGGTAAAGCCGACTGCGCGCTTATCGGCTGGCGGGGGTGCCCCTTTCGGTCTAACCAGCGCCATGAGCAGCCCCCCGCTCCGCCCACCTTCTGTCCGCCTCAATGCTCTCGCCACCGCGGTGCCGGGTCACGACATCCATCACGCCTTTATCGATTGGGCGACGCCGCGTCTCGCCGACGAGCGCGTCCGCGCACTCTTCGCGCGGATGGCGGCGCGGTCGGGGATCGACCATCGCTGGTCGGTGCTGCCGCCGACACCGACGGGCGGTTCGCCGGTCGCGCCGGGCGGCTTCTACGACCATCCCGGCCTTCCCCCGACCTCGGTGCGGATGGCGGCCTATGCCGATCATGCCCCCGACCTTGCGATGCAGGCGATCGCAGCGCTCGGCGATGCCTTCGACCCCGCGCGCGTCACTCATATCGTCGTCGCAAGCTGCACCGGCTTCGTCGCGCCGGGGATCGACCAGATCCTCGCGCGCCGGCTGAAGCTGGCGCCGAGCGTCGAGCGCGTGCTGATCGGATTCATGGGCTGCTATGCCGGGATCACTGCGTTGCGCACCGCGCGGCATATCGTGCGGTCGCAGGCCGACGCCGTCGTGCTGGTCGTCAGCGTCGAATTATCGACGCTGCACCTGCAACTCGAGGATCGCCCCGAACCCTTGCTCGCGATGCTGCAATTCAGCGACGGCGCGGCGGCGGGGATCGTCTCGGCCGATGCGAGCGGACTCGAACTGGGCGAGGGGATCAGCCTCGCGCTCGAGGACAGCGCCGAGATGATCCGCTGGGACATCGGTGACACCGGCTTTGCGATGCATCTGTCGGGCGAAGTGCCCGGCCGCCTGCGCGAGGCGCTGGCGGCGCCTCCGGTGCGCGAGCGGCTGTTCGGAGGCGGCACGCCGCCGCTGCTCGCGGTCCACGCCGGCGGCCGCTCAGTACTCGACGCGGTCGAACATGGACTGGACGTGCCCGCCGATGCGCTCGCCGACAGCCGCGCGGTGCTGGCGCGCTTCGGCAATATGTCGTCGGCGACGATCCTGTTCGTGCTCGCCGCGATGATCGCACGCGGCGCGGCGGGGCAGGGGCTTGCGATCGCTTTCGGTCCCGGCCTCGCCGCCGAGGCGATCCGGTTCGACGCATGAACCCCTTCGCCAGCCTCGCCCGGCCGATCGCGCGCGAGGAAGAGATGGACGCGGCCGACCTGCCGCCCGCGCATTATGCGAAAGTGCTCGCCGACCTGTCGCGGATCAATGGTCTGACGCTCGCGCGGCGGCCGACCATGGGCTTTCTGGGCCGCGTCCGCGCGCGGGGGGTGGAAGCGGGGGGAATCGGGGCAAAGCCGTGGCGCATCCTCGACGTCGGCTTCGGCGCCGGCGACATGCTTTTGGCGATCGCGCGCTGGGGCGACGCGCACGGCGTCGCGCTCGATCTGGTGGGCGTCGATCTCAATCCGAAAAGCGCGCCCGTCGCCGCGGCGCGACTCGGCGACCGCGCGCGGCTGATCACCGGCGATTATCGCGACCTGGCGGGGCAGGGGTGGGACATCATCCTGTCGAGCCTTGTCACCCACCATATGGACGGCGGGCAGCGGCGCGATTTCCTGCGCTTCATGGAGGCGGAAGGCACGCGCGGCTGGCTGGTCAACGACCTGCATCGCCAGCGCCTGCCGTTCGCGGGCTATCCGCTGCTCGCGAGCCTGGCCCTGGTCGACCCGATCGTGCGCCGCGACGGGCAACTTTCGGTCGGCCGCAGCTTTCGCCGCGCCGAATGGCAGGCGACGCTCGCCGACGCGCTATCGGACACCGCGAGCCAATGCCGCATCTTCCGCAGCTTTCCCTACCGGCTCTGCGTCGAGCGCATCCGGTGACCCGGTGACCAGGCCCGACGCGATCGTCGTCGGCGCCGGGCCCGCCGGGTCGGCGGCGGCGATCGGGCTGGCGCGGGCGGGCGCGAAGCCGCTGCTGCTCGACCGCGCGCGCGAAACGGGCGACGCCCTGTGCGGCGGCTTCCTGAGCTGGCGGACGCTCGCGCGGCTCGACGCGCTCGGTATCGATCGCGCCGCGCTTGGCGGACAGACGGTCCGCCGCGTGCGGCTGTTCGCGGGCGAACGGGCGAGCGAGACGCGGCTGCCCCACGCGGCGATCGGCGTGTCGCGCCGCCGACTCGACGCCGCCTTGCAGGCCGCCGCCGCTGCCGCGGGCGCGGGCCTGGAGCGCGGCGTCCACGCAACGGCGTTTGCGGGCGGCGCGGTGCAGACGCGCGACGGCGCTGCGCTCGCCGCGCCGTCGATCTTCCTCGCCGCGGGCAAGCATGGCTTTCGCGGTTTCGCGCGCGATCCCGCGCCGTGGCAGCGCGCCGATCCCGTCATCGGCCTGCGGCTCCGCCTTCCCGCGCACCCGGCGCTCGATCGTCTCGTCGGCGATGCGGTCGAGCTTCACCTCTTCGATCGCGGCTATGCCGGGCTGGTGCGGCAGGAGGGTGGCTGCGGCAACCTCTGCCTCGCGGTCCACAAGTCACGCCTCGACGAAGCGGGCGGCGACCCGACGGCGCTGCTCCGCGCGCTCGGCGACGGCTTGCCGCATCTTGGCGAGCGACTCGCGCACGCCGACTGGGCGCGCCCGATCGATGCGATCGGCCATGTCCCCTATGGCTGGCGCGCGGCCGACACCGCGCCGGGCCTGTTCCGCCTCGGCGACCAGGCGGGGGTGATCCCGAGCCTGGCGGGTGAAGGCATGGGACTCGCCCTTGCCAGCGCCGCGGCCGCGGCGCTGGCCTGGCAGCGCGGCGGCGCGGCGGCGGCCCCCGCTTTCCAGCAAGCGCTCGCTACGCGCATGGCGCGGCCCTTCGCCGTCGCGAACCTGATCTGGCGCGCGGGCGAAAACCGGCGCAGCGCCGGTTTGTTGACGGCAATCGCGGCGGCTTTTCCGTCGCTGGTGCGCTTTGCGTCGCAGATGACGCGCGTTTAGGGGATTCGCGCAGAGGAGGCGCAGGCGTCCCTGGGGGCTTGTCGCGACCCGGCGCCGGGCCGATATAAGAGCCAGCCAGACGCCGCCGGGCGCCGCCGCAAGGAGTTCCCACCATGACCGACCCCAAAGCCGACAAGGCCCTCGACCCCATGGCGCAGCATGTGCTGCGCGAGGGCGGCACCGAGCGCGCCTTCACCGGCAAATATACCGACCACAAGGGCGACGGCGTCTATCGCTGCGCCGGCTGCGGCGAGCTTTTGTTCGACAGCCGCACCAAATATGACAGCGGGTCGGGTTGGCCCAGCTATACCGCGCCCGCCGCCGACGCGGCGGTGATCGAGCTGACCGACCAGAGCCACGGCATGGTCCGCACCGAAGTGCGCTGCGCACGGTGCGAGGGCCACCTCGGCCATGTCTTTCCCGACGGCCCCGGACCGACCGGGCTTCGCTACTGCATCAACAGCGCGGCGCTTGACTTCGCGGAGCGCGCGCCGGATGAGGCGGACACCGGCAAGGGCTGACCGCCCCCGCCGGTCGATGCAGCGGGGTTTCGCGAGGGAAGGAACATAGGGTTTGCGCCGCGAACGACAGCAGGCATCCTCGGGTAAATCGTCATCGTCGGGCAAGGGAGGCTCGGGCAAGGGCTCGCCCGCCGGTCCGTCGCGTTTCCGCATCTGGCTCCGGCGGCTGTTCCGCTGGGGGCTCGGCCTCGCCTTCGTCGGCGCGGTCGCGATCGCCGTCGCGGTCGGCATCGCGGTGCAGCGCATCCCGAGCTTCGAGGAGCTCAAGAAATCGCCCGCCGGGCAGACGATCCGCGTCCACGCCGCCGACGGCACGGTCTTTCTCTCGCTCGGCCCCAATTACGGCCGCTGGCTGACGCTGACCGAGACGCCGCAGGTGATGCAGGACGCGATGGTCGCGGTCGAGGATCGCCGCTTTCGCTATCATCCGGGGATCGATCCCGTCGGCATAAGCCGCGCCGCGGTGTTCGCGGTCGAACATTATGGCACCGGCCGCCGCATGCAGGGCGCCTCGACGATCACCCAGCAGCTTGCGCGCAACATCTTTCTGTCGAACAGCTATACCTGGACGCGCAAGGCGCGCGAAATGGTGCTCGCGCTCGCGCTCGAATGGAAATTCTCGAAGGACGAGCTGCTCGAACTTTATTTGAACAAGGTGTATTTCGGCGGCGGCAGCTATGGCATCGACGCCGCATCGCGGCGCTTCTTCGGGCATAGCGCGACCGAGATGTCGCTGTCGGAGGCCGCGGTGGTCGCGGGGCTGGTCAAGGCGCCGTCGCGCTATTCGCCGACCGCCGACGCCGCCGCCGCGCTCGGCCGGTCGGGGGTCGTCCTCGAAACGATGGTCGATGCGGGCTTCATCACCCAGTCGCAGGCCGATGGCGCGAAACCCGCCGACGTCCAGCTTGCGCAGGAAACGGGGCAGAACAGTGCGCGCTATTTCACCGACTGGGCGCTGCCGCAGCTCGACATGCTGATCGACGAGGGCAGCGAGGCGCTCGACGTCTTTACCACCCTCGACCTTGGCATGCAGCGCGCGGCGACCGCGGCGGTCCAGGCCGACACGCCGAAGGGCGTGCAGGCGGCGCTGGTCTCGATCGACCGCGACGGCGCGGTGCGCGCGATGGTCGGCGGCACCGACTATGTCGCCTCGAACTATAACCGCGCGACGCAGGCGCTGCGCCAGCCGGGATCGGCATGGAAGCTGTTCGTCTATATGGCCGCGCTCGAAGCGGGGCATAAGGTTGACGACCAGGTGGTCGATGAACCGGTGACGATCAACGGCTGGAGCCCGCGCAACTCGTCGGGCCGCTTTGCTGGAGCGATGAGCCTGCGCACCGCCTTCGCTTATTCGGTCAACACCATCGCGGCGAAGCTGGGCGACGAGGTCGGCTTTTCGTCGGTCGCCAACATGGCGCGCCGCTTCGGCATCACGACGCCGATCAACACCCACCCCTCGATGGTGCTCGGCAGCGCCGAGGTGCGGGTGATCGACATGACCGCCGCCTTCGCCGCGGTCGCGCGCAAGGGCGTGTCGGCGCAGCCTTATGCGATCACCAAGGTCACGACCGCCGACGGGCGGCTGCTCTTTCAGCGGCCGGCCGAGCGCGGGCAACTGCTCGTCGATAGCTGGGTCGCCGCCGGAATCACCGACCTTCTTCAGACCGCGGTCGCGACCGGGACCGGCCGCGCGGCGCAGATCGGGCGCCCCGTCGCGGGCAAGACCGGGACGACGTCGAGCAACAAGGACGGCTGGTTCCTCGGCTTTTCGAGCGGCCTCACCACCGGCGTGTGGATGGGCCGCGACGATGCAAAGCCGGTCGGGGGCCTCCAGGGTGGCCGCGCTCCGGCCAAGGCCTTTGCCGATTATATGCGGATCGCGGTCGCGCGCCGCCCGGTCGAGCCTTTCGACACTCAGGTCAAGCTGCCCGAATGGCAGCTCGAGGACGAAAGCGACGCCTATCTGGGCGAGCCGGGCGACGAAGGGCTGACCGACGACAATGGCATGCCGATCGAGCTTCCCTATGACAGCCGCCCCCCGCAGCAGCAGCAGGGCGACGCGCCGCCGCCGCCGCCGCAGGACGAGAGTCCGGTGCTCAACCAGCAATGGATCGAGGAACAGACCGGCCGCCGCCCGCCGCCGCCCGACTCGGGCGCGGCGCCCAAGGCGGTGCCGCAGCTAAAGACGGTGCCCGCGCCGCCGCCGCCGAAGATTCCGGCACCGCAGCGCACGCCGGGCGGCGAGGGCCGTCAGCCGAACCTGTAGCGGTGCAGCCCGCGCCCTTCGCGGCGCAGCCAGGCGCGCGCGGCGGCGACGTCGCCGCCGTGCAGTTCATCGACCAGCGCGTGAAAATCGGGGCCGTGATCCATGTGCCGCAGATGCGCGACCTCGTGCGCGACGGTCGCGCGGCGGACTTGATCGGGCGCCATCACCAGCCGCCAGCTATAGCGAAGATCGCCGCCGTGGGTGCAACTGCCCCAGCGGCTGCGCGGGTCGCCGACCCCGACGCGGCCGAGGCCAAGCCCCGCGCGGTCGGCGATCTCACGGCTTTCGCGCGTCATGATCGCGAGCGCTTCGGCCTTCAGCCAGCGCTCGATGCGGCGGCCGACGGTTTCGGCGGGTCCGCCGACTGTCACGGCGTCGCCCGCCAGTCGCACCGCGCGCGGCGCATCCGGATTCCAGTCGATGCGGCGCAAAACCCCAAAGACGGGCACCGAATCGCCCGGGCCGACGCACAGCGGCGCGGCGGCTTTGCCGACCTGTTCGGCCAGCCACTCCTGCTGCTCGCTTGCCCATTTGAGCGCGCGCGCCGCATTGGCGCGGCGCGGCAGCGTCAGCCGCAATTCGCCGCGCGCGCCGTCGAAGATCAGCTTGTAGCGGCGCGACTGGGCGTGATGGACAAGCCGCACCGGCCACGGCGTCTCACCGACCCATAGCTGGGGCCGGTCGCCCTGAAGGTCAGACGACGCGTTCGACAAGATGATTCTCCAGCGGACCCGCCATATCCTCGGCCACCGTCCAGCCGACGATCGATTCGCCCGCGCGGTGGACAGCGTCGCGGTCGCCGCAGACCAGATAATGCCATTCGGGCAGCGGCTCGCCCTCGGCGCGCAGGCGATAGGCGCAGGTCTGCGGCAGCCATTCGATGTCGGCGACCTTGGTCTTGGTCAGCGTCAGGCAGTCGGGGACATGGCGGCGGCGATGCCGGTAATCGCCGCAGCGCGCGGTCGACAGGTCGAGCAAGCGGCACGCGACATTGGTCGGATAGATGCGGCCCGTGTCCTCATCCTCGAGCTTGTGGAGGCAGCATTTGCCGCAGCCGTCGCACAGGGCCTCCCACTCGCCCGCATCGAGGCTGGCGAGTGGCGCTTCCCAGAAGGGGCGCTCCGCGGCGGCGCCCCTCGCGGTCATATCACCCATTTCGCCAGGTCGGCGGCGACCTTGTCGGGCGCGCCCTCGTCGCCATCGGTCGACGGGTCGTCGAGCGGCAGCAGCGCGAGCGGCTTGCCCTGCGGGTCCATCAGGAACGCCAACTGGCTGTGCGCCATCAGATAGCGGTCGGGCGCCGAGCCCGGCACCTTGTTGTAAATGACGACAAAGGCTTTCGCGACCGCGGCGATCTGTTCGGGGGTGCCGGTCAGGCCCAGGAGGCGCGGGTGATAGCGGCTGACGAAGGGTTTCAGCGCGGCGGGCGTGTCGCGTTCGGGGTCGATCGTGATGAACATCGGCGCGATCTTCGCCCCGCGCGCCGGGTCGCTCTTTTCGAACGCCGCCAGGCCGCGCATCAGCTTTTGCAGGTCGACCGGACAGATGTCGGGGCAATAGCTGTAGCCGAAATAGACGAGGCGATATCGGCTCGCAAAGTCGGTATCGCGCACGGTCTTGCCGTCCTGGTCGATCAGGGTGAACGGCCCGCCGATCTTTGCGCCCGCGAGCGGCGGGGTGGCGGCGGGCGCGTCGGATGAGGGGTTGCAGCCCGCAAGCATCGCGCCAAGAAGCAGAAGCAGACTTGAACGGACGAGCTTTTGCCCCATGTTTGCGATATTCATCATGCGGCCAGCCTTGATCGGCTAGGGCATGAAAATCAACCATTGTCGTGCGGGCGGCGCAATTGGCTTCACCCGATCCGCGACATATTGCGAGGGGGTCGCCCACCATGTTCCGACGCGCGGAATTCCGCTTTGCCTTCCTGACCCTGCTCGCCGCCGCGGCGGCGGGTGCGCTGGCGCCCGCCCCGGCGTTCGCCCAGTTCCGCGGCGCCTATGGCTTCCTCCAGGCCGTCGACAATCGCGACGGCACCAAGGCGACCGAGGCGCTGAAGGACGACCCGTCCTTCGTCAACACGCGCAACCCCGACACCGGCGAGACCGCGCTGATCCTCGTCGCCAAGCGGCGCGACCCGACCTGGCTGCGCTTCCTGATCGGCAAGGGCGCCGACCCGTCGATCGCCGACCGGCAGGGCGTCACGCCGCTGATGCACTGCGCGCTGCTCAATTTCACCGATGGCGCCGAAGCGCTGCTCGACGCGAAGGCCCCCGTCGATCAGACCAACCGCCGCGGCGAGACCGCGCTGATCCTCGCCGTGCAGGCGAAAAATGCCGCGATGGTCCGCCTGCTCGTCCGCCACGGCGCAAGTCCCGACAAGAGCGATCATATCGCGGGCATGTCGGCGCGCGATTATGCCAAGCGCGACGACCGCACCGGCCAGTTCCTCACGCTGCTCGACGCCAAAGCCGCCGCCACGCCGCGCGATCCGGGGGCGGTGTTCGGGCCGAATTGATTCGCGGGATCGGCCGCAGGCCGGGAAACGATTCGCGCAGAGGCGCAGAGAACGCGAAGGAACCAGGCTGAATGTTCCCCCGCCTTCGCGGGGGAACAGGATAATTTCATTCCTCTGCGTTCTCTGCGCCTCTGCGCGAATAAGCCGTTACACCCCCCTACAATGTGATTTCTGCATTGACGCTCACACTATGATGTGAAACAAGTGCGGCATGTCCACACAGCTCCTCCACCGTATCCGCGCCATCGTCGAAGACGGCACCATGTCCCGCTCGGGACTGGCGCGCGCCGCGGGCCTGCACGCCAACAGCCTTCGCGACCTCGAGTCGGAGGGCTGGAACCCGACCGCCGAAACGCTGCGCAAGCTCGAAAACTGGCTTGCGCACGGCAGCGACCTGTCGCCGATGGCCAGCCCCGAGGAGATCATCGCCGAGGCGCGCAACGGCCGCATGTTCATCCTCGTCGACGACGAGGACCGCGAAAATGAGGGCGATCTCGTCATTCCGGCGCAGATGGCGACCCCCGACGCGATCAATTTCATGGCGACCCACGGCCGCGGCCTCGTCTGCCTGACGCTGACGCGCGGCCGGGTCGACACGCTCGGGCTCGAACTGATGAGCCGCAACAACGGCACGCGCCACGAAACCGCCTTCACCACCTCGATCGAGGCGCGCGAGGGCGTCACCACCGGCATTTCGGCGGGCGACCGCGCGCGCACCGTCGCGGTGGCGATCGACGCGGGCAAGACCCGCGACGACATCGTCACCCCGGGCCATATCTTTCCGCTGATCGCGCGCGACGGCGGCGTGCTGGTGCGCGCCGGCCATACCGAGGCGTCGGTCGATATCGCGCGGCTCGCCGGGCTCAACCCCTCGGGCGTGATCTGCGAGATCATGAACGACGACGGGACGATGGCGCGGCTCGCCGACCTCATCCCCTTCGCGCGCCGCCACGGGCTCAAGATCGGGACGATCGCCGACCTGATCGCCTATCGCAGCCGCACCGACCGGCTGGTCGTATGCGTTGCGGACGAGCCCTTCGAATCCGATTATGGCGGCGACTGGCGGCTCAAATCCTATCGCAACAAGGTCGATGGCTCGGTCAATCTGGTGCTCCAGAAGGGGCCGGTCGATCCCGAAGGCGTGACGTTGGTCCGCATGCACGCGGTGTCGATCTTCGACGATATCATGGGCCGCCCGGGTCCGCGGAAACGCCGCCTCCAGCGTTCGATGGACGCGGTCGGCGAGGCGGGCAGCGGCGTGATCGTGATGCTGATGCGCCCGCTCCCCGGCTCGGCCGATGCCGAAGCGGCCCCGGCCCCGGCCGGCGGCATGGACCTGCGCACCTATGGCATCGGCGCGCAGATCCTCGCCGACCTCGGCGTCCACGCGATGGAATTGCTCACCCCCACCCACAGCAATATCGTCGGCCTCGAAGGCTATGGCCTGTCGGTCGTCGGTGAACGTCCCATTCCCGGAGAGGTCGAATAATGGCGCATGTCCTGATCGTCGAAGCCCGCTTCTATTCGCACCTCAACGACATGCTGCTCGACGGCGTGCGCAGCGCACTCGATGCCGCGGGGCATAGCCACGAGACGGTGACCGTTCCCGGTGCCTTGGAAGTGCCCGCCGCCATTTCGCTAGCCGCCGACAGCGGCCGCTACGACGCCTATGTCGCGCTCGGCGTCGTGATTCGCGGCGAAACCTATCATTTCGAGGTGGTCTCGAACGAGAGCGCGCGTGGCATCATGGCGCTGACGCTCGACGGGCTGGCGATCGGCAACGGCATATTGACCGTCGAGAATGAGGAGCAAGCCCTTGCGCGCGCCGACAAGACGCGCAAGGATAAGGGCGGCGAGGCGGCGAAGGCTGCGCTCGCGATGCTCGCTTTGAAGGAACAGTTCGGCATTGGTTGATCGACCGCCTCCCAGCCGCTTTTCCGTCGTCGAGCGCGGCGGGCGGCTGGTGGTGATCGACAAGGAAACCGGCCAGACGCCGCTCAGCGCGGCCGAGCGCATGGATATTCACGATCGCAGCATGGGTGTCGAGCCGATCCGGCCCGCGAAACCCAGCGTCGCGCCCGACCTGTCGGCGGCGGCGCGCGCCGAATCGGGCCTGAGCGCGCGGCCCGCCCCGGCGCGGCAATCCGCGCCGACGGTCGCCGCCGCCACTCCCGCCGCCGCCGATGGCAAGGCGCGCATGGCCGCCGCGATCGCCGAACGCAGCAAAGGGCCGTGGGTTCAGCGGCCGACCGATCGCCCGGCGCTGAAATCGACCGCGCAGCCCGCGTCCAGCACCAGCCGGCCGCCGCCGCGCGCGGGTGGGCAGCGCAAGACGATCGTCACCGGCAAATGGTGGGATGCCAAGGGACCGCGAACGATCGAGCTTGGCCCCAAGGGGCAGCAGGTGCTGAGCGGCGGCTTCGTGACGATCGTCGTCGTCGTCCTGATCGCCGCGATCGTCGCGCTGCTCCTCGCGCCGCTGCTCCTCTTCGTCGGCGCTTTCCTGCTGTTCCGCTTCGGCGGGCAGATATTGGGCCCGATCGGCGCCGGGATCATCGACAAGGCGCTGGCCGAGAAAGGCTAAGCCGTCGCCCCCGCTGTTCGCCTTTGGCGGAAATCGGGGGCGACGCCGAGATATCAGGCCGTCACCAGCGCCGGATAATCGGTGTAACCTTCCGGCCCCGGCGAATACCAGGTCTGCGGATTGTCGGCGGCCCAATCGGTGCCGGTGCGGATGCGCTCGACGAGGTCGGGATTGCCGATGAACGGGCGGCCGAAGGCGATCGCGTCGGCAAGCCCGCTCGCCAGCGCGTCCTCGGCGAGCGCGACGTCATAATCGCTGTTGAGAATCAGCGGCCCGTTGAACGCCGCGCGGATCGCGGGCGACTGTCTTGGCACGTCGGTGCGTCCGAACGTCCCGTCGGGGCCGGGTTCGCGCAGTTCGAGGAAGGCGATGCCAAGCGCATCGAGCGCCGCGGCGGCGGCCGTGAACAGCGGTTCGGGGGCGCTGTCGTCGACCCCCTGCGAATCGCCGTTCGGCGACAGGCGCACCGCGACGCGGTCCTTGCCCCAGACGCCGATCAGCGCTTCGGTGACTTCGCGCAGCAGGCGGATGCGATTCGCGATCGGCCCGCCATAGTCATCGTCGCGCAGATTGCTGTTGTCGCGCAGGAACTGGTCGATCAGATAGCCGTTGGCGCCGTGAAGCTGAACCCCGTCAAAGCCCGCCTTCTTCGCATTTTCGGCCGCCTTGACATAATCGGCGATCACGCGCGGAATCTCGTCGAGCCGGAGCGGCCGGGCTTCCTCCAGGTCGCGGCGGCCGACCGGTGTATGCGCGCGGCCTTCGCCCTTGGTGGCCGAGGCCGAAACGGGCTGCTTGCCGTCGTTGAACACCGAATGGACGAGCCGCCCCATGTGCCAGAGCTGCGCGACGATCCGCCCGCCCGCGTCGTGGACCGCGTCGGTCACCGGCTTCCAGCCTTCGACCTGCGCCGCGGTCCACAGCCCCGGCGCGCTCGGCCAGCCGAGCCCTTCCTGCGAGATGCCGGTGGCTTCGGAGATGATCAGCCCGGCCGAGGCCCGCTGGCGGTAATAATCGCGCGCCAGGTCGTTCGGCACGAAACCCGGCCCGGCGCGACCGCGGGTCAGCGGCGCCATGATGATGCGGTTCGGTGCCTCGATGGCTCCCAGCTTGATCGGATCGAACAGTGATGCGGCCATAGTCCTTGCACCTTTCACTTTGTCCGCGACGACCCCATCGGTCGCCGCTATGGCCCGCGAAGCTATGGTTGCCGCGGCGCCAGCACAATGGTGGGTAGCAAAAGAAAATCTAAATGAGCAACAAGAGCGACAGCGTGGACATGGCACCCGTCGCGGCGACGACGAACCGCTGGGCCTTTGCCGCGCTCCTCGGCGGCAATCTCGCGTTGTCGCTGACCGCGCTCGTCGTGCGCTTCGCCGACACCGGGCCGGTCGCAGCGGGCCTGTGGCGCCTGTCGCTCGCGCTGCCGGTGCTGCTCGTGCTTGCCTGGCGCGAGACTGGCGGACGGATGCCGTCGCGCCGCGCCCTGGGGATCGCGACTGGAGCGGGGGTCTTTTTCGCGCTCGATCTCGCCGCCTGGCATCTCGGCATCCTGCAGACGAAGGTCGCCAACGCGACACTGTTCGGCAACAGCGCCAGCCTGCTGCTCGTGATATGGGGCATCATGCTGTCGCGGACCTGGCCGCGCGGCTGGCAGGCGCTGGCGGTCTTGCTCGCCTTCGCGGGGTCGGCGCTGCTCATGGGACAGAGTTACGAGGCGTCGGCGGCCTATCTGGCCGGTGATCTGTTGAGCTTGCTCGCGGGCGCGCTCTACACCGGTTATGTGCTGATGATGCAGCGCGTGCGCGGCGAGGTCGGGGCCTGGTCGGCGCTCGCTATCGCGTCCGCCGCCGGAATCCCGATCCTGCTCGGGACCGCGCTCGCGCTGGGCGAGGCGATTCTCCCGCATAACTGGACGCCGCTGATCATCCTCGCGGTGATGAGCCAGCTCGTCGGACAGGGCCTGCTGATCTGGGCGCTGCCGCGCTTTTCGCCGCTCGTCGTCGGGTTGACTCTGCTTGTCCAGCCGGTCGTCGCGGCGGTCGCGGGCTGGCTGGTCTTCGGCGAGACGCTGAGCCTGTGGGAGATATTCGGCGGCGCGATGGTCGCCGCCGCGCTCGTCCTGATAAGGTTGCCGAGCCGCGCGGCGCGGCCTATCTGATTCATATGGCCCAAAAGCTGAACACGTCCCTGCCCGCCGATCCGACGCTCGACGAGATTCGCGCCGCGCTCGCACCGCTGATCGCCGAAGGAGCCGCGTTCGACGGCTTCGGCAACGCCGCGCTCGCCGACGCCGCGCGCCGCGCCGGGGTCGATCCCGACCTAGCGCGGCTTGCCTTTCCCGGCGGCGCGCGCGACATGGTCGATGCCTGGTTCGCCGACATCGACGCGGCGATGGCGGCGGCCTGGCCGGCCGAAAAGCTTGCGACGCGCAAGATTCGCGAACGGATCACGACGCTTGTCGAAACGCGCATCGACCTGCTCGCGCCTGCCCGCGAATCGCTGCGCCGCGCCCTCGCGTTGCTCGCGCTGCCGACCAATGCACCGCACGCGGCAAGGCTCGGCTGGCGCGCCGCCGACCTGATGTGGCGGCTCGCGGGCGACACCGCGACCGACTATAATCACTACAGCAAACGCGCGATCCTCGGCGCGGTCTATGGTTCGACGATGGCGGTGTTGCTGAACGACGAAAGCGAAGGCTTCGCCGACACCCGCGCCTTCCTCGCGCGCCGCATCGACAGCGTGATGCGCTTCGAGGCCTGGAAACACCGCCGCGCCGCGCGCGGCATCGAACGGCCGAGCCTGGCCCGCTTCGTCGGCCGCCTGCGCTATCCGGGGCGCTGACGTTATCGGGGCGCTGACGGGCGATTTGCAATCAGGGCTGGCGTTCGCCTGCTGTTATTGATAATCGCTCGCAAATGATCGCGAAGCTCGATTCCTCGCCGCTCGGTCTCGCCGTGCGCATCGCCCGTATCGATTGGGCCGCGATGTCGGAGGACGAGGGACGCCGTCTGCGCGAATTCGGCCTGCTCGAAGGGTGTGAGGTCACCCCGCGCCATCGCGGCAGCATCTTTTCGCGCGATCCGCTCGCGCTGACGATCGGGCGGATGCAGGTGATCATCCGCGCGCGGCAGGCCGCGGCGATCGAGGTCGAGTCGACGATATGACCGGCGCGATCCCCTCCATCGCCCTTGTCGGCAATCCCAATGCCGGCAAGTCGAGTCTGTTCAACGCGCTGACCGGCGCGCGGCAAAAGATCGCCAATTATCCCGGCGTCACCGTCGAACGAAAGGCGGGGCATGCGAGCTTCGCCGACGGCCGGCCGCTGTCGCTGATCGACCTGCCCGGCACCTACAGCCTGATCCCCGCAAGCCTCGACGAGGCGGTGACGCGCGACGTCGTGCTCGGCAAACAGGTGGGCGAGACACGCCCCGACGCGCTGATCGTCGTCGTCGACGCCGCGAACCTCGACAATCATCTCTGCTTCGCGCTCGAACTGCTGTCGCTCGGCCTGCCGACGGTGATCGCGCTCAACATGCTCGACCTCGCGACCCGCGACGGGCTGACGCTCGATCCCGAACGGCTGTCGCGCGAACTCGGCGTGCCGGTGGTGCCGACCGTCGCGGTGCGCAGGCGCGGCCTTGCCGAGCTGCTCGAAGCGGTCGACGGCGCGATCGTCACGCACCGGCCACGCGCCGCCACGCCCGCGCCGCCGAACGACGCCTCGCTCCACCAGCGCGCCCGCGCGATCGCCCACGCCGCGACGATCGACGAGACTCCGGTGCGCCGCTGGACGCAGCGCGTCGACCAGGTCGTGCTCCATCCCGTCGCCGGCCTCCTCATCCTGCTCGCGCTGATGTTCGTGATGTTCCAGGCGGTCTATGCCGCCGCCGAGGCGCCCGCCGACTTTCTCGAGGGCGGGATCGGCATCCTGCAAGGCTGGGTCGTCGATGTCCTGCCCGACGGTTTCCTGCGCGGATTGATCGTCGAGGGGCTGCTCGCCGGGGTCGGCGCGGTGATCGTCTTCCTGCCGCAGATCCTGATCCTCTTCCTCTTCATCCTGCTGCTCGAGGCGTCGGGCTATATGACGCGCGCCGCCTTCCTGATGGACGGGCTGATGGGCAAGGTCGGGCTGTCGGGGCGCGGCTTCATCCCGCTCCTCTCCAGCTTCGCCTGCGCGGTTCCGGGGATCATGGCGACGCGCGCGATTCCCGACGAAAAGGACCGGCTGACGACGATCCTGATCGCACCGCTGATGACCTGTTCGGCGCGCATGCCGGTCTATACGCTGATCATCGGCGTTTTCATCCCCGCGCGCACGGTCGGCGGATCGCCGATCGGATTACAGGGCCTCGTCCTCTTCGGCCTGTTCCTGAGCGGTATCGTCGGCGCATTGCTCGTCGCCTATGTCCTTCGCCGGTCGGTGACCAAGGGCAATGCCGCGGGCTTCATGATGGAAATGCCGCGTTATCAATGGCCGCGCGCGGGCGACATCGCCATCGCGCTGTGGCAGCGCGCGTGGATCTTCCTGCGCCGCGCCGGCACGATCATCGCCGCGACCACCGTGGTGCTGTGGCTGCTCTTAAGCTTTCCCAAGGCGCCCGAAGGCAGCGCCGTGCGCCAGGTCGACTATAGCATCGCCGGCCATATCGCGAGCGGGCTGGAAATCGTCGTGAAGCCGATCGGCTTCAACCACGACATCGCGCTCGCGCTGATCCCCGCGATGGCGGCGCGCGAGGTCGCGGTGTCGGCGCTCGCCACCGCCAATGCGATCGATGCGGGCGATGACGAGGAAGCGGTGGCGATGTCGCTCGGCGAGCGCCTCCAGGGGCGTTGGAGCCTCGCGACCGCGCTCGCTTTTCTCGCCTGGTTCGTCTTCGCGCCGCAGTGCATCTCGACGATCGCGATCACCCGTCGCGAAACCAACGGGTGGAAATGGCCACTGTTCATGGTTGGCTATTTATTCGCACTCGCCTATGCCGCTGCTGGTATCACATATTGGACGGCCGTCGCCTTCGGACTCGGCTGATCCTTCCCACTTTCAAGCGGAGCGGAGCGGCGGATGGCAGGCAGCGTCAACAAGGTAATTTTGATCGGCAATCTGGGCGCCGATCCCGAAATCAAGTCATTCCAGAACGGCGGCAAGATCGCCAATATCCGCATCGCGACCTCCGAAAGCTGGAAGGACCGGATGACCGGCGAGCGCAAGGAGCGCACCGAATGGCATAATGTCGTCATCAACGGCGAGGGGCTGGTCGGGGTCGTCGAGCGCTTCCTCAAAAAAGGCTCGAAGGTCTATATCGAGGGCAGCCTGCGCACCCGCAAATGGCAGGATCGCGACGGCAACGACAAATATACGACCGAAGTCGTCATCGCGGGCATGGGCGGCACGCTGACCATGCTCGACGGCGCGCCGGGCGGCGGTGGATCGCGCGGCGGCGGCGACAGCTGGGGCCAAGGCGGCGGATCGAGTGGCGGTTCGGGCGGCGGCTGGGACCAGGGTAGCGGCGGCTCGGGCGGAAGCTCGGGTGGCGGCGGCTGGAACCAGGGCGGCGGCGGCAGCCCCGCCGGCGGCGGTGGCGGTCGGCCGCCCTTCGACGACGATCTGGACGACGACGTCCCCTTCTGAGGATCGACTGAGCGATGAGCGATCTGCTGACCGCCGCGGATGTCGCGCGCGGCGTGTGCCGGTTGTTCGCGCAGCAGGGGTTGGTTGCGATTCCTGAGGTGAGTTTGCCCAACGGGCGGCGCACCGACCTCACCGCGATCGACGCCAAAGGTCAGATCATCATCGTCGAGATCAAGGTCAGCCGCGCCGACCTGCACGGTGACGGCAAATGGCCCGACTATTGCGACTGGTGCGACCGCTTCTATTGGGCGCTGGCGGCCGGGCTCGACCCGGCGATTCTGGAAACGCCCGACTATCGCCCCGAAAGCTCGGGCCTGATCGTCGCCGATCGCTATGGCGCCGCGGTGGTCCGCGAAGCCGCAAGCCGCAACCTCGCCCCCGCGCGGCGCAAGGCCGAACTGCTGCGCATCGGCCGCCTCGCGATGCGCCGCGCGATGATCGCGGCGGACCCCGACCTGGCGGGGCCATGGGGCGAGGGACTCTGAAAGCGTTGCACGCGAGGGCGCAGAGAGATCAGCCTGAGCCGAATGGCCCCAAATTATCCCCGCGCCTGCATCCGCGCCAGATAGCGGGCGAGGATGTCTATCTCCAGATTCACCGCGCGCCCGGCCGCCGCTTCGTCGAGCGTCGTCATCTCCTGCGTGTGCGGGATGATGTTGAGCGTGAAATGCGCGGTGCCGCCCGGCTGGTCGATCACCTCGTTGACCGTCAGCGACACGCCGTCGAGCGTGATCGAGCCCTTGGGCGCGATATGCGGCGCGAGCGTGGCGGGCGCCTCGACGGTGATTTTCACGCTGTCGCCCACCGGCTCGATCGCGACGATCCGGCCCACCGCATCGACATGGCCGGTGACGATGTGCCCGCCAAGCTCGTCGCCGACGCGTAGCGCGCGTTCGAGGTTGAGGCGGCGGCCCGCGTCCCACATGCCGGGCGCGGTGCACGCGAGCGTTTCGGCGCTTGCGTCGATCGCGAACCAGTCGCCGTCGGCGTTGCTACCCTTGTCGACGACGGTCAGGCACGCGCCCGAACAGGCGATCGACGCGCCCAGATCGATACCGCCCGCGTCATAGCGCGTCGCGATGACGAGCCGCGTGTCGCCGCGATCCTCATGGGTCAATATGGTGCCGATGTCGGTGATGATGCCGGTGAACATATGCGCTTCAATCCCTTCGCACCCGCTCGTAGACGTCGAGTTGGTCGCTGCCAAGCAGGCGGCTGTCGGCAAGGCGCCAGCGGCCGTGTGCCTCGGCCAGGTCGGCCAGGCCGATATCGCCGAGCGCCGCCCGGCCGCCGCCGATCAGCATCGGCGCGCGATACAGCAGCAGCCGATCGACGCGGTCGGCGGCGAGAAAGGCCGCGGCGGCGCCCGCACCGCCCTCGACGAGCAGCGAATCGACGCCATCGATCGCCTCGGGCGACGATATGGCGGTCCACCCCGCAGGCGCCTTCCCGCGCGTCAGCAGCCATTTCGCCGGGCTGCGATCCTCCAGCCCCGGCAGCCGCACGTCGAGTCCCGGCGCGTCGGCGTCGAGCGTGCCGCGCCCGACGAGAATCGCCTGGTGCATCGCGCGTTCGAGATGGGCGTGCGCCCGCGCCCGCTCGCCGGTGATCCAGCGGCTCGACCCGTCGGCCATCGCGATGCAGCCGTCGAGCGAGGTCGCGAGCTTCAATGTCACGAACGGCCGCCCCCATGCGTGCCGCGTCCACCACGGCGCCATTGCTGCGCGCGCTTCGGCAGGCAGCAGCTCCTCGACGACCTCGACCCCCGCCGCGCGCAATCGGGCGATTCCGGCGCCGTCGGTGCGCGGGTCGGGGTCGCGAGCCGCGATCACCGCGCGCGCGATCCCCGCGGCAATCAGCAGGTCGCTGCACGCCGGGCCGCGCGCACTGGCATGTGCGCAGGGTTCGAGGCTGACATAGGCGGTCGCGCCGCGCGCCGCGTCGCCCGCCGCCGCGAGTGCCATCGCCTCGGCGTGCGGCCGCCCGCCGGGCTGAGTCCAGCCGCGCGCGACGACCCGGCCCCCCGCTTTCGCGGGGGCAGGCTGGACGAGGATGCAGCCGACATTGGGATTCGGCGCCGACGCGGGACGCCCGCGCCGCGACAATGCGATCGCGGCGGCCATCCAGTCGGCGTCGGTGTGCCCGCGCTGTATCAGGGTTGGGGGCATCAGGGTTGGGGTTTGGCCGTCGATGCTGCTCGCGGCCCGCGCGCGGCGCGTTCGGCCAGCGTCGAGTGCGTCTTCACCGGCTCGGGCTTCTTCATCGCCGCCGCCGCGACGGCGTCGCCCAGTGTCTCGCGCGTCACCCTGTCGGCTTCGGTCGAATCATATTCGACCCCCAGGCTTTTCGCGAGACGCTGAAATTCGGCGCGCTTTTCGGCATTGAGGCGCGTCGTCTCCTTTGCGCGCGCGACCCAGTCGGCGCGAATCTCACTCTCGCTCCGCGTCGATTTCCAATTCTCGAAATAGATGATCTGCGCCTTCGGCTTCTCATAGGGGATCAGATATTCCGAAACGCCGTGAAAGATGAACCAGGTCAGCGCGATCGCGACACCCCAGATCGCCCAGCGATGCGGGCGCGGTTCGCGGATATAGCCCCAGAAATCGCTGAAGCCGCCGGTGACATCCATATTGCTGAACATTCGCATGGCGCCAATTTAGGGGATGTCGATCGATATTGCGAGCGTCCGATATTATGGGGTCGATTGCGCGCGGCGCCTACAAAAGGGAGATGATTGCAAAAAATGCAACTGCGGATGCTCATTTCGCAGTTGCACAATTCATTGTGCAGTGCAATATCACCCTTGCCTTTTAGGCATCCTCTCCCAAAAACTTTCAAGGGTCGCCCTCGGGCGGCCCTTTTTTTCGACTTTTTTGGTTGAGAGGGTCGATTCGGTTCCTTTTGGCGATTTCCCCGCGCAGGCGAATGCCGGGTTTCGGGCGGGAAGCGACGCTTGGTATCTCCTACCTTCGTCATTCCCGCGAAAGCGGGAACCCAGTGTGGGGTCAGCCGACGCATGCTCTGGGTTCCCGCTTTCGCGGGAATGACAAAGAGGGGGAGGCGGCCGCTCCCCACCCCAAAGCGGCAACCCGCATCGGATTCACCATCCCTATGAAGATCGCCTTCGCAGCAGCGCGGGCTTCAGTCCTGCACCGGCGTCCGCGTTTCGAATCGCCGCACTTCGGCGATGAAGCTACCGGGCAAGGAGGTCGGCTGTCCGCTATCCCTGTCGATATGCGCGTAGCTGATCTCGATATCGGTCAGCCGTTCGTTCCCGCGAAAAATCCCGCAATGCAGAGTGAAGCTTTCCCGCCCGAACCGACTCACCCGCGCCGCGATGGTGATCAGCTCGTCGAGGCGCGCGGGAGCGTGATAGGCGATCTCGCAGTGCGTCTCGCGAATGTCTGTACCATATTGGTGAAAATAGGGGCCGGGCTGTCCCTCGCCGAGCGCGCGAAAATATTCGGTCACGCCGATATCGGCATAGACCAGATAATGCGCGTTGAAGACGATATTCTGGCCGTCGATCTCGTTGAAGCGGACGCGCACGGTCTCACGGACGCGAAAATCCTCGAGCGGACTTTGCTCCATCGCCGCCTCAGGCGGCCAGCGCGACGGGGGTGCGGTCGAGCGGCGCGCAGGCGGACGTCAGCCAGTCGCGGTCTTCGCCCTCCATCCCCGGCGCCAGCTTGGCAAGCACTTGGGCATGATAGGCATCGAGCCAGTCGGCCTCGGCCGGCGACAGCAGCGACACATCGACCAGGTCGCGCGCGATCGGCGCGAACGTGATCGTCTCGAACCCCAGCATATCCTCTTCGGCGTCGGCGATCGCCTGCGGCACCACGATGACCAGATTTTCGATGCGGATACCGAAATGGCCCGCCTTGTAATAGCCCGGCTCGTTCGACAGGATCATGCCCGCGTGCAGCGGCTCCTCGGTCCCCGCTTGCCCGCCCGCGGGCTTGGCGATGCGCTGCGGCCCCTCGTGAACCGCCAGATAGGCACCGACGCCGTGACCGGTGCCATGCGCATAATCGACCCCGTCGGCCCACAGATATTGCCGCGCCAGAATGTCGAGCTGGCTGCCGCGCGTGCCGGTCGGGAAGCGCGCGAGCGCGAGCGCAATATGCCCCTTGAGCACCTGGGTAAAGCGGCGGCGCATCTCGGCGCTCGGCGTTCCGATCGCGATCGTGCGCGTGATGTCGGTCGTGCCGTCGGCATATTGCCCGCCCGAATCGACGAGGTAGAGCGTCCCGGTCTCGATGCCGCGGTTGGTCGTCTCGTCGACCTTGTAATGCGGCAGCGCGCCGTTCGGGCCGGCGGCCGAGATGGTATCGAACGACAGGTCGCGAAGCGCGCCGCTCTGGTCGCGAAATTCGCGCAGCTTCGCGGCGGCGGCGAGTTCGTCGAGATGGCCTTGCGGCGCGGTCGCTTCCATCCATTTCAGGAAACGCGCAACCGCGACTCCGTCGCGGACATGCGCGGCGCGGGTGCCGTCGAGTTCGGTCGCATTCTTGATCGCCTTGGGCAGCACCGCGGGGTCGCGATAGCGCGCGATCGTCGCCCCCGCCGCTTCGAGCGCGGTGAAGATCGCCGCGACCGCGCGGTCGGGATCGACCGCGACCGCCTTGCCCGCCAGATCGGCCAGCGCCGCCTCGAAAGCGTCGCGGTCGTGGATTCGCACGCTGTTGCCAAGGTGCGCGCGCACCGCGTCGGTGATTTTCTCGGGCGCGATGAACAGGTCGGCGGTGGCGTCGGCGTGGAGCAGCGCGAACGCGAGTCCCACCGGGGTGTGGCTGACGTCGGTCCCGCGAATGTTGAAGGTCCAGGCGATCGAATCGAGCGCGGTCATCACCGTCGTGTCGAGATTTTTGGCTTTCAGCCAGTCGGCGATGATCGCGCGCTTGTCGGTCGCGGTTTGCCCGGCGAGGCTTGCGTCATACACCGTGACCACCGCGTCGCTCGGTGCGGGCTGGTCGTCCCACGCGGCATCGAGCGGATTGGGCGTGACCGCGACGAGGCTCGCGTCCTTCGCGGCGAGTGCCCTTTCAAGGCCCCGCGCCCAGTCGATGCCGTGGAGCCAGGGGTCATAGCCGATTTTCTGCCCCGCGCTGACGTTCGCGCCCAGCCATTCGGCGACGCTCGACTGCGGCACCCCGATATAGTCGAACAGCGATCCGTCGACCTGGTCGCGGACCTGCACGGTGTAGCGGCCGTCGACGAACACCGCGGCCTTTTGCGGCAGCACCGCCGCAGTCCCGGCCGAACCGCCAAAGCCCGTCAGCCACGCCATGCGCTGGGCATAGGCGCCGACATATTCGCTCATATGCTCGTCGCTGATCGGGACGACGAACCCGTCGAGGCCACGCGCCGCGAGTGCGGCGCGGACGCGGGCGAGGCGCTCGGCGTGGATGATGCTGGGGACGGGGCTGGACATGCCGTGTTCCTTGTTCCTACATCGCAGCCAATCCTGCCCACCGGGGGCGATGCTGCGGGAGTTTCCTATGCGTGCTACTTGGGTGTTTCTGGCCGCAATTACCACCCCGCTTGTCGTCGCCCCAACGGCTTTCGCCGAAGAGAAAGAGACCGCCTTGACCACCAGCCCCGCCCTGCCTGCCGCCCCCGTCGCCGACCAGCGGCCGCACGAGACGGTGCTGCACGGCAAAACATTGTCCGACCCGTATTTCTGGCTGCGCGACCAAAGCTATCCGGTGGTCGATGACGCCGACATCCTCGATTATGTAAAGGCCGAGAACAGCTGGTTCGACGCCGCGATGAAGCCGCACGCCAAGCTCGTCGAAACGCTGTTCCAGGAGATGAAGGGCCGGATCAAGGAAGCCGATTCGAGCGTGCCGCAAAAGGACGGCGACTGGGTGTATTGGGTCGAATATGAGGAAGGCGCCGAATATAAGAAATGGTATCGCAAACCGGCGGCGGGCGGCGAACCCCAGCTGATCCTCGACGAGGTCGCGATGGCCGACGGCAAGGAATATTTCCGCCTCGCCGAGCTGTCGATCAGCCCGAACGGCAAGCTGATGGCCTATTCGTTCGACGATAATGGCTCCGAACGTTTCGAGGCGCGCGTCCGCAATCTCGACACCGGCGATCTGCTGCCCGACGTCATCCCCGGCACGCTGTCGTCGCTCGTCTGGACCTCGGGGAATGATGCGATCCTCTATGGCCTCGCGAACGAGAATTGGCGCACCGACAATGTCCGGCTGCACAAGCTCGGGCGTCCGGTGGCCGAGGATAAATTGCTCTACAAGGAGCCCGACATCGGCTTCGGGGTCGGGATCGGCAAGACTGCCGCCGACAATTATATCGTCATCGCGACGGGCGATAATGAGACGAGCGAGGTCTATCTCCTCCCCGCCGACAATCCCGAGGCGCCGATGCAGCTCGTGTCGGCGCGCCAGAAGGGGCGCGAATATAGCGTCGATGAGCGGAACGGGATGCTCTACATCCATACCAACGACGACCATCCGAATTTCCGCGTCGCGACCGCGAGCGTCAAGGCGCCGGGTGACTGGAAGACTTTGATCCCCGGATCGGATCATAGCTACATCACCGGCCTGTCGATCTTCCGCGATTATTTCGTGATCGAGGCGCGCGAGGACGGGCTCGATCAGGTCGATGTCCGCGGCTATGACGCGCCGCTCACGCCGGGGCGGATCCGATTTCCCGAGGCGACCTATGTCGCGGGGCTCGGCGACAATCCCGAATATCATCAGGACAAGCTCCGGCTCGACTATGAATCGATGGTCACCCCCGACACCGTCTATGACTTCGATATCGCAACCGGGCGGTTGGAAACATTGAAGGTGCAGGAAATTCCTTCTGGTTATGATGCGTCACAATATGTAACCGAATGGGTCAATTTGCCGTCGCGCGACGGCAAAACGCTGATCCCCGCCTCGCTCGTCTATAAAAAGGGGACAAAGCTCGACGGCAGCGCGCCGCTGCATCTCTATGCCTATGGCAGCTATGGCTATCGCATCGCGCCGGGTTTCTCGACGACGCGGCTCAGCCTCGTCGATCGCGGGATGATCTATGCGATCGCGCACGTCCGCGGCGGCGATGATATGGGGCGTGCCTGGTATCTCGCGGGCAAGACGACCGAACGCAAGAACACGTTCAACGATTTCATCGACGTGGCGAAGGGGCTGATCGCGAAGAATTATACCAGCGCGGGCAAGATTTCGATCGAGGGTCGCTCGGCCGGCGGGCAGGTGATGGGCGTTGTCACTAACGAAGCGCCCGAATTGTGGGGCGCGGTGCTCGCGGGGGTGCCCTTCGTCGACGTCGTCAACACGATGGTCGACGAAACGCTGCCGCTGACCCCCGGCGAATGGCCCGAATGGGGCAATCCGATCACCGACAAGGCGGCGTTCGACTATATGCTGAGTTACAGCCCCTACGACAATGTGACCGCCAAAGCCTATCCGCCGATGCTGGTGTCGGCAGGGCTCAACGACCCGCGCGTGACCTATTGGGAACCCGCTAAATGGGTCGCGAAACTCCGCGCGACGCGGATCAACGACGCCGCGCTGCTGCTGCGCACCAACATGGGCGCGGGCCACGCCGGCAAGTCGGGCCGCTGGGGCGCGCTCCACGAGGATGCCGAGGAGTTCGCCTTCGTGCTGACGCAATTGGGGGTGGAGAAATAAGGGCGCCGTCAGGCGAGGAGCTTGCGCATCCGCACGAGCGGGACGTCGATCCCGTCGACCGAGGCGACGGTGCGCTCGATCTGTGCATAGCCGCTCGCTCGGTAGAGCGGTTCGCCGGAAAGCGTCGCCATCAGTTCGGCCGCGCCGAAACCAGCAGCGCGCGCTGCGGCTTCCGATGCTTCGAGGATCGCGCGGCCGACGCCGCGGCGCGTGAAGCCGGGATCGGTGTACATCGCGCGCGCGCGCGCCGCCTCGGACCGCGGGTCCAGCAAACGCGGCTCGCGCAGGTCGCTGCTGTGATCTCCACCATAGAGCGTCGCGCGCCGGCTCCAACCGCCGCATCCCGCCAGATCGTCCTCGATGGTCGCGACGAAATAGGTGCCGTCGGCGACGAGCTGGGTGTCGAGCCCCATCACCGCGCGGCTCGCGCGCACTTCGGCCGCCGACAAAAAGTCGCGTTGCAGCTCGTCGATCGCGCGGCGCATCAGCTCGCGCATCGCCGGCAGATCGTCGGTGGTCGCGATCCGGATTTTCATGTCGGTATCGCCAGATAGTCACGCGCGACGAGTTCGCGTTCCAGCGCCTCGGCATCGACGAAGCGATGCCCAGCGATCCCGACCGACTCAGCGCCCGCGATATTCGCGGCAACATCGTCGATGAACAGCGCCCCCGCGGGATCGATGCCGAATCGCGCGATCGCAAGGTGGTAGATTGCAGGGTCGGGCTTCGTCAGCCTTTCGGTGCCCGAGACGATGATATCGCGGAAGCGGTCGAAGATGGGCTGGGTCGGGTGAAAACCTTCCCAGAATTCATGGCCGAAATTGGTGATTGCGAACAAGGGCAGTCCCGCCGCGTCCAATCGCTCGACGAGTTCGAGGCTGCCGGGCATCGGCCCCGGAATCGTCTCGTTGAAGCGGGCCGCATAGGCGTCGATCAGCGCGTCATACCCCGGAAACTGGCCTTTCAGCTCGGGAACCATCTCGGCGAGCGGGCGGCCGGCATCGTGCTGAAAATGCCATTCGGGCGTGACGACGTTCGTCACGAACCATGCCAGATCGGCCTTGTCGTCGATCAGCTTGGCGAACAGATAGCGTAAATCCCAGTCGAACAGCACGCGGCCGACGTCGAAGATCACGCAACGCTCGATCATATATCCTCCAGACACGCGAAAGCGCCGCCGGAAGCCTCCGACGGCGTCACGCTCATTCGCTTATGCGCGCGGGGCGAAAATCGCCCCGGCAGGGCCATCAGCCCTGGCGCGCCTTGAAGCGGCGGTTGGTCTTGTTGATCACATAGGTGCGGCCACGGCGGCGAATCACGCGGTTATCGCGGTGGCGGTCCTTCAGCGACTTCAGGCTGTTGCGAATCTTCATGGGTCTTTTCCGTAAATTTCAAGCGTTGCACGCGAAGCGGCGCAACTATGGGGAAGCGGGTCAAAAGTCAACCGCTCCATGGCGCACCGATAGCTCAAAAAAGTTCACGCGGAGCCGCGGAGCCGCGGAGAAGAAGATATTCGCGCAGAGGGAACAGAGTCCGCGGAGAATGAAGAAGGCGGCAAAGTCGCCAATCTCCCTCCTACTCCGCGGCTCCGCGTCTCCGCGTGAACCAAATCCTCTGCGTTCTCTGCGCCCTCTGCGCGAATCAAATCCTACCCCGCCAGCGCCTTTTGCCGCCGCCTCTGCACCGAAGAGCCATAGCCCATCGCCTCGCGATATTTGACGACGGTGCGGCGCGCGATGTCGTGGCCCTCGGCCGACAGTTTCTGCGCGATCGTCTCGTCGGACAGAATCGCTTTCGCATCCTCGGCCTCGATCATCGCCTTGATCCGGCTCTTGACCGCCTCGGCCGACACCGCGCCGTCGCCCGCCACGTCCGAAATGCCGCTCGAGAAGAAATATTTGAGCTCGAACAATCCGCGCGCGCAGCTCAGATATTTGTTGCTGGTGACGCGGCTGACGGTCGATTCGTGCATGCCGATATCTTCGGCGACCTGGCGCAGGGTCAGCGGGCGCATGGCGGCGACGCCGTGGAGGAAAAACCCTTCCTGCTGCTTGACGATCGCGCTCGCGACCTTGACGATCGTCCGCTGGCGCTGGTCGAGCGCCCGGACAAGCCAATTGGCGCCCGCGAGCTGTTCGGACAGCCACGCCTTGCTTTTCGCCGCGGCGCCCTTGGCGAGTTCGCTATAATAGCGGCGGTTGACGAGCAACCGCGGCAAGGTCGTGCTATTCACCTCGACCGCCCAGCCTTCGGCGATCCGGCGAACATACAGGTCGGGGACCACCGCCTGCGCGCTGTCGCCGCCGAATTTGAGGCCCGGCTTGGGGTCATAGCCGCGCAGCTCGCGGATCATGTCGGCGAGATCCTCGTCATCGACCCCGCAGATGCGCTTCAATTGCGGGAAAGCGCCCTTCGCGACCAGGTCGAGATGGGCGATCATGCACGCCATCGCGGGGTCGTAACGGTCGGCCTCGCGCGCCTGGATCGCGATACATTCGGCCAGGTCGCGTGCGCCGACGCCCGAGGGGTCGAAAATCTGGACGCCCGCTAGGACCGCTTCGACCAGCGCCAGCGGAACGCCAAGCTGCGCCGCGAGCTCGGCCAGGTCGGCGCGCAGATAGCCCGCCTCGTCGATCAAGGCGACGAGCTGCGCCGCGACGATCGCCTCGACCCCGTCGAACCGTTCGCCGACCTGCGCCAGCAGATGGTCGTGGAGCGTGCCGTCATGCTCGGCAAAACTGTCGAAATCGATGCCTTCGCTGGCGCCCGACAGGCCGACCGAATCGCTTGCGCTGTCGTGGTGAAAGCGTTCCTCGGCGAAGTCGATGTCGAGGTCGTCGGCGGTGCCTGCATCGGAGGACAGCGCCTGGTCGGTATCGGGCTGAACGTCGGCGGCCGGCAGCCCTTCTTCGCCGCGCTCCTCGGCCCCTCCCTCATCGGGCCCGCCATCGTCGCGGTCGGCGGGCGCGGCGTCGAGCAGCGGATTGCCCTCGAGCGCTTCGGCCAGATAGGCTTCGAGTTCGAGGTTCGACAGCGCCAGCAGCTTGATCGCCTGCTGAAGCTGCGGCGTCATCACCAGCGATTGCGACTGGCGTAAATCGAGGCGCGGACCCAACGCCATCGGCGATTATCGGCTTCTTGTTCGGTTCGTGTCGAGCGAAGTCGAGACAGCCATCAGGACAGCGCAAGTCCGAGCGGCATCTCGACTTCGGCCGACGGGCCGAAGTTTATCCTGAGCACCGCCGCAGGCGGCGTCGAAGGGCTCGATGCGAACGGATACGGAAAACCGCTCAAAACGCACTGGAAAAGCTCCAGCTCATCACAGCGAGAAGCCCTCGCCAAGATAGAGCCGCCGCACCTCGGGATCGGCGACGAGTTCGGCGGGCGAACCGGCCAGCAGCACCTTGCCGTCATAGATGATCGCGGCGCGGTCGACGAGGTCGAGCGTCTCGCGCACATTATGGTCGGTGATCAGCACGCCGATACCGCGCGTCTTGAGGTCGGCGACGAGGTCGCGGATGTCGCTGATCGACAGCGGGTCGATGCCCGCGAACGGCTCGTCGAGCAGCATGATCGAGGGGTTCGCCGCGAGCGCGCGGGCAATTTCGGCGCGGCGGCGTTCGCCGCCCGACAGCGCCATCGCCGCCGAATCGCGCAGCCGCCCCAGGCCGAATTCGTCGAGCAATTCCTCGAGCCGCCGTTCGCGCTCGATCTTGTCGGGCTCGGCGAGTTCGAGCACCGCGCTGATATTCTGGGCGACGGTCATGCCGCGAAAGATCGAGGTTTCCTGCGGCAGATAGCCAAGGCCGAGGATCGAGCGGCGATACATGGGAAGCGAGGTGATATCGGCGCCGTCGAGCATGATGCGCCCGGCGTCGGGCCGCACCAGCCCCATGATCGAATAGAAACAGGTCGTCTTGCCCGCGCCATTGGGGCCGAGCAGGCCGACGACTTCGCCCTTGCCGACCGACAGCGACACGTCGGACAGCACCACGCGCTTGTCATAGCTTTTGGCGATCGAGATGATCGCGAGACCATTGCCCGCCGCCGCATCGTCGCGGACATGCGCCCGGTGTTCGGCGATGCCATGGTCGCCTTCGGCCGGTGCGGTCGTGGTTTCGTCGGTCATATGCAGGTCGGATCCGTTCTAGCCCCAAGCGCGCGTTACCGCAGCGACGCGGCAAAGGTCAATCTGGCAGGGATTTTGCAGGGACGTTTTCCCCTCCCGCTTGCGGGAGGGGCAGCGAGGCTTGCGAGCTTGCTCGCTAGCCGTAGCGGGGTGGGCATGACCGCACCATCGCCGACCCACCCCCGACCCCTCCCGCAAGCGGGAGGGGAGGTCACGCCTCAATGCCCGGCGCTTTCCCCGCGCGCGACTCCCGACAGCGCGAGCTGCTCGTCGATTGCCGCCATCAGCCGCACCAGCGCCGCTTCGTCTTTCGCCTCGGCGCGCGCGACGAGCACGTCCTGGGTGTTCGACGCGCGCAGCAGCCACCAGCCGTCTTCGGTCAGCACGCGCGCGCCGTCGGTGCGATCGACCGTCGCGCCCGCCGCCGCGAGCCGCGCCAGAACCTCGTCCACAATGGCGAATTTGCGCACCTCGTCGACCTGAAAGCGCAGTTCGGGGGTGTTGACCATCGCGGGCATCTCTCCGCGCAGTTCGGTCACGCTCTTGCCGAGCTTCGTCGCCGCCTCGATTAGCCGCACCGCGGCGTAAGGCGCGTCGTCATAGCCATAATAGCGATCGGCGAAGAAGATATGCCCGCTCATCTCGCCCGCGAGCGGGCTGCCCGTTTCCTTCATCTTCGCCTTGATCAGGCTGTGGCCGGTCTTCCACATCAGCGGGATGCCGCCGAGCTCGGCGACGCGGTCGAACAGCGCCTGGCTGGCCTTCACATCGGCGATGATCGTCGCGCCGACATGCTCCCTCAGCACCGCCTCGGCATAGATTTGCAGGAGCTGGTCGCCCCAGATCACCCGCCCCTCGCCGTCGATCGCGCCGATGCGGTCGCCATCTCCATCGAAAGCGACGCCGAAATCGAGGCTCTTCTGCGCGACCAGCGTCTTCAGATCGGCCAGATTCTTCTCTTCGGTAGGATCGGGATGATGGTTCGGAAAATGGCCGTCGATGTCGGTGTACAAAAGATGATGCTCGCCGGGCAGCCGCGCGGTCAGCTTCTCGATGACGGTGCCCGCGGCGCCATTGCCGGCGTCCCAGCCGATGCGGAAGGCGCCGCCGGCGAAACCCTCGACGAGCCGGTCGACATAGGCGTCGACGATATCGATACTCTCGGCCGTGCCTTCGCCGCTTTCCCAATCTCCGGCGGCGGCGATTTCGCCGATCCGCTGAATGTCGGCGCCGAAGAAGGGGCGCCCCTGAAACACCATCTTGAAACCATTATAGTCGGGGGGATTGTGGCTGCCGGTTATCTGTATGCCGCCGTCCACATCCTCGGTTGACGCGGCATAATAGAGCATCGGCGTCGGCCCCAGCCCGACGTTCAGCGCGTCGATCCCGGCGGCGTTGATCCCCGCGATCAGCGCCTCGGCGAGCATCGGCGACGACAGCCGCCCGTCATAGCCGACGGCGACCCGCCTGCCCCCCGCGCGCTGGATCAGCGTCGCGAAGCTGCGCCCGATCGCGGTGGCGTCGGCCGCCGACAGCGTGTCGCCGACGACGCCGCGAATGTCATATTCGCGCAGCAGCGTGGGGTGGAAGATATGGGTCATCTCGGCTCCTTGTTGGGGGAGGCGGTGGGATTCAGGCGACGGCGAACAAATCCCCATCGGGATGCAACCGCTCGCGCGCCGGAAGGTTCAGTCCGCCCATCGCCTCGCGCAATTCCTGTCGCGCGACGACATGGCCGATCCCCATGCCGCCAAGATGCGCCTTGTCGAGCAAGGTCAGCCCGGCGGGGAAAAGCTCGCGATAGATGACGCGCTCGCCCAGCCCCGGAATGACGCGAAAGCCGACGCGGCGCGAAAGCTGGTTCAGCGCTTCGCCGACGCGGCGCATATTATGCGCGTCGACATGCTGGAGGCGGTTCCTCAGGATGATCCAGTCGATCGTTCGCCCGTCGCTTTTCGCGCGCGCCTTGCGCGTGTCCCAGATCAGCTCCGAATAAAAGCTCGGCCGCACGACCTGAAACGTTTCGGGATCGACCTGGCCGATCAGGTCGAAATCGATGAAGCTGTCGTTGATCGGGGTGACGAGCGTGTCGGCGCTCGTCGCCATGTGACGCGCGAAGATATCGTCGCGGCCCGGCGTGTCGGCGATGAGATAGTCGACGTCCACGGCCAGCCGCTCGACCTGCGCGTCGAGTTCGTCGATCGTCGAACCCTCGAACACCTCGAAGCGCGGGGTGGGAAGCGCGATGTCGCGGCGCTTCGCCGTATTCTCGCGATTCTCGAGATAGCGGTGAAAGGTGCGCTGGCGCGGATCGAGGTCGATCCCCGCGACGCGCCAGCCCAGGCTCGTCAGCGCGACCGCGAAATGCACCGCGCAGGTCGATTTGCCGGTGCCGCCCTTTTCATTGGCAAAGATGATGCGGTGGGGGTTTGCCTTCGTCATGGGCGTTGCGATTTTCCTGTTGGCGGCGCATGGCGGCCGCGTGAACGGTGCGGATGCGCCGCCAATATCGGAGGCTGGGCAAGCGTGCAAATCATCCGTGATATCGCGATGCTGCGCCGTGCCGTTTCGGCACTGAAGCAGGGGGGAAAGAGCGTCGCGCTGGTGCCGACGATGGGCGCGCTCCACGACGGGCATCTCTCGCTCGTGCGCATGGGGCGGCGGGTCGCCGACCATGTCGTCGTCTCGATCTTCGTCAATCCGACCCAGTTCGGCCCGGCCGAGGATTATGCCGCCTATCCGCGCGACGAGGCGCGCGACGCCGCGCTGCTCGCGCAGGAAGGCGTCGCGCTGCTCTGGGCGCCCGACGTTGCGGTCATGTATCCCGGGGGCCATTCGACGCATGTCGAGGTTGCCGAACTTGGCGCCGATTATTGCGGCGCGGCGCGGCCTGGCCATTTCGACGGCGTCGCGACGGTCGTCGCCAAACTCTTCAACCAGGTGCGCGCCGATGTCGCGATCTTCGGCGAAAAGGACTGGCAGCAGCTCGCGATCATTCGCCGCATGGCGCGCGACCTCGATTTCGCGATCGACATATTGGGCGCACCGATCGCGCGCAATACCGACGGCCTCGCGCTGTCGTCGCGCAACGCCTATCTCTCGAAGGATCAGCGCGCCGCGGCCACCGCCTTTCCCGCCGCGCTGAAGGCCGCGGCGCAAGCGATCGCGGGCGGCGCCGAGGTCGGCGAAGCACTCGCGAAAGCCGAATCCGATATCGTCGCGGGCGGTTTCGACAGCATCGACTATGTCGCGCTCGCCGACGCCGACAGTCTCGAAAGGCTGAGCGCGCTCCGCAAACCCGCGCGCCTGCTCGCCGCGGCGCGGATCGGCAAGACCCGCCTGATCGACAATCTGGCGGTCGAGTAAAAGCTGGCGGTCGAGTAAAAGGCCACGTCATTGCGAGGAGCCGAAGGCGACGCGGCAATCTCCAGCCACCGTCCCGCCTTGCCGATGGCTGGAGATTGCGTCATCACCCCGCTCCTCGCAATGACGAAGGCTTGAAAACCCGCTCTTTTCCGCCCCTTTCCCACAATATCCCCAAAAATCTGCATCGGCGTTAACGCTTTGTTGACCATAAGCCGCAACTTTGGGGGCTAGGATCTCCATGTGGGGTGGAGGCAAAGGGGGTTATCATGGCGAACAGTCTGAAGTCTGCCCAATATCTGATCGAGAGCCGTCTGCTCGACGCGGCGCGCGGCGACGCCAACGCCTATTTCGATCTCGGCATCGCATTTTCCACCGGCTCGGGCGGGGTCGATGTCGACCTGATCCAGGCGCATAAATGGTTCAATCTCGCCGCGCTCGGCGGCAGCCTCGAGGGCCAGCGCTGCCGCGCCGACGTTTCGGACGAAATGAGCCGCGACGAAATCGCCGAGGCCCAGCGTCAGGCGCGCGCCTGGCTCGACGAAACCGCCCGCCGCCCGGCGGCGCGGCGCTTCGCCGCCTGACGCTCTTCGCTCGAAGGGCGCGAAATATATTCTCAGCGACCGGGTGAAGCCGCCCGCCGGAACGGCATATGCCCTTCCAGCCACTCCATTTCCTGCACCTCGGCCGCGCGCTCGCGTTCCAGATAGTCGGACACCGCCCGGCGGAAGCCAGGGTCGGCGATATAATGCGCCGACCAGGTCGCGACCGGACCATAGCCGCGGGCGAGCTTGTGCCCGCCCTGCGCCCCTGCCTCGACCCGGGCCAGGCCGCGCGCGATCGCGATGTCGATCGCGCGATAATAGCAAAGCTCGAAATGCAGATAGGGGACGTCGACGAGACAGCCCCAATAACGGCCGTAAAGCGTGTCGGCACCGACGAAGTGCATCGCCCCCGCGATCGGCGCGGCGCCGTCCCAGGCGATGACGAGGATGATCCGGTCGGCCATGCGCCGCCCCATCAGGTCGAACGCCGCGCGCGTCAGATACGGATGTCCCCATTTGCGCGACCCGGTGTCCTGGTAAAAGGCCCACATCGCGTCCCAATGTTCGGGGGCGATCGCATCGCCGGTGACGTCCTCGATCCGCAGACCCTGAACCGCCCGCGCGCGTTCCTTGCGGAGCTGCTTGCGCTTTTGCGAGGTCAGCGTGGCCAGGAAATCGTCGAAACCGGCATAGCCCGCGTTGGCGAAATGAAACTGGATGTCGCGCCGCACCAGCCAGCCCGCGCGCTCGAACAGCGGCATCTGGTCGGGCGCGACGAAGGTCGCATGCGCCGACGACAGCCCGTTCTGCCGCACCACCGCCTCGGCGCCGCGGATCAGCAGCCGCGCCGCCTCCTCGTCGGGCGCGAGCAGACGCGGTCCCGGCACCGGGGTAAAGGGCGCCGCGATCTGCAGCTTGGGATAATAATCGCCGCCGGCGCGCGTCCAGGCATCGGCCCATGCCTGGTCAAAGACATATTCGCCCTGGCTGTGCGATTTGAGATAGGCGGGCGCCGCGGCGACCAGTGCCCCGGCCTCGTCCTCGATCAGGATCGGCGCCGCCTGCCAGCCGGTGCCGGGTCCGACGCTGCCCGATAGCTCGAGCAGCGTCAGGAAATCATGGCTGACGAACGGATTGCCGCCGCCCGCGAGCGCATCCCACGCCGCCGCATCGACAGCGGCGACGCCGCTGCCGAGCGAGATGGTGCGGGCTGGCGGGTCGGCTTCGGCCACCGAAACCCTACGCCGGCTTCACCGCGACGATCGCATCGACCTCGACGGCGGCTCCCAGCGGAAGCACCGACACGCCGACCGCGCTGCGCGCGTGGCGACCGGCTTCTCCGAACAGCGATTCCATCAATTCCGACGCGCCGTTGGCGACCTTCGGCTGCGCGGTAAAGCCTGGATCGCTGTTCACGAACACGCCGAGCTTGACGATCTTTTCGACCCGCGACCAGTCGCCGCCGACCGCCTGCCCGACCTGCGCGACGAGCATCAGCGCGCAGCGGCGCGCGGCATCATAACCCGTCGCTTCGTCCATGTCGGCGCCGAGCCGCCCGGTGACGACCTGCCCGTCGCGGAACGGAAGCTGGCCCGAGATATGGAGCAGCCCGCCCTGTTCGACGACGGGCACATAGGCCGCGACCGGCGCGGCGGGCTTGGGCAGGTCGAGGCCGAGAGCTGCGAGTTTGGCGGCGATGTCGGACATGGTCGTTCCTTTATACGAGTTGGGCCTTTATACGAGTTGCGGGGCCGGAGCCGGAATATTTTCGGCCAGCCGCGCCAATATCCAGCCCTGCGCTTCGCTCCAATCGTCGATTCGCGCATGGGCATGTTTCGCCGGACGCACCTTGTCGGCGATCGCGGGCTCGCCGACGAAATGGAGCCGCCAGACCTCGGGCGCCTCGATCGCCACCGAATGATGGTGGTTCGGCAGGTCGTCGATGAAGACCGCGACCGACGGCCGGCGCTCCTCGATCAGCGCGCGCACCGGCTCGCCCTTGCCGCCGCGGCTACCGATCACCGGGGCGTGAAAGCCCAGGGCAGCGAGCTGGTCGCCGCGCGCCGCCTGATGGTCGGGGCCGACATTGGTGAGGACGACGATGTCGGCGATGTCGCCGATCGCCGCCATCGCCGCGATCGCGCCCGGAATCTCGGTCTGCCGCCCCATTTCGGTGCGGAAGAAACCGTCGAGCAGCGGCCAGACCTCGGCCGCTTCGAGCGGAGTGCCGCACTCCTTGCGTTTCAGCGCCCCCGCAAAGCTCGCATCCTCCATGCGGAAAAGCACGCCATGTTCCTCATCGACCCACCGGGCGAAGGGGACGACCATGTGCATCAGCACCTCGTCGCAATCGGTGATCACGAGCGGCCGGGTCATGCGTCCATCCTTCGACTTCCTTCGAGGCGCCGCGCGGCGGCGGCAAGGGCTTCGGGTTTCAGATCGAGCGCCTCGGCGCAAGCGACCAGATCGGCTTCATAGGCAGTGAGGAACGACAGGATCGCGGCGAGCGTCGCGCGGTCGCCCAGCGACGTCCGCAGCGAATCGGGGTCGAGCCCGGTCGTGCCGAGCAGCCGTTCGGCCCGCGGCTCGTCGCTCAATATCCAGCCGAGCGCGTGGAGCGCCAGCGCCGCATCATCCTCGTCCAATCGGGAAACCCCTTTACCGCGATGAATTGTGTCATGCCGCCGATTCGCCTAGACGGGCCGCGCATACAAGGTGGGGAAGACAGAGCATATGGGCAAGACCATCCTGGTCGTCGAGGACAATGAGCTGAACCTCCGCCTGTTCTGCGACCTGCTCAACGCGCATGGCTATCAGGCGCATCCGGTGCGCGACGGGCGCGACGCGCTGGCAAGGGCGCGCGAAGTTTCGCCCGACCTGATCATCATGGACATCCAGTTGCCGCATGTCAGCGGGCTCGACCTGATCGGCCAGATGAAGGCCGACCTGACTCTGCGCGCGGTGCCGATCATGGCGGTGACCGCCTATGCCGGCAAGGGCGACGAGGAACAGATCAGGGCGGCGGGGGCGGAAGCCTATGTCTCGAAACCGATTTCGGTGATCAAGTTCATCGAAAGCGTCGGGGTATTTGCCTGAGCGGCGTTTGTCGGCGACCGCCAACCTTCGTCGCCCCCGCGCAGGCGGGGGCCGCTGTCGGTTTGCGTAGCGATGCAGGATCAGGCGTCCGACGGCCCCCGCCTGCGCGGGGGCGACGGACGGAACCGCTCAGCGCGAGGTCGCGCGGCCCCACGGGGCGTGATAATGGACGGCGACCGCGGCGGCGGAGGCTTCGATCACCGACGACCAGAGACGCTGGAGCCAGTTGGTTTCGGGGGTGACGCGGGCCATATTCGATCTCCTATATCCGAACCGCAGGGAGGGGGGAGAGCCGGTCGGCTCGAACGGTTCGGATACGAAGTATCTACCCTGCCCGCACCGATTATTGGCGCCGAAATTAGGCATGCCAGCGACTAAATTTTGCGTTATATGCAAAAATATGCGAAAAATGATCGATCTCGACCCGTTCGACCGCCGCCTGCTCGAACTGGTGCGGGCCAATAATCTGGAACCCGCGCGGCTCCTCGCCGACAAGGTCGGGCTGTCGATTTCGGCGGTGCTGCGCCGCTTGCGCCGGCTGCGCGCGGAAAAAGTGATCGTCGCCGACATGGCGGTGGTCGATCCCGCGCTCACCGGGTCGGCGCTCACCATGCACGTCCTCGTCCAGATGCAGCAGGCGGGGGCGCAGGCGATGGATAATTTCGCGCGCGAGATCGCGCGCCATCCCGAAATCACCGCCGCGTGGGACGTCACCGGCGACGATGATTTCCTGCTCAAGGTCCAGGTCGGCTCGATGGAGGAATATGACGGCTTCACCCGCCGCGCGCTGGGCGAGGACAAGGGCGTCCATTCGTTCAAGACGCTGATCGCGATCCGGAACATCATCGAAAACGACGTCGCGCGCCGCCCGCTGCGCGATTATTGAGGAAAAGTCGGCTCGCCGTCCCGAGTCGGCCGCAGCCCGATCTCGCGCTCGATCCCGATCGCTTCCAGAAACGCCGGGTCGTGGCTGACGACCAACAGCGCGCCGTCATAGGCGGCAAGCCCGGTCTCGACCGCGGCGAGCGAGTCGAGGTCGAGGTGGTTGCCGGGCTCGTCGAGAATCAGCAGCGCGGGCGGCGCGGGCGCGCCGAGGACGCAGGCAAGCCCGGCGCGCAGCAACTGGCCGCCGCTGAGCGTGCCGACGATGCGGTCGGCGGCGTCGGCGCGAAAGCGGAAGCGCGCCAGCGCCGCGCGGCACTGATTGTTGGTGGTGCCGGGATTGCGGAGGAGGAAATTGTCCGCGATCGATCGTGCGGGATCGAGCAGCGACACGCGCTGGTCGAACAGCGCAAGGGGCCCCGGAACGCGCACCCGCCCCGACCAGGGCGCGAGCGTCCCCGCGACGAGCGCGAGCAACGTCGACTTGCCCGATCCGTTGGGGCCGGTGATCGCGACGCGTTCGGGTCCGGTGATCGTCAGCGACAGGTCGGCGATCACCGGCCGCCCCGGCGCATAGCCGACGGTGACCCGGTCGAGTTCGACCATCGTGCGCGCGGCGGGCAGGCCGGTCGAGGGCAGGTCGGCCGCCAGCGGATCGACGACCTCGATCCGCGCGCGCGCGGCCGCGACCGCCTGCTCGGCCTCGCCGCGCTGGCGCTCGGCAAGGCGGCCGGCCGCGGCGCGGCTTTCCTCGGCGCGGCGCTTGAGGCCGCCGCTGACGATCTTCGGCATGTCGCCGCGCTCCGCCTTGCGGCGTCCGCCGGCATCGCGCCGATCCTGCTTCTCGGTCGCCGCCTGCGCCTGGCGCCGGGCCTGGTCGAGACGCTTTTCGGCGCCCGCGCGCTCGGCCTCGGCGGCGGCTTGCTCGATCGCCTTGCGCGCGCGCCAGGCGCTCCACCCGCCGCCATGGCGCGTGGCGCCGAGCGACGTCAGCTCGACGATCGCGTCCATTTCCTCGAGCAGTTCGCGGTCGTGGCTGACGACGATCGCGCCGCCGCGCCAGCCGCGCAGCAGATCGCGCACCGCCGCCCGCCCCTCGCGGTCGAGATTGTTCGTCGGCTCGTCGAGCAGCAGGAAATCGGGGGCGCCGAACATCGCGCCCGCCAGCGCGGCGCGCGTGTGCTGGCCGCCCGAAAGCTGCGCGAGCGGCGTCGCGGCGGGCAGCGGCACGCCGACGGCGGCGAGCGCTTCGTCGATCCGCGCCTCGAGCGTCCAGTCGGCGTCGCCGATGTCGGCGACGCTCGCCGCCCCCGCCTCGGCCTTGCGGAGCAGCGCGAGCCCCGCGCGGGCGCCGAACAGGTCGGCGATCGTCTCGTCGGTGCCGACCTGAACCGACTGGCGCAGCAGCGTGACGCGGCCGTCGATGGCGACCTGCCCCGATGCGGGCCTCAATTCGCCGGTCAGCAGGCGCAGCAGCGTCGATTTCCCGACACCGTTACGCCCGACGATACCGGTGCGCTCGCGCGCGAAACGCAGGTCGAGCCCCGACAGAACGGCGCGGCCGTCGGGCGTGGACCAGCGAAGATTGGTGAGCGTAATCGAAGACACGAGACAAGGCTTTCCTGACGGCAGGGCACGGCGGCGATGCGGTCAGGTCTGATCCATGGTCCTCGGTCTCCTTTGAGCGGTGAGCGGCGCAGTCTAGCCGATCGGGTAGCCCGCCGACAAGGGGCGCCGCTAAAGCTCGACGATGATCCGCACCTTGTCGGCGCTGGTTCCGACCATCATCGCGATCTGGGCGCGGCTGCGCTCGATCAGGTCCTGCAGCGCCTCGGGCGGATGATCGCCGAGCAGTTCGGACGTCGGCACGCCAAGGATCGCGGCGAGCGCAGCCATGCGGCTGTGCTTGGGCCGCGCGCGCCCCTTTTCCCAGCCCGAGACCGACGGCGCGCTGACGCCCATGCGCTCGGCGACCTGGGCCTGGTTGAGCCCCGCCTGCGCGCGAAGCCGCTGGAGCCGGCTGCCGAAAGCCGGATCGGCGGGCGACGCCGCGGCTTCGTCGTCGTGCGCGTCATGGGTGACGGCGCTGCGCAACTGGGCGGCGCTGAGCGTCGCGGGCGATATGGGGGTGTCGAATCGGCAGCCGGAGAGCCGGTCGCTGACCCACACCACCGTCGCCGGGCTTTCGCCCGCATGCGGCAGGTCGATCTCGATCCGGTCGCCGACCGCGATCCCGGCGTCGCTTTCGAGGAGCAGCCCGGTTTCCGAAATATTGTGGACGAGCACCGCGATGCCGCTTCCGTCGTCGTGCGTTCCCTGTGCGGGAAGGCGGAGCGTGCGGCGAGCGCGGGCGCGCGCGTCGGCGCCGGGCGCGGCGGGGTGGAAATATCCGGGAATGGCCATGAAGACTGGTGTCGGAGCAACCGGTTAAAAGAAGGTTAGCGTGAGCGCGCGAAGTCGTGAAATGCACGAGAAGCGCGGTGGGTTGCCCGGCCCCGGCGCCGATGCGACGAAGCGGGCGCGATCAGAGCCAGCCGATCGTCCGGAACCGCCAATAGAGGAGGCCGCAGATGCTTCCCATCAGGCCGATCGCGAACGGATAGCCGAAGGTCCAGCTCAGTTCGGGCATATGCTCGAAGTTCATGCCATAGATTCCCGCGATCGCGGTCGGCACCGCGAGGATCGCCGCCCAGGCGGCGAGCTGGCGTGTGATCACGCCCTGGCGCTGCTGTTCGAGCAGCGAATTGGTATCGACGACCGAACCGGCGACTTCGCGCAGCCCCGACAGGCGGAATTCGGCGCGCTGCACATGGTCCCAGACATCGCGGAAATAGGGGCGCACCGCGTCGTCGATCCACGGCAGGTCGGCGGCGCCGACAAGGCGCGCGGCGACATCCTTCATCAGCCCGACGATGCGCTGGAACCGGATGATCTCGTGCCGCTGGGCATAAAGGTGGCGGATTTCGTGGGCGTCGAGCGGCGTGTCCATCACGCTTTCCTCGACCAGCAGCAGCCGGTCCTCGATCGCGTCGATGACGGGGAAATAGCCGTCGATGACGAAATCGAGGATCGCATAAAGGACATAGTCGGGTCCATGCGCGAGCTTCGCGGGCAGCGTTTCGAGCCGCTGGCGTACTTCGGTATGCGCGCGCGCCGAGCCGTGGCGGACGGTCACCGCGAAATGGCGACCCAGGAAGATCGCGGTCTCGCCCGACTGGATCGTGTCGCCGTCGAGCGTCCCCGTCGCGGCGATGACGAAAAGCTGGTCGCCATAAACCTCGACCTTCGGAAGCTGCTTCGCCTTCAGCGCATCCTCGACCGCGAGCGGATGGAGGCCGAAGCGCTTGGCGATCCCGCCCAGCTCCTCGGGGGTCGGCTCGAACAGGCCGAGCCAGAAGAAATCGGCGTCGGTGCAATCGTCGGGGATGACGTCGTCGGGACCAAGGTCGCGGAGGAGTTGGCCCTGATGATAATGGCGCGCGGCGATGATCGGCATCGGTTCGGGTTCCTTATCGAGCCGCGACGGAAGTGGCGACGAGAGCCATGCCATCCGTTGTGGCGCGAAGTCGGCTGGCCGCCAAGCTGAAAGCGACCGAACACATGCCGTCGCCCCCGCCTTCGCGGGGCGGCGCTTGAGGTCTTCACCTCAAACCGGCGTCCGCCCACGAAAAAGGGCGGCGCGCGGCCGCCCTTTCCGAATCCCCGCTGGTGCGGCGATGACGCATTTTCCACCCACGCGCCATCAGCGCGCGGGGCAAGGCGTCACTTGATCTTGGCTTCCTTGAACTCGACATGCTTGCGCACGCGCGGATCATATTTGCGCACCGCCATCTTCTCGGTCATCGTGCGCGGGTTCTTCTTGGTGACATAGAAAAAGCCGGTGTCGGCGGTGCTCACCAGCTTGATCTTGACGGTCGTCGGCTTGGCCATGGCCCTGTTCCTCGAAATCTTGGCACATCCGCAGGGACATCCGGCGCATGTGGCGGGACTGGGGGCCCCGGCGGTTGCTGTGAAAAACAAAGAGGGCCGCGCGTCGGGCGCCGCCCCCATTTATCCGGGCGCCATTGGCGGGATTCGGCGTCGATGTCAAGCAATGTGTCGAGGAAAAGCGGGGGCGGGCGCCCGTGGAGGCCCGCCCCCGGGAGGGGTTCGGCGGGGGGTATCAGCCGTTCCGGATCTGGAAGCGCACGGTCATTTCCTTCCAGCTTTCCTCGGCCACGCCGCCGCGCGTCGCGGGCTTGAAGCGCCATTTCGCCAGCGCGCGCCGTTTCGTCTCCTCGAAAAAGCCCCGGCTGTCGGTGCTGACGAGTTCGACCGCCTTGACGCGCCCGTCGGTGCCGATCAGCACGCGCACCCGCACGCTTCCCTCGATCTCGCGCCGCTGCTCGCTCGCCGGATAGTCGGGCTGGAAGCTGCCGGCGTAGCGCGGATCGAGCTGGGCGACCAGGAAGGGCGCGGGTTTCGGCGGCAGCGGCGGATCGACGATGTCGGGGCCGGTCCCGCTGCCCGCCGGGGGCGTATAGGGCGGCAGCGGCGCCACCTTGGTCGAGCTGTCCGATACCGGCGGGAGCGGAGTCGGCGGCGCGGTGAATTCGGTCTGGATCGGGTCGGTCTGCGGCTTGGGGTCGGGCCGCGGGTTGGGCTTGGGCTTTTCGACGGTGAAATTGGTCCATGTCTTGGACTCGGTTCGCGGCTTTTCCTGGATGATCATCGGCGACAGCGCGACCGCGACGACGAGCGCCGTGGGCAGCCCGAACGCGAGCGCCGCGGCGACCGGGCGATGCGCCGCGCCGGGATGGTAACTGTCGCGCCCGAACGGCGCGGTCCCGGCGGGCATGCTATGCTTTACGGGCCTCGCGATGATGGCGGACATCAGCGGAATCAGGGTCATGGCACCTCTCCTTGCCTCGTGTAGGCCCGGCCCCGCGCGTTGACCGCCGCTATTGGTCGGGATGGATTAAGAGATAATATAACATATCTATCCTTGTCAAGCGCGAGCATCGACCAAGCGCGAGCATCGGCCAGGCACGAGCATCGGCAAAGAGGCGCGATTGCCAGGTCAGGCGGCTCCCAGCCGCGCGACCGCCTCACCCTGGGCGATCAGCGGCAGCAGTTCGGCCATGTCGGGGCCGTGGTCGCGCGCCGTCAGCGCGCGGCGCAGCGGCAGGAAGAGCGCGCGGCCCTTGGCGCCGGTCGCCGCCTTCACCGCATCGGTCAGCGCGCGCCACGGATCGGCGCCCCAGTCGAGGCTCGGCGCGGCGGCGGCGGCGGCGGCGAGTACCGGCCGGTCGGCCTCTTCGGGTGCGGGTGGAACCAGCGGTCCGTCGAACACCGCCGCCCAGTCGGCCGCCTCGGCGACCGTCATCAGATTCGGGCGAATCGCGTTCCAGCGGGCTTCGCCGATCGCGACCGGCAGACGCGGCGCGACCGCGGCATAGTCGGTGTGATGCAGGATCTTCTGATTGATGAGTGCCAGCTCGGCCTCGTCGAAGCGCGCCGGGGCGCGGCCGAAGCGCGCGAAATCGATGCTCTCGATCAGCGGCGCCGGGCTCGTCACCGGCTCGACCGGATCGCTCGTCCCCAGCCGCGCGAGCAGCGCGACGAGCGCGATCGGCTCGATCCCCGCTTCGCGCAGGGCAGCCATGCCGAGCGACCCCAGCCGCTTCGACAATTTGCCCTCAGTCCCCACCAATAAGGCCTCATGCGCAAATTCGGGCGGTTTCGCGCCGAGGCTCGCGAACATCTGAATCTGCGCCGCGGTGTTCGACACATGATCCTCGCCGCGCACGACATGGCTGATCCCCATCGCGATATCGTCGATCACGCTCGGCAGCAGATAGAGCCAGCTGCCGTCGGCGCGGCGCACCACCGGATCGGACAGCGTCTTCGGCTCGAAATGCTGCGGCCCGCGAATCATGTCGGTCCATTCGATCGGCGCCTCATGGTCGAGCCGGAACCGCCAGTGCGGCGCGACGCCTTCGGGCACCGGTGCATCGGCGGGCTTGCGCTCATAGACCGGCGGCAGCCCGCGCGACAGCAGCACCTTGCGGCGGATATCGAGCTCCTCGGGCGTCTCGTAGCAGGCATAGACGCGACCCGCCGCCTTGAGCTTGTCGAACTCGGCCTCATAAAGCGCGAAGCGCGCCGACTGGCGTTCCTCGCCGTCGATATCGAGCCCGAGCCACGCAAGATCGGCGCGGATGCCCTCGACATACTCCTCTTTCGATCGCTCGCGGTCGGTATCGTCGATCCGCAGCACGAAGCGCCCGCCCGCCCTGCGCGCCCACAGCCAGTTGTGGAGCGCGGTGCGGACGTTGCCGACATGCAGATGGCCGGTCGGCGAGGGGGCGAAGCGGGTGGTGACGGTCATGACGGCGCCTATAGCCCGTTTCGCGCGCGACGCGAGTCCGGGGGCACGTCAGCCCGTCCGAAACCCGTGCGTGATCGGGTAACGACGATCGCGCCCGAAATTGCGCGTCGACAGCTTGACCCCCGGCGGCGCCTGGCGCCGCTTATACTCGGCGAGCATCAGCAACCGCTCGATCCGCGCCACCGCATCGCGGTCGAAACCATAGCGCGCGACGACATCGTCGACGCTCGCTTCCTCCTCGACCAGCATGTGGAGCATCCGGTCGAGGTCGGCATAAGGCGGCAGACTGTCCTCGTCCTTCTGGTCGGGGCGCAGTTCGGCGCTCGGCGGCTTGGTCACGATATTGGCCGGCATCACCGGCGCGACCGGGTTGCGCGACAGCCGCGGCACATGGGCGTTGCGCCATTCGGCGAGCGCGAACACCGTCGTCTTATAGGCGTCCTTCAATGGATTATAGCCGCCCGCCATGTCGCCATAGATGGTCGCATAGCCGACACTCATCTCGCTCTTGTTGCCCGTCGTCAGCAGCATCGGACCGAATTTGTTGGACAGCGCCATCAGCGTGACACCGCGGATACGCGACTGGACATTCTCCTCGGTCGTATCGACGTCCTTGTCGGCGAAACTGTCCGCAAGCATGACATCGAACGCCTCGACCGCCGGGGCGATCGCGAGGGTGTCGAGCCGACACCCGATCATTGCCGCGCAGCCCCTCGCGTCATCGAGGCTTTCCTCGCTGGTGAAGCGGCTCGGCAGCATCACGCACCAGACCTTGTCGGGGCCGAGCGCGTCGGCGGCGATGGCGGCGCAGATCGCCGAATCGATCCCGCCCGACAGGCCGAGCACGACGCCGGGAAAGCGGTTGCGTTCGACATAGTCGCGCAGGGACAGGATCATCGCGCTATAGATGTCGGCGGGATGCGCTTCCCATTCGGCGATCACGCCCGCCTCGCATTCCCAGCCGCCCGCGCCCTTCGTCCAGCGCGTGACGCGCTCCTCCGCCTCCCAGTCGGTCAGCCGGTGCGCGGCGCGCCCGTCGCCGTTCAGCACGAACGAACAGCCGTCGAACACCAACTCGTCCTGCCCGCCGATGCGGTTGAGGAAGATCAGAGGCAATCCCGTTTCGGCGACGCGCGCCGCGAACACCTGCGTCAGGCGACGGTCGTCCTTGTCGATCTCATAGGGACTGCCGTTGACCGAAAGGAGAATGTCCGCGCCTTGGGCGGCAAGATGGGCGCACACCGCCGGAAACCAGCCGTCCTCGCAGATCGGCAGTCCCAGCTTCACCCCGCGCCATTCGACCACATCGGGAAGCGGCCCGGGCGCAAAGACGCGTTTTTCATCGAAGGTGCCGTAATTCGGCAGTTCATGCTTGCGCCGCGTCGCGACGATTCGTCCGCCGTCGAGCAGCGCGACCATATTATAGAGCCGCCCCTCGGCATCGCGCTCGACCGACCCGACGAGCATCGCCGGGCCGCCGTCGCCGGTCTCGGCCGCCAGCGCGGCGAGGGCGGTGGCGGCGCGCTCCGCCAGCGCCGGTTTCAGCACCAGATCCTCGGGCGGATAGCCGATCAGTTGCAACTCGGGATAAACGATCAGGTCGGCGTCCCCGTGCCGCGCGCGCACCGCGCGGATCGCGGCGGCATTGGCGGCCAGGTCGCCGACCGCCTGGGTCATCTGCGAAAGGACGATCGAAAGCATCTGTGTCATGGCAGCGGTTTAGGCGCAACCGCCCCGCCCGTTCAACCGAAGAGAAGCGTCAACAGCGTGCGCTCGCCCCCGCGCCACCGACGCGACGACCGCTTCGTCGATAAGGAAGCGGCGTTCACCGCCATCTGTCGACGCCCGCAAAGGCCGCCGGGACTTTAACCCCTTCCCCTTCGGGCATCGGCTGGCTAAGGGGCGGCGCAATCCCCACTCGCCGCGAAAGGGCCTTGCTCGCCATGAAACTCATCTCCGGCAACAGCAACCTGCCGCTGGCCCGCGCGATTGCGGATTATCTCGAACTGCCGCTGACCGACACCAGCGTCCGCCGCTTCGCCGACGAGGAAGTCTTCGTCGAAATCCACGAAAATGTGCGCGGCCAGGATGTCTTCGTCGTCCAGCCGACCAATTTCCCGGCCAACGACAATCTGATGGAGCTTTTGATCATCACCGACGCGCTGCGCCGCGCCTCGGCGAAGCGCATCACCGCGGTCGTCCCCTATTTCGGCTATGCCCGCCAGGACCGCAAACCCGGCCCGCGCACCCCGATCTCGGCCAAGCTCGTCGCCAACCTTATCACCACCTCGGGCGCCGACCGCGTGCTGGCGATCGACCTCCACGCCGGGCAGATCCAGGGTTTCTTCGATATCCCGACCGACAATCTCTACGCCGCGCCGGTGATGAGCGCCGATATCCAGGCGCGCTTTGCCGGCAAGAATCTGATGGTCGTCTCGCCCGACGTCGGCGGCGTCGTGCGCGCGCGCGCGCTGGCGAAGCGGCTCGACAACGCCCCGCTGGCAATCGTCGACAAGCGCCGCGAGCGTGCCGGCGAATCGGAGGTGATGAACATCATCGGCGACGTCGCGGGCCGCTTCTGCATCCTCATCGACGATATCGTGGACTCGGCCGGCACCCTCTGCAACGCCGCCGCCGCGCTGAAGGCCGCGGGGGCCGAAGGTGTTGTCGCTTATTGCACCCATGGCGTGCTGTCGGGCGGCGCGGTCGCGCGCGTCGATGCGAGCGAACTGACCGAACTCGTCATCACCGATTCCATCCAGCCCACCGACGCTGTGAACGACAGCGGCAAAGTCCGCGCCCTCACCGTCGCGCCGCTGCTTGGCGAGGCGATCAAGCGCATCGCCGACGAATCGAGCGTGTCGTCGCTGTTCGATTGAATCGGCCGATCGTGACGCCGATTTCATATTTCTGTTCCCCCGCAACGGCGGGGGTCCATCTCCGACCGCTGCTATTTTGCACGGGCGGATGACGGGGTTCCGCCTTAACGGGCCGCACGACCTCTTGGCTTGGGAAACTAGATGACTCTCGAATCCGACATCGCCCTCGCCAATCGCCTTGCCGACGCTGCCGGCGCCGCGATCCGGCCTTTCTTCCGCGCGGCTTACCAGCACGAGGCCAAGGCCGACGCTTCGCCGGTGACCGAGGCCGACCGCGCCGCCGAAGCCGCAATGCGGCGTCTGCTCGATGCCGAGGCGCCGCTCGACGGCATCATCGGCGAGGAATATGGCGCCGAGCGGCCCGAAGCGTCGCGCCAATGGGTGCTCGACCCGATCGATGGCACGGTCAGCTTCATGGCCGGGCGGCCGATCTTCGGGACGCTGATCGCGCTGCTCCAGGACGGCTGGCCGCTGATTGGCATCATCGATCAGCCGATCGCCGGCGAGCGCTGGGTCGGTGCGACGGGGCGGCCGACCTTGCTCAGTGGCAAACCCGCGGCGACGCGCGTCTGCCGCAGCCTTGCCGACGCGGTCCTCGCGACGACCGGCCCGCAATATTTTGCCGATCATGACGGCGATCATTTCATGGCGCTCGCGGCGAAGACATCGCACGAGCGCATGGTCTTCGGCGGCGACTGTTATAATTACGGACTGCTCGCCAGCGGCCATATCGACCTGGTGGTCGAAGCGGGGCTGAAGCTCCACGATTTCGCAGCACTGGTGCCGATCGTAGAGGGCGCGGGCGGGACGATGTGCGACTGGAACGGCGAGCCGCTGCACAGCGAGAGCGACGGGCATGTCATCGCATTGGGCGATCCGGCGCGGCTCGAGGATGTGATTGAGGGGCTCGCCTGCCACCATTAGGGAGAGAGAGATGGCATTCAACGGAAGCTGCCACTGCGGCGCGGTGACCTACACGGTCGAGGGCGATATCCCGACGACGGCGATGAGTTGCAACTGCTCGCACTGTCGGCGCAAGGGCTTCCTTCTGGCTTTCGTGCCGATCGACCGGTTCCGGCTGACGAGCGGCACCGGCAAGCTCAAAACCTATCAATTCCACAAGCACAATATCGACCATCAATTCTGCACCGACTGCGGGTGCCAGGGTTTCGCGATCGGCACCGGTCCCGACGGCGCGAAGATGGCGGCGGTCAACCTGCGCTGCGTCCCCGACGCCGACCTCGATTCGCTTACCATCCAGAAGGTCGACGGCGCGAGCTTCTGAAGCGCTTCGATGCTTGCATTTCGGCGCGAATCCCCCTAAGCGCGCCGCTTCGCACGATAGAGTTGCTGACCTGCCTGGCGACAAGGGCTGCCAGGGCCGGTCGATATCGTCGCTCAACAAGGAGACGAAAATGCCCAAGCTGAAGACCAAGAGCGGTGTGAAGAAGCGCTTCAAATTCACCGCCTCGGGCAAGGTGAAGCACGGCGTTGCCGGCAAGCGCCACCGCCTGATTTCGCACAATAGCAAATATATCCGCACCAACCGCGGCACCAGCGTGCTCAGCGATTCGGACGTGGCCCATGTGCGCCTCTGGGCGCCCTACGGCCTGAAGTAAGGAGCGCTAGACCATGTCACGCATCAAACGCGGCACGACCACGCACGCCAAGCACAAGCGCATATTGGATCAGGCGAAGGGCTATTACGGCCGTCGCAAGAACACCATTCGCATCGCCAAGCAGGCGGTCGAAAAGGCCGGCCAATATGCCTATCGCGACCGCAAGGTAAAGAAGCGGACCTTCCGCGCCCTGTGGATCCAGCGCATCAACGCCGCGGTTCGCGCCGAAGGCCTGACCTATTCGCAGTTCATGCACGGCGTGAAGCTGGCCGGGATCCAACTCGACCGCAAGGTCATGGCCGATCTCGCGATGAACGAAGGCGGCGTCTTCACCACGATCATCGCGCAGGCGAAAACGGTCCTGAGCGACGTCGAAGGTTCCAAGGCGGCCTGAGCCCCTCGGCCTATCGCCAAAGCAAAAGGGCGGTCCCTCGCGGGGCCGCCCTTTTTCGTATCCGGCAAACAGGAACGGCACGAAGGTTTCCCTTCGCGCCGTTCCGACAATGGTTCGATTGGATACCATCGCCCCCCTCCCGCCGAGCCGGATCGCTGTGGGTCGCAGAAAGCTTGCGGCCGACGGAAGTGTCTCTGTGGCCCAACCTATGGCGTCGCACAGGTCCAAAATATTGTATAAACCCGACAACTGCCACGCTTGGGTATTTGATTCCGGCATTTGATATAAAGGTCGTCCGAAACGTCGGGCGGCCGCGATCCCCTTCGCACGACCCTGGGGATTTCACTCGATCTCGGCAAGATCCGCTCCCACGTCATAGGCTTCGCCAACTGGCTTGATGATCCGCAATCTGTCGCTGGCCGGCGCTCCACTGCGGTCGTCGACGTGTCGCTTTCAAGCGTAAACGGGGTAGGGGGCTTCGGCGATGAGGGGCCCGAATTTGGAGCAACGTCTGAAGCCCAAAATCCGGGTTCGTCGATCCGTCCACTGGGGTGGACATCGACGGGAAAGTTGTATCTACTCACAGACATCAAAGCGGCGCCGTTGGAGAATAGCCGATTACAAAGCAGGCGGGGCACGCTCGATGAACGATTGGGGGCGCAACTGGTTTGGCGCAGGACCGATCGAAATAAGCGCATGACTCAATTCAGGGACATATTGATGGCTGAAAATATCTTGGATGAACGACCCGATGCGGAACGTAAGGTGCTGGGTGTCGGGCTTCCGGCCGTGGGTTGGGCGCTCGCGGAGGCTGGCCGTATTCCTTATGTCGCGCTGATCTCGATCAGCGTCTTTGTTCCCTATTTCGCGACGCAGGTGGTGGGCGATCCTGTTAGAGGTCAGGCCATCGTGGCGGTAATGGGAACCATCGCGGGGTTGATTGCCGGGTTCACGGCGCCGCTGCTCGGCGCGACGCTGGACGCGCTGGGGCCGCGCAAACCCTGGATTGCGCTGGGTACGGCCCTCCAGGCCGTCCTGCTGTGCACCCTGTGGTGGGCGCTGCCGAATGGCGCTGGGCTTTCGGTGCCAGCTCTGGTCATCGCGCTCGCGCTGATCAAAGTACTCTACGCCTATACGGAGGTGCTGCATAATTCGATGATGCCGTTTCAGGCGGACCGGCGGACGATCCACCGCGTCTCCGCGCTTGGAATGGCGGTCGGAAGCCTGTCGGGCGTGCTGATCATGAGCTTCGTGCTCATTGCCTTCTCGCTCCCCGGGCGGGTGGACTGGTCCTGGGTGCCGACGGTGCCGCTGTTCGGTCTCGATCAATCACGGTTCGAGCAAGCCCGTATTACGGGGCCGCTCGCTGGCGGACTGCTTTTCCTCGCCATATTGCCGCTGCTTTGGCTGGCCAAGGATGCGCCCAAAGCGCAGACAAGATTTCTCGATGCCATAGGTCATGGCGCGCGATATCTGGTTCATTTGCCGACGAAATTGAAGGGCAATCGCGATGGCGCGCTCTTTTTGATTTTTCGGATGATTTTCGCCGATGGCGCGGTCGCGCTGGTGATCTTCGGCGGTGTCTATGCGGCAGGCGTGATGCACTGGGGTGGTGTTCAGTTGCTCATCATTGGCATCATGCGGATGTTCTGCGCTGCTCTGGGCAGCATGGTGGCTGGCTGGCTGGACGGGCGATTTGGTTGCAAGCGCGCGGTCCAGATACAGCTTTTCGGGATGATCCTGCTGGTGATTGCGATGATCGGGACGACGCCCACCCAGATACTGTATTTCTGGAGCTACACCGGGCCGGGCGCCGTTGACAATGCGTTGTTCTCCGGTCCGCCCGAGTGGGTGTTCCTCGGCATTGTCGTCGCCATCGCCTTCGTGTCGCTCGGCCTGCAATCTTCCAGTCGCAGCTTCCTGTCGCGAATATCCCCGCCGGACCAGACCGGAGCCTATTTCGGCCTCTATGCGCTGACCGGCAGCGCAACGTCATGGCTCGGGCCGCTGGCCGTGGGACTCGCCACCGAATATTTCGGAACCCAGCAGGCCGGGATGGTCCCGATTGTGGCCTTCCTCATCGTCGGGCTGGCAGGGCTGTTCCTCATCCGCTCGCGCGTCGATGGCAGCGACTAGGCAAAGCGGGCAGGGGTGATGATGTGAGTATAGATATGATCTCAGGCGGCGAAGCCATGGCTGCCGAATGCGCACGCCAAGCCGTGCGGACGGTCTTTGCGCTTTCGGGCGCCGCGCATGCGCAGTTGTTGCAGGCGTTGGCGAAGAATGGCGTTCGCGTCGTTTCGACCCGGCATGAGACCGGCACCGTGTGCGCTGCCGATGGCTATGCGCGGATTGCCCGCAAGCCCGGACTGGCGCTTATCAAGGAAGAGCAGGGATTGGCCAACGCCGTGACCGGCATTCTCACCGCCCAAAAAGCGGGAACACCCGTGGTGATATTGGTGGGCTGCCGTCCCGCCAGCGCGACCGAGGTGCATCATGAAGGCGAGGATGATCCGCTTGCGATGGTACGGCCTATGGCCAAATGGGTGCATATGGCGCCCAACCCCGAGCGGATGGCAGCATTTCTCGCCGAAGCCTTTCATCAGGCAAGCACTGGCCGACCCGGCGTCGCCATATTGGGTATCCGTCAAGAGTTCGGCCGTGCCATGGTGTCGGCGGCCGCGCCCCATCCCATGTCGGCGCCCGCGTCGCCGCCAGCGCCCGAAGCGACCGCCATCGCTGCCGCCGCCGCGGCATTGTGCCACGCTCAACGCCCGATGATCCTGGCCGGAGGCGGTGCGTACCGCGCCGATGCCGGGCCTGCGCTGCGCCGACTGGCGGCGCGGCTGGGTGCTCCGGTCCTGGGCCATGCGCAGGGCCGGGGCCTGGTCCCGGAAGACGATATGTTGGGCTTCGGCTGGCCACTGGCACAGGTGGCGGCGCGCGAGGCCGATGTGGTGCTATGCGTGGGCATGCGGCTGGGCCAGCGCTTCAATCATGGTTTGGCGCCGCGCTTTTCGCCCGATGCCCTGTTCATCCAGATCGATACCGTGGCCGAGGAGTTCGGGCGGGGGCGGCCGATTGACATTCCCATCGTCGCCGATGCGCGGCTCGGCACAGAAGCGCTCTGCGAGGCCCTGGGCGACGGAAAGCCGCGCGATGCGGGCTGGGTGCGACACGCCATGGCCGCGCGGCTTGCGCGGCTTGCCGAGCTGGAAGCCGAAGGGAACGGGCCCATCCACCCGCTCACATTGTGCCGCAGGCTGATGGACCGATGGCCGGAAGATGCGATCTATGTGGGCGATGGCGCGGACATCCAAAACTGGATGTTGGGGACGCTGCGTCTGCCGCGCGGCGGCGCTTTTATCGATCATTATCCGTTCGGGTCCATGGGCGTGGGGACACCGCTTGCCCTCGGCGCGTCGGCGGCGGCGCGCGAGGTTGCCGAGTTGACCGATGCACCCCCGCGCCCGGTCATTTTGGTTACCGGCGACGGCTCTTTCGGCTTCTACTGTGCTGAGCTGAACAGCGCGAAGCTCGCGGACTTGCAGCTGGCCGTGGTCGTTTCAAACGACGGCGCATGGGGCACCGAAAAGCATGGACACATCAAATTGTTCAACGATTCCTATAATTGCGAACTGGGGCAGGCGGATTACCATCTGATTGCGCATGCCTTTGATTGTGGGGGTGAGCGGGTGGATGAGAGCGGCGACATCGCCGGCGCGATCGACCGCATGCTTGCAGCAAAGCTGCCTTATGTTCTGAATGTGCTGACAGATCCCATGGCCGGAGCGGCGCGCAAGACCGACCCACGCGTCGTCACCGTGGCCTTTGAAGATATCGTCCAACCCGACGGCTCATCCTCCTCCGCCGTGCTTTAATGGAGCGCGACTGGGGGGTGTTCGGACGATGCTGGCTGCACGGGCTTCGGCACCGGCTGATCCTTAGCTCTTCAGGTCGTTGGCAGGCTTCACCAGGGCAATTCATCCCCATTGAAGCGCAGGAAGCGGCGACCGTCCTCTGGCGTCATGGCCTCGATATACGCCGCCAGCCCGTCACCACTCTCCCGTGCCGGGATCTTTGGAACCGGCAGTGCCTGCGTCAGATCGGTATCTACAAAGCCTGGGCTTACCACCGCCACCGTCACACCTTGCTGCGCCAGGTCGGCCCCGATAGAACGCATGGCCATATTCAGCGCGGCCTTGCTGGTCCGATAGAAATAATTTCCGCCCCCAGCGCGAGTGATCGATCCCAGACTGCTTGAAATGGCGACTGCCTTACGCCCCTCGCCACGCAAAAGATGCGGCAGGAAAGCCTCCAGAACCGCCACAGGTGCGAGCAGATTGATGTCCAGAACCCGCCGCCAGGCGGCATAGTCCAGATGGCCAATGCGGGTATCGCGATACGCGATGCCGGCATTATTCACCAGAATGTCGATCGCCCTGTCGGCAAGGGAGTCGGCGCAGTGCGCGATGCTGGCGGGGTCGCCGACGTCCAGGGCATGAATCTCCAACACGCCTTCCAGCGCCTGCAGATCGTGCGCATTGTCCGGGTCGCGGCAAGTTGCGATGACATGGTGGCCGCGGCGCAAAAACGCCCGGCTGATTTCAAAGCCGATCCCACGACTTGCGCCCGTCACCAATATCGTGGTCAAAACTTTCCCCTTCCATCCGTCAGTTGTATCTATATACAGTCATCTTAAATTCCCTAATATCTTTTTATATCGTGTCTGAAGGAGCGCGCGCCGATGATTACACTTGTGCAGGAGCCATGGCTCGCATCGCAGATCGACGATTTGACGCGTGTTGTCGCGATGGCCTGCTCAGCCGATGTTCCGGGCACGGATCGGCTCCTCCTCCTGCCACTCGCCCAGCCGGAAGCCGGTATCGACGCCGCGGCTGCGCTGGCTGCATTGTCTGCCCTCGCGTGCAACGCCGGTGTCCATCTGGCGGGCGCTACACGCTGGATGGTAGGCGACGTGGCTCGAACCGAAGGCTTCCTGATCGCTCCCGATGGCGCCATCCTGCTTCGTGTTGGCAAGACTCTGCCGGACCTTGTTGCGGGCTATGGCGAAGCCGATGTCGATCTGGGGCGTCTACGTGATTTTCCGGTCGTCGTCACGCCATTTGGCAAGATCGGGCTGTTGGTTGGAGAGGATATCCTCTCGCCACATCTGGCGCGGATGACCGCCCAGGTCGGCGGAGAAATCATTCTGAACCCGGCTGTTGAACGGAGCGACATGTTTTTTGAAGCGCGGCAAAAGGCGCGTGCTTCACGGGCCTATGAAAATCTTTGTCTTGTCCTTTGCGCTTCGCCAAGCCGGGCGGAAACGGCTGAACTAGGCTGCGAACGCTTGCCCAGCGCCACCGCGGCCTATGACCCTGCCGGTCTCGCCATCGCTGCATCACGCGGTGATGAGAGCTTCGTGACGCTGGACCCGGATGTGCAATCGGTGCGCCGTCGCCGCAACGAAACCTATGCCAATTTCCCGGTGGTCGTGCGCACCGGTCTTTATGCTGGCGGATATTCGCGCTTTGCCGCAGCCGAGCATGGGCCCATCCAGAGCCGGACAGCCTGGCGCGAGGAAGGCATGCGCCGGGTCGCAGCCCAGCCGCGTTCCAGCATCGAGGGGCGGCTGGATCGCTATGATGTCGTGCTGGGACAAATGGACCTCATGTCGGTCCATGATCTGGGTGAACGCGACGCGGTTCTCGATCATAACGTCGAGCGGGCTATCGCGCTCGTGCGCGGCATGGCGCGTTCGCCCTCGGTGAAGCTCGTCGTTTTTCCCGAATTCTTCATGCAGGGCGTCGTGACAGGTCGGCCGCTCGATTATTGGCTGAAAGTCAGCGTGCGCATCGACGGGCCGGAGATGGCCAAGCTGCAAGCCTTCGCGCGTGACAGTTCGGTGTTCGTTTCGGGCATGGTCTATGAGTTCGATCCCGAATGGCCCGAACGCTATTTCAACACCGCGTTCATCATCGATGATTCAGGAAATCTCATCCACCGCTACCGCAAAATCCATGGTGCCGACACCGGCCTGCTCTCGCTCACGACACCGGGGAATATCTATACCGATTATGTTGCGCGGGACGGCTATGATGCGCTGTTCCCCGTTGCCGACACGAAGATCGGAAAGCTGGGAACCGTGGTCTGCTACGACATGAACTTTCCAGAAACGGCGCGCGAACTGGCGCGGCGCGGCGCGGAAGTCATCATCCATCCGACGTCGGAACCGCATAATGCCCGCCGCCATGGTTGGGATATCGGCCGCCGCACGCGCGCGTTCGAGAATCTGGCCTATGTCATCTCCTGCGGCACGGGTGGTCAGTATGTGGCGCCGGGCGACGCTGTCCCATCGCCCGCCAAACGCGGGCATTCCAAAATTGTGCGGTTCGATGGTCGCCTGGAAGCGGTTGCCGATGGCCCCGGCCATCTGCCGCTGATGGGGCCGGTCGACCTCGGCTCGCTTCGCCACGCGCGGTCCGACGCGCGCCGCAACCTTCTGGTCTGGGACGAGCCATCCGCTTATGCCGCCGCCTATGCCGCCGCCGGCCAGCGCGGCTACCCCCTCGACATGTGGCTCGACACACCGATGCGCGAAGCCCGTCAAGGGCTGGACGTGACGCGCAAAGTCATCCGTCGCTACTTCGACACCGGCGTCTTTACGGAGCCCGAAGGCGTGCCGGTAGCCGAGCAGGACATGGGATCCATGTATGGCGCGGTAGAGAAAGCAAAATAGCCGAAATGCGCGCGCCGCCAGAGCCTCGGCGGCGCGCGCATGATGTCACCAGCCGGTGAGCGTGCGTACGATGGCGGCTGGATCATCGGGCTCCCCGGCACCCCGCCACCCAACATGGCCATCCGGGCGCACCAAAACGAAAGGCTGTTCGTAAAGTGCGGCGATTTCCGGATCGGCAATCCGCTCGACGCGAACCGGCACCCCCGCCTGTGCGAACGCATCGATAAGGCTCGGCAGTTCGGTCGTTTCGTTCGCAAGGACCAGCAGCACAAAAATGTCCCCTACGAGATCGAGCGTGCTGCGCCCATCGTCAAGCCAGGCGTGTGGCGCACGCGATCCCGGCCAAGTGGATGGCGTGAGCCGCGACGGGTCGTCAGCGGGCTCGAGCGTGCCATCGGCGACAATGATATCCGAGGCCACATAGCGATACCCCAGATGAACGCCAGCGCTGCTAAACTGGCGCGAAAGCCAGCGGATTTTGCGCCCAAGTTCGGCGCGATCGAGCGCCGCGGCTTCGCCCGGCAGGTCAATGCCTTCGGGCGTCTCGTCCATCACCATGTCGGTCTTGTCGGAATTGGTCGCCGACACGATGCTATTGCGGACCGCGATGGGTTTGCGCTCGCGCTCATAGCTGTCGAGCAGGCGAGGCCCGCCCCAGCCCTTCAAGACGGCCTCCAGTTTCCAGGCCAGGTCGCAGGCATCGCCGATGCCGGTGTTCATGCCGACGCCGCCGGTTGGCGCAAACAGATGCGCGGAATCGCCGAGCAGGAAGACTCTATCGTCCCGCCACTTGCGGGCTACGGATTGATGATGGCTCCAGTGCGTGATGTTGAGCAACTCGAAATCGAAGGGCTTGCCCATGGCGCGAAACAGGATCGCCTCCGGGTCGATCGGTTCCGCTTGTCGGGCCGGGTCCAGGAAATAATATTGAAAATTCCATAGCTCCTCACCGTCGATGGCCGTGAAAACGCCGAAACAATCTGGTGTGAAGACGAAATAGAGATTGGCCAGGCCGCGGCCGTGCACTTCGAGAAAGTCCTTGCTGCGGAAAAACAGACTCACATTTGAGCGCATCTTGCCGCGCCCGTTGCGGCGAATGCCGAGCTGGCGACGGATGGGGCCGACGCCGCCCTCGCAATTGGCCAGATAGAGGGCGCTGATGTCCTCTTTCGCGTCGGTTTCGATATGGACGACATGGCCGGTCACGCCGTCAGCATCCTGCGTGAACCTCTCGCAGCGCCAGCCCTGGCGAAGGTCGATGAACGCGCCGAGTTCGGCGACCTTGGCCAGCAATACGGGCTCCAGCGCCTGCTGGCCGATCTGGGTTTTGCCATAGGGCGACCAGCGCATTTCGGCGAAGCGCGCCGCAGCGACCGGATCGCGCGTCATCATTTCGCGGATGGAGGGAGACTGCACACGGTACAGTTCCTGGCCCGCCAGCCGGGTCGTGAAGATGATATAATATGGATTGTCCGCCGGAATCGCCGCGTCATAGACCGACCGATCCATCCCCCACCGCCGAAACAACTCCATCGACCGCGCGCCAAGCAATGTTGCCTTGGGGTGCGCCATCGGTTCGGAGCGCTCCTCGATAACGATGCTCTTGATGCCGCGATGCGCCAGATCGATTGCCAGCGTGAGCCCGACTGGGCCGCCTCCAACAATGAGAACGGGTGTCATGATGCTGGAAGCGCCCATCTAGGAACCAACGTCCGATAATGGCCGCCCAGGTTTGACGCGCAAAGACACGTCACAGCTCGTAAAAGGCTCCACGCCGGTCGCCGTGACCCGGAGTTGGTCCTCGACGTGGATCGCGCCCCAGCCAAGCTCGCGATAGGGCATGTCGATGGTGAAAACCATGTTTTCCAGGAAAACGAACTCGCCCTGTCCGCCGGGGAGCTGCGGGCCAACGGGAAGCGGGTGGTCCGAATGTTCAAGGCCGACCGAATGCGGTGTTGCAAACAAATAGCCCGGAAAGCCCGCTTTGTGGATAGCATCGATCAGCGCGGTCGTAACCGCGTTGCCCGTGACGCCGGGCTTAATCATCTTGTACGCGACCTCGCAGCCGATCTCGACCGCTCGCATCCGCTGCAGCAACTCCGCGCTCGGCTCTCCACAAATAGCCACCCGGCCGAGATCGCCATGGTAGCCGCGCAGTTCGCACAGCGCATCAAAGGTAATCGAATGGCCTTCGACAACCACGTCGGTGGTTTGCGACGGGACGAGTTGGCCACAGGCGAGATAGATCGCGCGGCCGCCACCGCGGGCGATCTCGACATTGTAGATGGATTGCAATTCGGCGAAGGTCATGCCCGGCGATAGGGCCGCCAGCACGGTCTCCATCGCCTGCTCGTTCAACCGCGCCGCTGCACGCAGCCGGTCCAATTCATCGCGCGATTTAACCATCCGCACCTCGCGGAAGATATTGAGCGCGTCGCGGACCTCGATATCCGGCATCCCTATCTCTTCCAGCCACGGGCCGATGCGTGGATCGTCACATCCGATGACGGCGCGTTCGAGGCCGGCGTCTCGCAGGGCCTGCTTGAGCGCGTAGAGCGGATTTGCCGCGTGGCCGCCGCGCGCGGCTTCGATCCGGCTGAGATAGGCTTCGTCGGATGGGGAGATGCCTTCCGGCCGGATTGGCCAGCGCATGACGTCGTCGACCGCTTCCGGATCCTCCACATCGGGATCAAAATCGCGCCGGTCCTTGTGGATTGGATGGAGATAGGCCCGGATATTGGGCATCCAGGTCGCATCCGGGCTTCTGGCGAGGCGATGATATTCGATGCCGTTGACGATCAGCGCGGCTGGCGCCTCCGCACGCCGCGGCAGCAGCGCATAATTGTAGAACAGTCGCCCCATGCGCATCAGGGGCCCTCGATAGTCACTGAGATACTCGATGTTAATCGGCGTGACCGCGACGAGTGCGTCCAGGCCATGGCGGTCCATCACCTCATTGGCGCGTTCCCTGTTAATCAGCATGTTGCAATCGAACTCCCAAATTCGAGTTGACTTAATAGTAATACATCTAATATGTCAATGGCCAGGGGCTGCGGCGCACGTTAGGGCAATATTTATGGCGCGACTTGGGAACGCAATCGCCTTGGGCGCGGCTTCCGCGGTGCCGCAGGTGCGCGGGATGATGTGGCCGCAATGATGCCCGAAGATGTCGTCCTGATGATCCGAAAGTGCCCACGCGTTGCGTAATCCGGGGGGCGTTTTGTCGAACTTGCTGCGGCGGGCAGCAACAGGTGTCCGCGATCTCGCCTTGGTCACCTTGGCGACGACGACGGTTCTGTTCTTCCTCATTCGCCTGACCGGCGATCCGTCGGTAATGATCGCCGGTGAAAGCGCGACCCCGGCGCAGCTCGCCCAAGTCCGCGCGGCTTATGGTTTCGATCGCAGTCTGATCGAACAATATCTCGTGTATGCAGGGAAGGTGCTGCATTTCGATATGGGCGTGTCGTTGCAGGACGGCCAGTCGGCAATCCACAAAGTATTGCAGGCCTATCCGGCGACTCTCATGCTGGCGGCAGCGGCGATTACCGCCAATATCGTAATTTCCGTACCTATCGGCGCTTGGCTTGGTCAGAGCAGAGGCGCGGCAGCGCGGGTCGTTCGAATTGCCTTGAATGTCCTGCAAGGCATGCCCGGATTTGTCTCCGCTCTGTTGCTGGTGAATATCTTCGCGGTCGGCCTCGGATGGCTCCCGTCGGTGGGATATGGTCGACCCGAAACGTTGATTTTGCCGGTAGTTTCGGTCGTCTCGTTCATGGCACCGAAGCTCATTCGCGTCATTGAAGCCAATACCAGCGCTGCGCTGCGCTCCAATTTCGTACGCACGGCACGATCGATTGGCGCGTCAAACCGGCAGATCCTTTGGCGCCATGTCTTGCCGAACGCCTTATTGGGGGCCATCGCCCTGATCGGCGCCGAAATCGCCGCCATGCTGACGGGCCTCGTGATCATAGAAACAATTTTCGCCTGGCCAGGCATCGGCTGGTTGCTGGTGCAATCGACGCTCAACCTGGATTTTCCTGTGGTTCAGGCGATCGCGCTGGTGATGGTGGTCAGCGTCTTCCTGGCCAACGCGGCGACCGAAGCCCTGCAAACTCTGGCGGACCCGCGCCTGCGGACCAAGGGGCGACCGGAATGACGATCCGCCCGCACTGGACGACCCTTTTAATGGCGATCGTCGCAGGATTCTGTCTGTTGGTCATCCTGTTCGGCGGGCTGATCGAGACCGTTCTCGACCCTCGGGCCATGAACCTCGACTGGCGGTTGAGTCCGCCCCTCACCCATGGCTTTCTTCTGGGCTCCGACGCCTTCGGCCGCGATGTTGCCGCTCGAATGCTTGCGGGTCTGCGCTGGTCGGTCAGCATTGCCACGCTGGCGACGCTCATCGCCTCCGTGATTGGCGTCACGCTGGGTCTCGTGGCCGCGCGGCGCGAATCCTGGCTCAGCACATTGCTGCGCCAAATCACGACCTTCACACAAGCCTTTCCAGCCTTCGTGCTGGCCGTGACCGTCATCGCCATTCTTCGCGGCAATGGAATCCAGGCGGTCGTGCTGACACTCGGGCTGATCACTTGGCCGGTGTTCGCGCGCGTCGCCTATGCCGAAGGCCAGGCCATTTTTCAGCGCGAATATGTTCTGGCTGCCGCAATGATGGGCATGTCGCGCATGAGGCTATATCTGCGTCACGTGTTGCCGGGTCTCGTTCCGTCGCTGTCGGTGCTGATCGTCTTCCACTTCGCCGAAATGATCATCGCCGAAAGCGCGCTTTCGTTTTTGGGGATCGGCACGCCGATGGGCGCACCCACTTGGGGCGTGATGTTGAGCGAGAGCCAGACCTATATTCGCGATGCGCCCTGGCTGCTGATTGCGCCCGCAGGTGCCATCGTCACCCTCATCATGACCGCCCATCTCTTTGCCCAGCATCTGCGGACGCGCGCGCCATGACGCTGCAACCTTTCCTGGAGGTGCGAGATCTGACGATTGCGGTCGACACGCCCGCCGGCCCGCACTCACTGGTCGATGGGCTGAGCCTGGCGATAGACAGCGGTGAGATTCTGGGCTTGGTGGGAGAGAGCGGGTCGGGCAAGACGTTGACCGCCTTTGCGGTTGCCGGACTCCTGCCATCGTCCGTACGGGTCGCCGCCGGCGAAATCATTCGCGCCGGAGTGCGCGTGGACAGGCTGAGCGAAGCCCAGGGGCGGCCCATGCAGGGCCGTGACGTCGGCGTGGTGTTCCAGGATCCGCTGTCCTCCTTCAATCCGGTGCGGACGATTGGCTCGATCTTGATCGAATCTGTCCGGCGGCATCAGGGGTTGGGGGCGGACGAGGCCCGCGCTCGCGCGATCGTCGCGCTGCGGGACATGCGTCTGCCCGGTGAGAACGCCTCTATCGACTGTTATCCGCACATGCTGTCGGGTGGCCAGCGCCAGCGCGCCATGATCGCATTGGCGCTCATCAATCAGCCGGGCTTGCTGATCGCCGATGAACCGACGACGGCGCTTGATCCAACGGTTCAACTCCAGATTCTTGCCGTGCTCAAGCGCGCGAGCGCCGAACGCGCCTGCCTCCTCATCACCCATGATCTCGGCGTTGCCGCCGCCATTTGTGACAGGATCGCGGTGCTGAAAGACGGTCGGCTGCTGGAAACTGGTCCCACCGAGCGCATCCTTTCCGCGCCGGAGCATCCCTTTACCCGTGAACTTATCGACAGCGCTCCATCCCGGCGCAGCCTGATGGAAAAGCTATGAAAGATCCGCTGTTGGAGGTTGAGGCGCTCAGCATCGTCTATGGCCATGGAAAGAACGCCCACGCGGCGGTGGACGACGTCAGCTTTCGCGTCATGCCGAGCGAAATTTTGGCCATCGTCGGTGAATCGGGCTGCGGAAAGTCCAGTCTCGCGCGCGGCGTCGCCGGAATTGTCGCCCCGGCGTCGGGCAGGATATTGCTCGACGGCCAACCGATCCGCGATCTTGAAGGTGCGGCTGCCTTGGCCGCGCGCCGAGCCGTGCAGATGGTGTTCCAAGACCCGGATGCCAGCCTCAATCCAAGCCATACCGTCAGCGCGATCCTGCACGAACCGCTGATCGTCACCGGTTTTGGCAGCCTGGCATCGCGGCACGCCCGCGTTGCGGAGTTGATGGCACTGGTGCGGCTCGACGCTTCCTTGCTGGAACGCCGTCCCTCCGGACTGTCGGGCGGCCAGAAGCAGCGCGTGGCGATCGCCCGTGCCTTGGCCATGGCGCCGCGCCTATTGATCGCGGACGAGGCGCTTTCGGCACTCGATCTTACGGCGCAAGCGCGTATGGCGGCGCTGTTTCTCGACATTCGCGACAGGCTGGGCGTCGCTCTGCTATTCATATCGCATGACATGCGCATGGTCGCGCAAATCGCCGACACCGTCTGCGTCATCAAATCCGGCCGCGTCGTGGAATATGGTCCGGTCAAAGATGTGATGATGGCGCCCAAATCAGCATATACGCGCCTGTTGCTCGCCGCGGGGCTCGATCCAAAAGCGGCGCTCGGCGATCCAGTCCTGCTCGCCGCGCTCGCCGCAGGTGCCTTGGATGATGTCGACTCGGCTGTTGCGCGGCTGCTCGAAAGCCCCGGAGAGGCTGGTTTATGAACGACCGTCTTCGCTGGCCGATCTGCACTTTGCTCGCGTGCATGGCGCTGCTCTTCGCAAGCTGTTCGCCCAATCCGCCCCCACGCACCGACGAGGTGCGCATCGCCGTCGGCTCGCTGCCGCCCAGCCTTGCCAACCCGTTTCGCGGCAACGGCCGTCCTGGCTCACTCGTCTGGTCGGCCGTTTTCGATGCTCTGACTCGCTTTGACGAGAAGAACCAATTGCAGCCGGGGCTGGCAACGCACTGGGAACTGGTCTCGCCAACGGTTTGGCGCTTTACCCTGCGCGACGGCATTTCCTATTCCGACGGCTCCGTCTTCGACAGCGCAGCCGTGGTCGCCGTGATGGATTGGTTGAAATCCCCGGCCGGACAGCGGACCATGATGGGCCGCGAACTGCGCATCGTGAAGAATACGCGGGCGCTAGGACGTCTCGAAGTGGAGATCGAGACCGAGGTGCCCGACCCGATCCTGCCGCGACGCATGACGGCGGTCTATATGGTAGAACCGAAGGCATGGGCAAAGCTTGGTCCAGATGCGTTCGCCCAGCGGCCGGTCGGCACCGGCGCCTTCATGCTGACCGATTGGAACCCGCGGCGCCGTCAGCTGACCATGAGTCGCAATCCGACGAGCTGGCGCAACACCGTTCTCCAACGTGTGATCCTTGTCGAATTGCCCAACGGGGCCTCTCGAACGCAGGCGCTTTTGTCGCAGGATGTGGATGTCGCGTTCGTTGATCTGGAAGACACGCCAAGGTTGAAGCGCGACGGTATGCGCGTTCTGACAACGCCATCAGACCAGGTGAAGGCTTTTACGTTCCGCATTACGGGCGGCGATCCCAAGTCGCCCATTCAGGATGTGCGCGTCCGCCGGGCGCTCAACTATGCCATCGACAAGGATGCCATATCGAAATCGCTGCTCGATCGGCCGGCACCGTCCGGACAGCCCGCTTCGCGTGGATCATTCGGTTATGACCCGACCATTCCGCCCTATCCCTACGACCCGTCCAGAGCCCGCGCGCTGCTTGCCCAGGCCGGTTATCCCAAGGGCTTTCCGCTTGTCATGAGTGTGTTGAAGAACACAGCGCCGGGCGATGACATGGTTGCGCAGGAGGTCGCGGAATATTGGCGTCAAGTGGGCGTGCCGACCACTCTGAAGGTCATTACCTACCCCGAATTCAGCCGCAAATATGCAATGAATGGCTGGACCAGCGATGTCATCTCGGTCTCATGGAACACATATCAATATCACGACGTGACGCGGCCGATGGAGGATTTTTCCTGCAACCGTGCCAAACCTTTTTTCTGCGACCCGAAGATCACCGCCCAATTTGAAGTGGCCAAACAGATCCTTGACGATCGCGAACGCCTGATCGCTTATCAGGCGTTAGGCCGTGCCTATCGCGATGCCGCACCGAGCGCCTTCATCGTCGAGCATCGCGACGTCATCGCGTTCAACCCCCGCCTGACGAACTTTCGCATGCGACAGCGGGTTCCGGATTATGAGATAATGCGATGGACGTCGCGGCGCGAGCGCTGATCCGCCCCGCCAGTCCGCGCGCAATCGTTGCCCCATGACCATGTTTATCGACGAACCTAATGGACATGGCGCCAGTGCGGACCGGTCGCGTTGCGGTCGCGCCTCAGCATCATATGATATTCATACCGGCTTGGGACGTACAGGCTTTGCTGAAACAGCAGGCCCGCGCCATCTTCTCGTTTAACCGTTCGATTCAGCCGGATCAGCGGTGCGCCGATGTCCACGCCGAGGGCGGCGGCAGCGGCATCGTCCGCGGCTACGGCGCTCAGCGTTTGCTCAGCCGAATGCGCGTGCACTCCATTCTCCTCCAGAACTTGTATCGACAGCTTACTGGAAATATCCACTTCATTGAAATATTTGCCGAAACTTGGCGCAATCCATACGGTGGTCAGAGAAAATGGCTCGCCATTGTTAAAGCGGAGGCGCTCCAGGCGCAGCGCGACATCGTCCGGCCCGAGTCCGAGCGCCCGCTTGGGGAGGGTGGGTGGCACGTGCCACCCGAACGACAGCGTCTTCGCCGTCGTATGAACTCCGATCGTGATCAGGTTCTCGAGCACGCCGTTGAGCGATTTCGGTGAATGATCGTCCGTCCGCTCGACTGGATAGGTGCCGACGCCCCGTCGACGACTGACGAGGCCGTCATTTTCGAGGAGCGAAAGCGTTTTTCGGACCGTGACGCGCGAAACGGCAAATCTGCGGGCCAGTTCGAGCTCCCCGGGAATCGGCTTCCCCGGCGGAAACTCCCCGTCGAGCAATTTCCGGGACAGCACGACGTGCAGTTGTTGATAAATGGGAAGGTTGCCGCGCTGGCTGAATGAATATTCGGATTTTTCGTCAACAGTATCCGCGTCCACCGCCGGCTTCTGGAATTCTTTCGTCATATTCGCTCCTAACGTCCGGAGGTAAATATACATAGAAGCGGGGAAACGCCATGAACAACGCACGCATGGCCGTGGCAAGGTGGCAACCCGGCGCTGCGCTCGATATCGGCCTGGGCAAGCCGAAAATCGAGGGCAAACGGCCCAGTCCCTTTCGTCGCTTTCCCTCATCGCCTGAGATATTCCGGCTGTGGCACAGGCCGGTCCATCGATAACCAGGCGGGGCTGGCGCATCACAGGGTCGGGGATATGCTGGCGCTCCGACCTACGCAGATTCCCTGCCATCTTGCGCGCGCACGCCTTACTCTGCCACCGTGCGCGGCATATCGATCCGCTCCGCTGCCGGGCGCAGAAAACTGAGGCTCGCCGCAGGGCAGGATGGCGCCGCTTATGCGTCGCGCTCCAGATAAATCCATGGGCGCTCTGCACGGTCCGCGTCGCGCCAGGCGGTAATGCGGTCACGATATTGCAGGGTCAGATCAATCGCGTCCCAGCCGTTGAGAAGCATCAGGCGACTGTCTTTCTCCAGTTCAAAGGGGAACGGGCCGACGCCGGGTGCGCATACCGTCATCGCATCCAAATCGACGGTGACGCTCGCTTCACCGACATCGCCCAGCGCATATAGCTGAGCAAACGGCAATTGCACCGGAACCAGACCATTGCGAATGCAATTGCTTCGAAAGATCGGATTGAACGACGACGCGATCACGGCGCGAAAGCCATATTCGCGCAGCGCCCACACGGCATGCTCCCGACTCGACCCGCAGCCGACATTCTGACCCGCGATCAGGATTTGTGCAGTGTCGTAGGGCGCGTGATTCATCAGGAAATCGGGTGATTTTTCGCGGCCGCCCACCGATGTGTAGCGCCAGCCCGCGAATAACCCATCGGCAAGACCGGTTTTGCCCACCGTCTTCATTTCCCGCGATGGTATGATGATATCGGTATCGATGTTATCGAGCAGCAACGGCAGGGAGACTGCTGTCAATCGGGTAAAGGCCTCGCTCATGGGGCGACCTCATCCTTGAATGAGCGCGGATCGACGATATGCCCCGCAATCGCCGACGCCGCGACCGTTTCGGGCGAGGCGATATGGGTGCGCGTGTCCGGCCCCTGACGACTCTCGAAATTGCGATTGGTGGTCGAAATCACCCGCTCGCGCAGGCCAAAGCTTTCGCCGCCGGCAAAGAAGCACATCGAGCAGCCCGGCTCGCGCCATTCAAAACCGGCCTCAATGAGCGTTGCCGCGATACCTTGCTGTTCGGCGGCAAGCTTGACCGCTTTGGATCCGGGGACACAGATCGCGCGGACGCCTTTGGCGACCTTGCGGCCCTTTACGATCGCTGCGGCGCGGCGCAGGTCCGACAGCCGGCTGTTGGTGCACGATCCGATGAACGCCGCATCGATCGGCTCCCCGGCCACCGCCATCCCGTCCGCCAGCCCCATATAAGCCAGCGAGCGGCTGTGGTTGGCGGCGGTTTCGCGCGGATGGCCGACATTGTGTGGCGGGATCGAAGCGGTGACGGGAATCGATTGTTGCGGGCTGGTCCCCCAACTGATCATCGGCGCGACGGTCGCGGCATCAATCGTGATTTCGCGGTCGAACGTCGCATCGGGGTGACTTGCCAGCGTGCGCCAATGCGCCACCGCCTGCTCCCACAGCGCATCCCTGGGGGCAAATGGGCGGCCCTTCAGCGCGCTGAGGCTGACATCGTCAGGCGCGATGATCGCGCAAAAGGCGGACATTTCGGTGGCCATGTTGCACAGCGTCTGGCGCTGTTCGATATCGAGCGCGGTAATTCCCTCACCCGCGAACTCTACCACATGGTCCTGCGCGCCTTGGGATCCGATCAGCACGATGATGTGAAGCGCAAGATCCTTTGCACCGACTCCGTCCGCCAATCGGCCCGTCACCGTGACGCGCATCGTCGCGGGCTTGCGAACCCGCAACGTGCCGGTGGTCAAAGCATGTTCGGCTTCGCTGGAACCGATCCCCCAGGCCAGCGCACCAAAGGCGCCCTGGGTACCTGTATGGCTGTCCGGGCAGACAAGGGTCGCCCCCGGCAGCACAATCCCCTGTTCGGGCGAGATGACGTGGCAGATGCCTTGGCGGTCGTCATGAAGGTCGAACAACCGGATTCCGGCAGCCTTTGCGGCGGCGCGTGTTTCGGTGATGAACGCCTTGCCGGTGGGCATCAGCGTGTCATCGGACCGGCCCGGCAACGTATCGACAATATGATCCATGACCGCAAACGCCTGCGCGGGGGCGAGTATGTTCCGTCCGGCAGCGGCCAACCCCTTCAGCGCGACCCCGCCGGTCCGCTCATGCAACATCACCCGGTCGATCGCGATCAAGCCGATGCCATCGCCGATGTCGGCGATCTGATGTTGCCGCCATAGAATTTCAAATAGCGTGTCCATTCGATTCCATCGGTCCGTTCATTTGTTCTATCTTTATACCAATTATGGCGTTCGGCCATGTTTCGTCAAGGCGTCGGCAAAGGAATGGGACCGGCGGATCAGCCAGTCAGGCCATCAATGTAAAGGCCGAACTACATCCTCGGGAGGCCGTCCGCATTGGATTGAGATTCGCCCGGTGATCCGAACCGACAAACTGCAATCTCGTTCAATTCGCCAGCCCAAGCTTCCTGAGTGTCAACGGGCGGCGGGGGATGCTCACAGTTTTCTGGCGCGTGTAAAACGCCTCGCATGCCTTGCCGCCATCGGCGCCCACGCCCGAATCCTTGTATCCGCCAAAGGGCGCGCGCAGTTCCCGCATCATCGGCGTGTTGCACCACACGATGCTTGCCTCGATCCGCTCCTGCGCTTCCATGATCCGGGCGATGCTCTGCGACCAGACATAGGAAACCAGCCCAAAGCGGCTCTGATTGGCGATATGATAGGCTTCTTCATCGGTATCGAAGACGATGAACGCGGCAAATGGACCGAAAATTTCTTCCTGAGCGATCCGGCTGTCATTCGTGGTTTCAACCAAAGTCGGCTCGAAATAATAGCCCTTGTCGAATCCCGGCATCCGGCGTCCGCCCGTCAGCACGCGATCGGCGCTGCCCGCATCCGGCACGAAGCTCATCACATGTTGCATGTGGCGTTGCGACACCAGCGGCCCCAATTCGGTTGCCGGATCGCGCGGGTCGCCAATGCGGATTGCCTCCGCACGGGCAATGAAAGCTTCGACGAAACGCTTGGCAATTCCGCGCTGCACCAGAATACGGGAACCCGCCAGGCATTGCTGGCCATTGTTGGAGAAGATGCCCAGCAAGGCACCGTCCAACGCCTGCTCGAAATCGGCATCGTCAAAGATGATGTTGGCGGATTTCCCGCCCAGTTCCACCGTCGCCGGCTTCAAATGCTCGCCCGCGGTTCTCATGATGATCCGGCCCGTCTCGGTGCCGCCGGTAAAGGTGACGACATTGACATCGGGATTGCGGATCAGCCGGTCTCCCGTCGTCATTCCGCGGCCATTCACCAGATTGACCACACCTTCCGGTATTCCGGCGTCACCCAGAAGAGAAACGAGCAGACTGATGCCCAGCGGCGCTTGCTCGGATGGCTTCAGAACACAGGAGTTTCCAAACGCGATCGAAGATGCAATTTTCATGGACCCAAGCGCGATGGGCGAGTTCCAAGGCGAAATCAGCGCCGCGACACCAACCGGCTCACGGCGCACCATCGTCAGATAATCCGGGTTTTGCTCATAAAGTTCCCCGACATTCTGCCCTATATAATCCGCGAAGAAGCGGAAGTTTTCGGCTGCACGCGAAACCTGGCGCGTTCCGATCTGCGACAACGGAATCCCGGTATTGCTGCATTCGATATCGGCCAGTCTGTCGACCGCCGCATCAATCACGTCGCCGCACTTGCGCAAAATCGCCTGCCGCTTCTCAACGGGCATGGTGCGCCACACGCCTTCATCGAAGCTTCGTCGCGCCGCTGCGACCGCGCGATCGACTGTGTCGGCGTCCGCCTCGGGCAGCTCGACGATCAACTCCTCATTGGCGGGATTGATGATGGAGATCGGCGCATCGCCGGTTTCGATGATGTCCCCGGCGACGATGGCGGCAATGGCGGTCATTAAAATCTCCTCTGAATTCCTATTATTGCCGCACGGCAGCGCTCACGTCCGGCCTGCGCCGCTGCAGAAGCGGAGCTTGGAAAGTCACCAAAGCCGATCCGATCCGCGATCCGCGCGACACGATAAACCTTCTTCATGGCCGCTGATCCGGCTTTCCCTGCCTGCGCCGAATTGCCGCAAACTCATTTGTATTAGTTCTAGTAGTTATGTAACGTCGGCAGGTCGGTTGTGGCAAGGACGTAAAGCGCGATGGGTGGTCGGTCTCCAGGGGCTTCGGGACGTCCCCGACGGCAAGGCCGACAATCCGGACGACCCATCTGTTTGAAATGGCGAAAAGGACCGGAAATGGCAGGGGGCGAGCGCACGAATTCCGCGATTCACGACATCGAAGCCATTCCGCAGCCCGCGCATGACGAATATGCGTGCCGGCGTTTCTGCAGTGCACGTCGCCACGATGCCCAGGAAATATGCTTCCTGCCGGTACGGCTATCGAGCGGGCACTGCCCGAGATGATCGCCGTGGCGCAGGCTGTTGCGCGCAACCCAGCAGGCAATTCTTTCCAAACCGGCGTCGGGTTTGAAGCCCCCGGAACGAGCCCGGCCGGACGTGCCGCGGCGGGTGTCATGCTTTCGGTGGCTGGAAACCGGGCTGATTATTTCTTTGCCAACAACTCCGGATCGGGCCTTTCATTGGAGCGAATCATTGACCCTGGACAGGAATAGCAACGTATATCGCTGGTATGTGGTTGGACTGCTGCTCGCGGTTTTAATCCTGTCCTATTTTGACAGATATATTCTCAGCTTGCTGATCGAGCCGTTGAAAAAGTCGATCCAACTGACTGACTTTCAGGTCGGTTTGCTGCTCGGTCCTGCCTTTTCACTCTTCCATGTGATTGTCGGCATCCCGCTCGGCTGGTTTGCGGATCGAACCAATCGAAAATATCTGCTGATAGGAGGCGTCGTCATCTGGTGCGCGATGACGACCGGCAACGGCTTTGTGACGACATTCGCGGCATTGTTACTGCTGCGCCTCGGCCTCGGTCTTGGCGAGGCGGTGGTCACACCCGCTTCGATCTCGATTATCAGCGATTATTTCAAACGTAGCGAGCGGGCCAGCGCAATCAGCGTTTATTTAGCCGGCCCCTATTTGGGCGCAGGGCTGGCCTTTCTGGTCGGCGGTTTCATCGTCAGCCATCTGGAAACGATGGGGCACGTCAATTGGCCCCTGATCGGCGAGCGAGCGCCATGGCAGGCCGCTTTTATCTTCGTCGGAATCCCGGGCTTCATCATGGCCCTGTTGATGCTCAGCATCCGTGAGCCTGAACGCAAGGAACGCACAGGCGACGCGCTGGGCATCGATGTCGCCTTTCGCTACATTCATCGGCGGTGGCGCGCTTATGGCGTGATCTTCGTCGGTTCCGCGTGCAATTTCGCGATGAGCGCCATGACCTTCTGGAGCGTCCCGCTGTTTCAACGCGTGTATGGATGGGGCATCGCGGAAACCGGGGTGGTCACGGGGCTGTTCTATTTCACTGCGGGGCCATTAGGCACCATGCTTGCCGTGCGGGCGCAAAAGCGGTTCGCTCTCAAGCATAAGGACAGCACGATGCGACAGTTGCTGTTCGGCCTGCTTATCGTGATCCCCGCAAGCGCGCTCTACCCGATCATGCCGCGAGCCGAATTTGCGGTGGCGCTGATGTTCGTGGCCTTTATCGGCAAATCGGTTGCAACCCCAGGCGGCCCTGCGTCGATGATGCAGATCACGCCCGGCGAGATGCGCAGCCAATCGATGGCGATTTTCAATACGGTGATCGCGCTGATCGGACCGCTGCTTGGTCCGCCCCTGATTGGTTTGGCGATCGACGCAAGTGGCGATCCAAATTCCATTGGCGTCGTCCTAAGTGCCTATGTGCTGATCATCGGCGTTCCCGCAATCCTGCTGCTGGCTCTCGGCCTGCGTCATTATCGCGCCGCGGTTCAGGATATGGAAGAAGCACTCGAACCCTGATCCGGCAGCCGCGTCATCCGCCTGCGTTTGCTGATCGCGGTCGTCAGGACAATCCATAGTCGCGAAAAACCGATTCCCGGTCGGCATCGACCGCGGGAACGTTGCGGCGCATGCCCAAACGCTTTCCGTCCATCTCCAGCGGCAGCGCGGGCAGGCGCGTGACTTCGCCCCCGGGCAGCTCAATATCGACCAATCCTCCCGCCGCATTCAGATGTGGGTCGTCGAACAGTTCGTCGGGTCGCGTAATCGGGGCAAAAGGAAGGCCAATCCGCTCGAGCTTCGCGACCAAGTCCGCGCGTGTCATGCCTGCAAAAAGTTCACGGACGCGCGGCAAAATGCGGTCGCGCGCCAGAACGCGGGCGTTGTTCAGGCTAAGCTCCGCTTCCGCGGCCAGATCGTCAAGGTCGAACGCTTTGCAAAACTCAACCCACTGGCTGTCGCTCACGACCCCTACAAATAATTGCTCGTCCGCATTGTGCGTCTCAAACACATCATAGATGGCCCAGGCGGAAAGCCGGACGGGCATTGGCTGCGCTGGCTGACCGGTAACCGCCTGCTGCGCCATATGCTGCCCCACCAGGAACGCCGTGGTTTCATACAAGGAGCACTTCACCTCGCCGCCACGCCCAGTCCGGTGGCGCCGTTCAAGCGCGGCAAGAATGCCGATCGCGCCAAACATCCCGCCCGTCACATCGATCACCGACGCGCCCGCCCGCAACGGCCGCCCAGGTGGGCCGGTCATATAGGCAAGGCCGCCCATCATCTGGGTCACCTCGTCCAGCGCCGTGCGATTTTGATAGGGGCCGCTCAGAAACCCCTTGGCGGAACAATAGATCAGGCCGGGGTTGCTTTCGGCCAGCACAGCATAGCCAAGGCCAAGCCGATCGAGCGCGCCGGGCCGAAAGTTTTCGATCAGCACGTCCGCGCCATCGACCATCGTTCGCGCCCGCGCCAAATCCTCCCGGTCCTTCAGATCCAGCGAAATGCTCCGTTTGTTCCGGTTGAACATGGGAAAATATCCCGCGCCGGAACCGAGCAGATTGCGGGTCGAATCGCCCCCGATCGGTTCGATCCGGACCACATCGGCGCCAAGATCTGCGAGGATGACGCCCACGGATGGGCCCATCACCATATGGGTAAACTCGATCACCTTAAGGCCGGCCAGCGGATAAACCTCTTCGCTCATTTCTTCTCTCTTTTTAACCCAAACCATGCTCGACAAGCGTCGCTCATTTGATATAGGAATAATACAATATTGCAACGCCGGAACCGAAGGAGATGGTCGTTGAACACGGATATTCTGGTCAGTGAAGTCGGACCAAGGGACGGATTGCAAAGCATTGCCGCGATCATGCCGCTGGCGGCAAAGAAGGCGTGGATCGATGCCGAAGCCGCGGCCGGGGTACGGGAAATCGAGGTCGGCAGCTTTGTTCCCGCAAAACTGCTGCCCCAGCTTGCCGACACCGCGGAGCTTGTCGCTCATGCGTTGACGATTCCCGGATTGACGGTCGCGGTTCTGGTCCCGAACGCGCGCGGCGCCGAAGCCGCCATGGCAGCGGGCGCCCACAAGCTGACCCTTCCGCTCTCCGTCTCCGAAACGCACAGCCTCGCCAATTTGCGGCGCACGCATGATCAGGTGATCGCCGAAGCCCGCGCCATCGCTGACATGGTCAGGGCGCAGCCAAAGGCCAACCGGCCGCATTTCGAAGGAAGCCTATCCACGGTGTTTGGCTGCACATTGGAAGGCGCCATTCCCGATGCACAGATTGCGCGTCTTGCTGCATCGTTGATGGACGCGGGCTGCGATGAAGTCGGCCTGTCCGATACGACCGGTTATGCCGACCCCGCTGCTGTGAAGCGGATGATCGCGTTGGTGCGCAACGTTGTCGGCGATGCCGCGCTGACCGGGATTCATCTTCACAACACACGTGGTCTGGGTTTGGCGAACGTGCTTGCGGCACTTGATGCGGGCCTGACGACGATCGATTCGTCGCTTGGCGGCATCGGTGGATGCCCCTTTGCGCCGGGCGCCAGCGGTAATATCGTGACCGAGGATCTGGTGTTCATGCTCCAGTCGATGGGGCTCCGCACGGGCATCGATCTCAACGCACTGCTGGCAGTACGCGACATCGTAAAAGATGCCCTGCCCGGCGAACCATTATATGGTTTCACCCCCGACGCGGGCCTGCCGCTCGGTTTTGTCCCCGAAACAGCCAGCAAGGAATATGCATGAGCATCGGCACGAAGATGGTCTCCGATGGCCGCACCGCGAAACAGATATTCGAAGATGTGATGGCCAATCCGTCACGCGCAAAGTTCGGCTTTGGTGAGAAGCTGGCGATCGTGAACGTCGATTTTCAAAATGCTTATACCTGCATGGAAATGTTCAAAACCGCCTATGAAACCGATCCACGCCAGATCGAATATGCGAACACCCTGTCCCGCCTGGCGCGAAAAGCGGGGATGCCGGTGATCTGGACCCATGTCGGTTATATGGACAATGCGGCCGATGCAGGCGTGTGGGGCGCGCGCACCGATACGCCGGATTCGCTCCAGAACATCAAAATCCCGAGCCAGCGTCACGATTTTGATGACCGGTGCGATATCGATCGGGCGGTGGACGCGGTCTATGCCAAGCGGATGCCCTCGGCGTTTTTCGAAACGCCGCTGGCCAGCTATCTGGTGTGGCACAAGGTGGATACGGTGATTGTCACCGGCGGCTCCACCTCTGGTTGCGTGCGGGCCACGGCGGTGGACGCCTTGTCACACGGCTATCGCACCATCGTTCCCATCGAGACCTGTGCAGACAAGCATGAGAGCTATCATTATGCGAATTTGACGGACCTTCAGCTCAAATATGCGGACGTCGAGCCCGTTCGCACGGTGATCGACTGGCTGGAGCAGCGGACATGAACGAAGGTGCCGAAGATCCCGGCCTATATGATTTCAACCCATGGCGCGCGCGCCCCAAAATCGAATGGCCGGACGGTAAATCGGTCGCCGTGTGGGTCTCGCCCAATCTGGAATTTTATGAGCTGGATCCCGCAGCCAATCCGCATCGGAAAAGCTGGCCAAAGCCGCATCCCGATGTCGTCGGCTACAGCCACCGCGATTATGCCAATCGCGTCGGGCATTGGCGCATGGCGGAAACGATGGAAAAACATGGTTTCAAAGGCTCCGTCTCCCTGTCTGTCGCTTTGTGTGACCACATTCCGGAGGTTGTCGAGAACGCCAACGCGCTCGGCTGGGAGTTTTTCAGCCACGGCATTTACAACACGCGATACAGCTATGGCATGGATGAAGCGCAGGAACGTGCGATCATCGAGGATTCGATCAAGACGGTGCGCGAGGCGACCGGCCAGACGATCCGGGGCTGGCTCGCCCCCGCGCTCACCCACACGCCGCGCACGCTCGATCTGATCGCCGAATATGGCCTGACCTATACCTGCGATCTCTATCACGACGATCAGCCTCAACCCGTGCATGTCAAGTCGGGGCAGCTCATCTCGATGCCATACAGCATCGAGGTGAACGACCATTATGGCTTCTTCGTCTACAATATGAGTCCGCGTGACTACGCTGACACGCTGATCCGGCAGTATGAACGATTGGCCGCCGAGGGAGAGGCATGCGGCACCGTGATGTGCATCCCGCTCCATTCCTATCTGATCGCCCAGCCCCATCGCATCCGCGCGTTTGAAGAGGTGTTGAAGCATATTGCCGCCGATGGCCGCGCGTGGATTACGCGGTCTGGCGATATTGCCGAACATTATCTGGCCCAGGCAGGAGCAGGAAAATGAGCCTGGATCCGACTTATCTGGAATATAAGCGCCGCCGCCGCGGCATGGATCAGGATCTTTATCCCTGGTCGAACATCAACGATCGGCCGCCAATTGCGTGGCCTTCGGGCAAGGGCGTTGCCGTTGCCCTGTTCGTGAACCTTGAATGGTTTCCGATCACCCCTGCGGACAAGCCGTTTCGCGCGCCGGGGCATATGCAGACCGCCTACCCCGACTTCCGTCATTACACGGCGCGCGAATATGGAACGCGCATCGGCTTTTACCGGATGCTGGATGCCTTTGCGACGGCAGGGGCCAGGGCCACCATTGCGGTCAACGCCGCCATTGCTGAACGCTACCCCTCGATCATTGCCGACATCGTGGCGGGCGGCCATGAGATTGTCGCCCATTCGACGGACATGAACGGTACCATCGCCACCGGGATCGACGAGGATGTCGAGCGACGACTGATCCAGGATTCGCTCGACACGCTAGAGCGGGTTTCCGGAACCCGACCGCGCGGCTGGCAATCCATTGCCCGTTCCCAAAGCTGGAATACACCCCGCCTGCTCACCGAAGCGGGCGTGACCTATATGTGTGACTGGGTGAATGACGACCTACCCTATGAGATGGCGACACCGGCGGGCAGCATCATCAACGTGCCGGTGAATCATGAATTGTCGGACCGGCAGATTATCACCGTTCAGCAACAATCGGCTGACAGCTTTGCCGAACAGATCCGCGATGCCTATGCGCTGTTTGCCGATGAGTCCGTTCGGGGCGGCCGGATGCTGACCATCCAGCTCACGCCTTATGTGATGGGATTGCCGTTCCGCATCAGCGCCCTTGAGACGCTGCTCGAATGGCTCGCGCGGCAGCCACAGGCATGGTTTGCGAGCACTGGTGATATTGTCGACGGAATAGCGGGCGTCAGGAACTGAATATCGACGGGGCGGTGCGCGGCAAGCGATGCCGTACCGCCCCGTACAGGTTCAGCGCGCGTCCGGGTGTCCGTCCGACGCTTCGCGAGGATCGATAAAAACGCGCAATACACGCACCTGTAGTGCCTCCAGCGCCTCCTGCCGCTCCGCGGTTGCCGGGCCGTCCAACACCGCTTCGCGCAACGCCGCTACCGGCACTCCCCGGCTCTCCGCCACCAGGCGTTCCAGCCGGTCGATGCGGTCATTCGACGCCGACAGTTCGACAAGCAGCGCCAGCGCGACGTTCAACACTTGCTCCGTTTCCCGGTCTTGCAGGCTGTACGGCCGCGGACCGCGCCCGCCTTCTATCACCGCCGCGACTGCATCTGCCGGCATCGTCATGCCGCGGCTCCCGCGTCAGGCTTGCGCCCGCTGATGACATACCAGCGATTGAGATTGCTCACGGCTTCCATATTATGCTCCGAGACATCGGCAGGGGCGAAACCGGCACCCAGCATATCGGCCAGAAGATCAGCCTCGTTATACGCCTTCCAGAAGCACTCCCCATTGAAATGGGCGTCCCAGTTCTTTTCGACCCGATGGACATCGGAGAGGGCGAAACGGGTATCGACGTCCTGAAAAATCGTAAGAGCGCCTGGCCGCAGGACCCGGAACGCCTCGGCCATCGCGCGCCGTCGTTTTTCCGGTCCGATTTCGTGCAGCATGTTATGCGACACGACCAGATCGAAGCTGGCGTCCGCAAATTTCAGCTGGGATGCGTCCATTTGATGAAAGGTCACCGGTACGCCCAGCGCCTCTGCCCGTGCGTGCGCATATCGCAACATGCCCGCGCCAACATCCAGCCCGTGAACCTCCGCATCGGGGAACGCCGCCGCATAGGCGGCCGTCGCGGCCCCTGCTGAACAGCCAAGATCCAAAATGCGTGTCGGCTTGAAATCGGGAAATTCGGCGTTCAGCAGATTGAGCACGACGCCGGCCTTGCTGTCGGCTTTTCCCGCGCCCTGGCCAAAGGAATATATATTGCCGCCAGTTTCATAAAAAGCGCCCGCCACGATATCATCGGGCGTGTCGGCACGGGCATATCCACCGGGCTGCAGGTGAACATCCGTCCCTGCGATTTCAGGGGACGGATCGTAAGCGGGATCAAGTTCGAGCGCGCCGATCTTATCGGGTGAATCGATCAACGCGCGAGCCGCCGCCTCCATCCGCGATCGATCCCGAAAGATCGGCTCGCCGACAGAAACCCATATCATTTCCTGTACCGAACGGTTTACCGCGCTCCACATCCGGTATCCCGATGATTCAAAGAACGCACGCTCGATATCATCGGGTGATTGCGGCTGACGCCCATGGCGCGCGGCAAAGGCAGGTGCACCCTCTGTTTCAAAGCGCCGAACATTCTGGGCGCGCATACGCGCGTTGATCAATTTGCGCATCGACACCACCGCCCGCTGACGGCTCATTTCTTCTTGGGTAACCTCTGGCAGCAACGGATGCTGGATGTCGCGAACCTTCATGATCTCGCTCCCTTCGATCCTCAATACACACTTCGCGAGCCCACCGATGGCGCCAACGGCTGCGAAGCATGGCAATTTCGCTATCCCCGAAAGGCTAGCATCAATTACTCATATATCTATGTCAAATTGACACTGGGCTGCGAACCATCGTGTGGATGCGGATCGTTCAACGATTTGCCGAATGGAGGTCGAGACGAATCTGATAACGATCGGAGCGGAACTGCGCGAGCACATGCTGCACCGGGCGCTTGTTGACATCCAGCACCGTGCGGCTGACGCGCAGGATCGGTGAGCCGATATCGACGGCAAGCGCGCTGGCAAGCGCCGCATCGGCCAGCGATGCGGAAATGGTTTGCGTGGCCGCGCCAATCTGTATGCCCGCCTGCTCGATCAGGCTCAGCATCGGGGTCGAACGCAACGAGGATCGGGTCAGATCGACGCCCAGATCGGCGGGAATATAGCTCACGAGATGGGAAAGCGGCTGATCGTCCAGCCAGCGGATGCGGGCCACTCGAATGACCATCGCGCCGATCGGAATCTCCAGCGCTTGCGTAATCGGTGGACGCGCCTTCACCTTTTCCAGCTCGAGAATTTTGACCTGTGTATCGCGGCCAAAGGCGATCAGCGATTCTACTGCCTGCTCGATGCTGCCCTCAATCGGACGTGCGGGCGATTTGAAAATGACATGGGTGCCGACACGCCGTTTGCGTTCGACAAGATGGGTATGGGCAAGTTCATCCAGCGCCCGGCGGGCGGTGATGCGCGAGACGCCGAAACCCTCGGCAAGCTCCTGTTCGGTTGGCATGCGCGAGCCAAAGGCACGCTCACCGCTGGTGATCTCCTCACGAAGCTGGAGAAATATCTGATGGTAAAGGGGGGTCGCCTGCAATCTGTCGACGCCTGATATATCTTCACCCGGTGTCTTCAAAGCCGCACCTCCTCGCGCATCGTCGATGCGCGATCGCCATCATCATCTTTCGCCCGCGCCTACACCATTCGCACTGAGCTTTGCACCGAAAAGAAGGATTGATCCCGGGCGTCCCGCTGCCTGTCCCGATTGAGCGCGAGTTTTCGGGCCGTGTGACGACAGGCGTAAGGTGAGGAGTGATGAAGAAGCGAGGGATGAGGGAGGGGGCCGCTGGATGCACAGAACCAGCATCGCAGACCGCCAGCCACTCGATCGGAGATAGAATTTCCTCTGCGACGACTGGCGCCGCAGAGGAAAAGGTCAAACGTCCGCAAACATCGAAAGCGACGGATACAGCGCTTTGCCGATAATCAGGCGTCCCAGCGACTAGAAATTATATGCGAGCGTGATTCCGAATTGACGCTTGCGGGCGAGAGCAATCTGGAAAGCGCGTTCCTGATTGGTCGTGCCAGGCGCGTTGTTTTGTGCCGGATTGGCGTTGGTGTATTGCGGAACGTTGAGGTTCAACTGGTCGACATAACGACCAACCGTCGACGATGCCCGGTTGTCGGTCAAATTCTCGACGAACAAGGAGGCCTTCCAATTCGCGCCTTGGAGACCGATCCGCATATTCACCAAATACTTCGCGCCCGTGTCCGCCAGATTATAAATCTGCGCATATTTCGGCGAATTATAAGAAGCGTCAACGCGCGCAAATAAATCGAGCTTATCCGATACGGGGCGAAGGTAATTCACGAATGCAGATGCCTGGTTTCTAGCGATATTCGGCACCAGCTTTCCAGCAACCGAAGTGTTGCCAAACAGCGTCCCCGCTTCGGTGTCGTCAAACTTCACGAAACGCGCATCATTTATCGAATAAGCTGCACCAGCGGAAAGTTCGTCTGTCAAATTCCCCTGAAGCTCGATCTCGATGCCCTTCACTCTGGTTTGACCGGCGTTGATAATATAGCCCCGCGTCTGGAGATCCGGAAAAACATAGGTGCCTGTCAGCTGCTGATTGCTCCAATCGACATAATATGCGGAGAGATTCAGCGTCAGGCGATTGTCGAAGAATCTATTCTTGGAACCGATTTCATAATTCCAGCTGGTTTCTTCGCCAGCAAATTGCACGTCGACCGGGAACCGCGGATCCGAATTGAAGGCGCCAGGCTTGTTTCCCTTTGCGACGATCGCATAAATCATCGACGTGTCGCTGATGTCATAATCCAGCGTGAAACGAGGCGTGACCGACACGAACTTCCGCTCTGCCAGAACGTCTGTCGCGCTCTTGTAATTTCCGATCGTATCTTCAGCGTAACGAATTTCGCCGGACGCCGCCATGCGGTCGGTGATGTCCCAATTTATCGAACCGAAAACAGCGACGTTATCGATGCGATCCGTGCCCGAATCGATCGTTGGCGTCGTTGTTCCGTTCGCGCCGGGATAGTGCCGTTCTTCGAACGGCCGACGGCGCGTATAATAGGCCCCGCCAACCATCACATCGAACGCATCGGCTATTTTCGGCGTTTGGACACGAAGTTCGGTGAAGATTTCTTCGCGCGACCCCACATCGTTGCGCATCACCGAGCCTGTCCGCACCCCATTGGTTGCCGGACGCACATAGCCAGGGGCACCGGGAACGCCGAGCTGGTCGATGGCGGTGGCGCCTTGATAGGTTGAATCATATCCAAGTTCGGTATGGGTTTTAAAATATCCCGAATTTGACGTAATTTTGAATCCGCCCACTTCATAATTTATGGCAAGCGACGCGCGATAGCCGTCGCGCGTCAGTCCGGGCGCGGATGGCAAACCCCCCGCCAGACCTTCCAGGCCAGAGATATTGACTGTCGGCGCCTTGATCGTATGAACCGATCCGCAATAATATTGACCGGGATTGTCAAAATGGCAGTTGTTGGAGAAACGGTCCTGCAACCCGATAGCTGGAACTTCATCCCTATCGTGCAGATACCCGCCGCTCAGTGTGATCGATAAATCGCTTGAAGGACGAAATTCGAGTGAAGCGTTGAAATTGGTGCTTTTTTCACCTCCAACACTCCGGCCATCGAGCGTATTATTGTACATGCCGCCAAAATTATAATAGCGCGCGGCTACCATATAAAACAGCTTGTCCTTAATCAGGGGGCCACGCGACATGACATTGGCTTCATAGTCATCATAAGTTGCAGCGCGGACGTTGACCGAGGTGTTAAATTCGTTCGTGCCTTTTTTGGTGATGAGATTGATGGCGCCGGCAAATGTCGCGCGGCCATAAAGCGCCGCCTGCGGACCTTTGATGACTTCAACGCGTTCAACCAGGTCGAACGGGAACGACAGGATTGATTCCGAATAGGGGATGCCGTCGATAAAGACTTGAGCGTTCGGCTCTCCCAAAATGTTGCCCATGCCGCGGATAGCCGGGCGACTTGAACCACCTTGGGTCCCATATCTGTTCGCACGTTCGAACGTCAGGCCAGGGGTGAAAGACGAGACGTCGGCGATATCCCTCAACCCTTTGCGCGCAATATCCGCAGCCGTCTCGACGGAGACCGCCAACGGAACATTCTGCAAGTTTTCGTCACGCTTACGGGCGGTCACGATGATGTCCGCATCGCGGGCCTGCTCGGAAGGAGAGGACTCCTGCGCGTACGCTGCGCCACCGCTGCTCAACATTGCGACCGACAAAGCAGCCACGGACACTGCGATTGAAACCTTTTTCATCACTACCCCCTTGAAGCCCATCTTTGGATTATGATTGTATCATACTACGGACATTCTCTTATGAGTTGTATCATACTACAGACATAAGCGCTTGCGTTCGCCGATGTCAAAGGAAAATTATAGGCGAGGCGCGCGAAACCCAGGCGGTATTGGCGCGTGGAGCGACGACGGCTGTGGCGCTTCGGATAAAGGGTCCAGAGAAGGAGAATGGGCGGCTTTGCTGTGCGATCTCTGACCGCAAGGCTCCCTCGCATGCCGGCCACCGGCAGCAGAGGCCCTTCCCCTGCCGGCGCTGTCTCCCCCGGCTCTGCTCGCGCATTACCGGCGTGTCGCACCAGCCAGTCCCGGCCGGGTCTTTCCTGTGTTGCCATGATGGTGGCGGTATTCTGCGACCAGAAGGGCCCGAAGATTTCGCCCTGAAACGGGCGGTCGCCATGAGATATGTCCGGGGCGATGACCGGCTCGAACAAAGGACCCTATCGATGGCCTCTCTGTCTATATCGCGGGGCAAGCGGGTATCATCGAGCAGGGACTTCTCTGCTTGTATCGAGGGCATCCGCCAGTCGCTTTTGCCAGTCGGAGGGAGCCGGCACAGGCAGACCGACAAGGTCGCACAGCCGATTGGCGAGGCAAAGATTCGAGGAAACAAGGGTCGGGCTGCAACCTGCCGCGTCGTCGATCAGCTTGAGCGAGGGCATGCCGGTGCCGCTCAGCAGCACGGCATCGACATCGAGTTGGGCCATCGCCTCGACCGCCTGACGCGCGTCCTTGCTGCCCAATGTATAGATGCTGCGGGTATCGCCGCTGCCCGTATCGATTCGGCCAACCTCGACAAGATCGAAGCCGGCGCCGCTCCAATAGGCGCTGGCTGCCTCAGACAAGCCGGGAGGATAAGGGGAAGCAAGGGCGATGCGCTTTACGCCGAGCTTTGCTAAGTGCCATCGGATCGCGGCGACCGCAGTGACGATGGGATAGCCGAGCCGCTTCTCGATCCGTTCGATGATACGGGCTTCTTCGTCCGCATCGATCAAGTAGGATGATCCGGTGCAGGCGAAGCCATAGGCATCCGGGCGCAGCGTATCAAAGTCGTCGAGGCTGATTTCCAGTCTTTCGATATAGTCGCGCAGCCGCTGCATCGGGTCACTCGACGCGCTGGTCAGCCGATTAACGACAAGACCGCAGGCCGGTGGCAGAACAATCCGCAGTTCCGCCTCGACCGTGGGATTGGCTTGGGGCGTGCCGATACCGATCGTCGCGTCCCGACCATAATCGTTGCTTCGGCTGCTCATATGATTTCGGCCGCCAGGCGCAAGCCAGTGATCATCGAGCTGCGCAGCAGGTGCTCGCGTGCGGCGTCAGAATCGGCGGCGATGCGTTGCAGGGCTTCCAGCGATTCGCGCCGCTTGTCAGGATCTCGTTCCTGCATGCGCGCGCGATTGCCGTCGGACTGACTGAGGATTTCCTGTTCCGCGATCGGGCGCCGGCGCCGCGTATAGCGATTGAGCCTATCCATCGTCCCTCCGTTCAGTACCTCTTCGAGCGTTCTCACCAGTTCAAAAGCATCGTGAATGCCGCCATTCATGCCCATCCCGCCCGATGGCGAATTGAGGTGCGCGGCATCGCCCGCGAGCAGAACGCGGCCGGATCGGTAATCGTCTACGATCCGCATATGAATGCGATAGGGGCGGATCTCATCGACCTTGTAGTCGCCGTCTATCCTCACGATCTCCTGCATCTTGCGTTGGATGCTCGCCGGCTGGAGCGCGTCTTCGATACTCTCTTCGCCATCGGGATACAGGCTACAGCGCCACTGGCCGGGCAGGTGGAGGAGGCTGAACGTGCCGCCCTGTTTCCAGACATAGTTGACGTTGGACAGCCCTTCGAGATGTTCATCGAAGGGAAACCGGGTCGTCGCCAGGATGGTCGTTTCGGGATAGGTCTTGCCCTCGAACGGAAAGCCGAGCGCCGAACGGACCACGCTGCGCGCGCCATCGGCGGCGATCAGGAAGCCGCTTTCATGGGTCGTCATTTCGTCCATCGAATCGCGCACCACAATGCGAACGCCGTCATCGTCCTGTTCGACGCCCTCGACTTTGACGCCCATGCGGATATCCGCACCCTTGGCGTTCAACACGTCCAGCATAATCCGGCATAGCTTGGATTGTTCGCATTGCACCCGATAGGGATGGTTTGTCGCATCGCCGATCAAGCCAAGGTCGAACACCGCGCGCTTGCCGCTCGGATGCATGCGGACTTGCCAAGTCGGACTCTTCAGTCCCTGCGCGACCAACGGCGCGGCAACTCCCAGCGTTTCGAGCATATCGAGAGTTGGCGGATGAAAGGTCGAGGCGCGAAGGTCATCGCGTAACTCCGCTTCCGCTTCATAGAGGGTGAAAGGGATTCCCCGCTCGTGCAGCAGCATGGCCGCAGTGAGCCCAACGGGCCCTGCCCCAACAATTGTCACCGGTTTTGTCTGCGTCATTCCTGCCTCAAAACTGCGATCTTATTTGTATTAGATGTAAGACTACTAGATCGCCGTAGTTGCAATTTGTGCGGTTGGCAAGGCGGCATTGGGAGGCTGTCCGTCGAACGCGAACCAGCCTCCACCGGATGCAGTTTCATCCTCGAGGTGCCGGTCTGGCTGGCGAACGACCGCCACTTGGCGGGGGCGGCCGAGTGGCGCTTTTTGAAGGTCTTGCGACCGACGGGATGGCGTTCGGAATTGAAATCATTGTGGAAACTGGCGTGAAAATCGCCATGCGGGCGCTCGCCCCGTCGCTCCGCATTGCAACGCCTCCCCGGCGGCGAACGGTGCGTCGTGATCCTGTCGCCGGCGATCGCGCTCGATGGCAGCGGCGTCCGGGGCTATGTGCCCGTCGCCGAATTGGCTTGCCCGCGCCGCGGTGGATCAGGCACGATCTCGACAGCAAAGACCCGGTTACGCGCTTCCGCGCCGAAGAATCGTCGGCTGCGATGATCGCCGATGCGCTTGGTCAGCAAAAGCCGATGCCGAGGTCTAACGCCTATTCCGCGCTGCTCGCAGTGACCCTGCCTGCGACCGTCGGTGCGGCCTTGGTGCCGAGGCCGATTCCCTTCGCAAGCTGATGAAGTCCAGCAGCCAACGCAGCTTCTTCATGGTGACGACCGAGCGGTCTTCGCGATCCAGCCCTCGAAAATGGGGCGCTGAAGCGGTGTGTGGGAACGCGCCGCTTCGGGCTTTCCCGTCTACGCGCTAAGCCGCAGACTTTCGCCGTTGGTGACCCCTACGGGACTCGAACCCGTGTTTTCGCCGTGAAAGGGCGACGTCCTAGACCGCTAGACGAAGGGGCCGTCAAAACGGTGAAGCGGCCCATTAGACGGGCGCTTCCGTGCGGTCAAGCGCCTATTGGGGCGGGCCCGTTCCGCAGCTTCTGGTCGGCCCGCAATCGCTCCCTAATCGGCCCCTAATCGGCCCACGCCGCATCTTCGAGGTGGAGTTCGGCGGCGGGGCGGCTGCCCCAATCGTCGCGCTTGGCGCGCCCCGCGAGCCACAGCTTGCGCCCGCGCGCATTCAGCAGCGATTGCCCGAGCGCGCTCTCGGCGCTGCGAAAGGCGATCGCCTTGAACCGTCCGCCGTCGTCGCCCGCCACGATCAGGCGCACATGGTCGGTGCCGACGATCCCCGATTCGACGATCCGCACCGGCCCCGTCGCGACGCGCGGTGCGGGCCAGCCGGCGCCATAAGGCCCCGCGCTCTCGATCGCGTCGCACCAGAGCGGATTGATCCCGCGCGGCGCGAGCACGGCGTCAATCAGCAGCGATTTGTCACCGCTCGCGCGCTCGACGTCGGCGGCGAGCCGGTCATTGAGAAAGGCGCCTAGCGCGTCGATCTTGTCCCGGTCGACCGTCAGCCCCGCCGCCATCGCATGGCCGCCGCCCGCGACGAGCAGCCCGCTTTCCTTTGCGGCGAGAATCGCGGCGCCGAGGTCGACGCCCGAGACCGATCGCCCCGACCCCTTGCCGACGCCGTCCTCGTCGACCGCGATGACGATCGCCGGGCGATGCAGCTTTTCCTTCAGGCGCCCGGCGACGATGCCGATCACGCCGGGGTGCCAGCCCTGTCCGGCGACGATCGCGACCGGCGCATTGGCGCAGGCGCTGCTCGCCGCCATCGCCTCGTCGAGCACCGCCGCCTCGATCGCGCGCCGTTCCTCGTTCAGTCGACCCAGTTCCTGCGCGATCTCGGCGGCTTCCTGCGGATCGCTCGTGGTGAGCAGCCGCACGCCGAGGTCGGACTTGCCGACGCGGCCGCCCGCGTTGATCCGCGGGCCGAGCGCGAACCCCATGTCGCTCGCCGTCGGCGGCTTGGTCAGCCGCGCCGCGTCCATCAGCGCCGCCATGCCGATATTGCCGCGCCGCGCCATCACCTTCAGCCCCTGCGCGACGAGCGCGCGGTTGAAGCCGGTCAGCCGCGCGACGTCGGCGACAGTGCCGAGCGCGACGAGGTCGAGAAGATCGATAAGCGCGGGTTCGGCGCGATCGCCGAAATGCCCGCGCGCGCGCAGGGTGCGGAGCAGCGCCGCGCCGAGCAGGAAGGCGACCCCGACCGCGGCAAGATTGCCGTGGATCGCGGCATCGGCTTCCTCGTCGAGCCGGTTCGGGTTCACCACCGCAAAGGCCTGCGGAAGGGTGGTCGCGCATTGGTGGTGGTCGACGACGATCACCTCGACCCCCGCTGCCTTCGCCTCGGCGATCGCGTCGAACGCCTGCGCGCCGCAATCGACCGTGACGATCAGTTTCGATCCGGCCTCGCCGATCCTGACCAGCGCAGCGCCCGACGGGCCGTATCCCTCCATCAACCGATCGGGAATATAGGCGCCGACCGGGACACCCAACGCGCCGAGCAGGCGGACGAGCAGCGCCGCCGAGGTTGCGCCATCGACGTCATAATCGCCAAAGATCGTCACCGCCTCCTGGCGCTGGACCGCGTCGGCGAGCCGCGCGGCGGCGGCGTCCATGTCCCTGAACAGCGACGGGTCGGGCATGAAGCCGCGCAGGGTCGGCGCGCGCTGGCGCTCCAGATCGTCGCGCGCAACGCCGCGTGCGAGCAGCAATTGGGTGACGAGGTCGTCGGGCGCCAGGCTTTCGCCGCTCATTTCGGCGCTCGTTCGCCGCCAGTGCCACGGCTGGCCGAGGATCGAATGGGTGATGCCGAGCGCGGCGGCAGGCGAATCGAGGGTCATGGCTGGGCTCCGCGGCCGAGGATGCGCGCGCGCAAATCCGTCGCGATGGCGATCGGGATCGCGGGAATCTCATGCGCCCCCAGCGCGCTGCCGCCGGGAACCCCGAAGACGAGCGTCGCAAGGCCGAGCGGGCGGAGGATGAAGTCGGTTTTGAGGTCGACGCTCTGCACCGATGCGTGCGGCAGCAAAATCGTCTTGGGTTTCCAGAAACCGCTGCGGATCGCAATCCTGTCACCGGCGTCGAGCCATTGGTGAAAGCGCGTGCTCAGCGCCGCAAAAAGAGCGATCAGCACCGCGGCGGCGACCGCGAGCCAGCCGATCGGCTCGCCGACCGCGACGGTGACGCTCCCCGCGATCGCCGCGCAGGCGGCGCCGACGAAGCCGCCGAGCGCGATGATCCGGTGGCTGTGCGACCAGGGACCGCCGGGCGCGGGCCGGTCGATCGCGACCTCGGCCAGCACCGGATCGATCTCGGCGAGCGTGCCGAAGGGGATGATCTGATGGTCCTTCTCCTTCTCGCCGTCGCTGGCGAGGCTTTGCAGGCGCAGTTCGTGCCAGCCGAAGCGCTGGCGCAGCCAGCCGGTGACGAGGATCGCCGCCTGGACGCGGCGGACCGGCACCGCGACGTCGGTGCGCGTCGTCAGGCCGCGCGTGCGGCGAAGCGCGCGCGGCTCGCGCGTCAGACGGAAATTCCAGTTGGCGAAAAACATGGTGGCGATGCCGCTCGCGAAGCCGATGGAGAGGAGTGAGATCGCGGCGCCGACCCCGGCGATCCAGCGGTGCGCGATCAGCCAGCTGTCGAGGCCGTAATCCTCGGCAAGGTCGATCCAGTCGACCGGGTTGAAGACGTTGAAGTCGAAAGGCAGCAGGCCGTCGAAGAACTGCATCGCGGCGCCGACGATCGCCAGCGCGGCGAGCGAGAAGTTGAACAGACCGGCGATCAGCAGGCGGCGCGGCCCCATCGCGAACAGCAGCCGGTCTTCGGCGGGCGCCGCCTCCGGCGCGTCTGCCGCTGCCGCGACGGCGGGAATGCTGCGGTGCGCGCGGATCGTCGCGCGTAGCGTCTCGGCGGCGTCGAGGCCGATCGCGTTGAGCGCGGCGTCATTCTCCTTGCCGCCACCCGCGCCGGTCTCCAGCCCCACTTTGGCGATGCCGAGCGCGCGCGCGATCAGCCCCTGTTCGATGCCGACATCCTGGATGCGGTCGAAGGGGATGGTGCGGTGCTGGCGCGACAGCACGCCGCTTTCGATGACGATCTCGTCGGCGCTGACCAGAAAGCGGAAGCGCAGCCAGCGAAGCCAGGCAAAGACAAGCGAGGTCAACAGGAAAATAAGCAGCACGGGGGCGACATAGGCCCATTTTCCGGCGATCCCGATCGCCGCGAGCGCGGGGACGAAATTGAGCGTGCGCGGTCCGAGCTGGACGATCGCCAGCGCCAGCGTCGCGGGGTGGAGCCGCTGCCACGGGGGCGCGGCCGCATCGGTCGCGGGCAGGGCGGCGGCGTCGCTCATGCGAAATCGGTCTGGATGTGGCGGCGGATCGTCTCGCGCATCGCAGCCGCCAGGTCGGGGTGCAGGCCGGGCAGCGTCACCATGGAGTTGTGGGTGCCCGACGTGTGGACAACGAGGTGCGACAGGCCGAACAGGCGCTCGACCGGCCCTTGCCCGACGTCGATATGCTGGACGCGCACGAAGGGGACGATCGTGTCGGTACGGAAAAGCCAGCCGCGTGCGACGCGCAACTGTCCCTCGCCGATCTTGAAGCCCCAGCGCGTCACGCGCCGCGCCGGAAAGGTGACGATCGCGATGATCGCGAACAGCCACGCCGCGACCGTGAGCAGCCCGAACGGCCCCTCGATCCGCGGCATCACGAGGAAATCGACGAGGGTCGCCGCGATCGCGACCGGCAGCAGGGTGAGCGCGGTCGTCACGCGCAGCACATGGGCAAAGGCCGGGTCGACCGGATCGAGCCCTTCGCGCGCGTTGAGCGCGTCGGGCGCGAAGGGGTCGGTGGGCGATGCGGGCGTTTCGGTCATGCTCCTTCCGTAGGACATGATCGTGCGGAATAAAATCCCGCGTCACCGCCCTTCGACGCCGCCTGCGATGTCGCTCAGGATAAACCGCCTTTTCGAGGCAGGCGGGGATTCATCTTCCGCCGGTTCGAAATAGCGGCGGCCGGTGATGGACCCCCGCCTTCGCGGGGGAACAGCTCCTTATCCAACGACGGCCCTGTCGGCGCTCACGGCTCCACCACATGGAAGCGCGGGTCGGCGGGCGGGTGGAGCGCGAACCACGACAGGAAGGCCATGCGGTCGCCGTCGATCCGGATCGCGCCCGACTGGAGCAGCGCGGGGAATTGTGCCTGCCCCAGCATCACATCGTCGAGTATCTTGCGGTCGATGGTGATCGTCGCGGTCGGCGCGGCGTCGGTCACGCCATAGCGGGGGAATTCGACCCCGCCCTCGACGACCACCGCGACGGCTTCCTTGCTGTCGGGCAGGATGAACTGGAACGTCCCGTTGAGCGCGCGGCCCTTGGCGGCGTCGAATCGCGTCGCGAGCGCATCGAAGAAGACGCCGGTCGGGATCGCGCTGACGAAGCTGCGGCTCTGGCCGTTGCTCGTCGCCGCCGCGACCTCGGTGCCGCGAAGCGTCGCCGCGGCGGCGAGATAATAATTGCGCCACGCTCCTGACTCGGCCTGATAACCCATCTGGTCATAGGCGGAGGCGAGCGCGGCTCGCCCGTCCTTGTTGGCGGGATCGGCAAAGACCAGCTTGTTCAAAAGCTCGGCCGCCCAGCGATAGTCGCCCGCCGCAATCGCCGCCTTGCCCGCCGCGAGCAGCTTGTCGGCGCCGCCCGCGAGCGCGACATATTTGGGCGCCGACTGTTCGGGCGGCAGCGGGTTGAAGGTCGCGGGATTGCCGTCCCACCAGCCGAAATAGCGCTGGTAGGTTGCCTTCATGTCGTGGTTGAGCGTCCCATAATAGCCGCGCGTCGAGAAGTCGGTCGCCTGCACCGGCGCCTCGGCGGTCTGGTCGGCCAGTTCGTGCAGCGTCGCGCCGCGGTTGGCCAGGAACAGCGTGCGGTCGTGGACATAGCGATAGGCGTCGCGCTGGTGGGTGAGCAATTCGCTCACCTCGCCCGTCCCCCACGTCGGCCAATGATGCGATCCCATCGCAACTTCGGCGCTGCCGCCCCATTTCAGCAGCATCGCGTCGATCACTTTCGACCAGCGCAGCGCGTCGCGCACCTGCGCGCCGCGCAGGGTCAGGATATTGTGGAGATTGTGCGTGACCACCTCGGTCGTGTGCAACGCCTTATAGGCGGGGATGTAAAAGACGAATTCGGCCGGCGCCTCGGTCCCCCCGGCGTCCATGAAGTCGAATTGCAGCCCGTCGATGGTCAGCGTGCCGCCCTTGTCGCTCACCGTCTCGGTCGGCTCCATATAGCCGATCGTCCCCGATGACAGCTTGGGGCCGAGCCCGGTGTCGACCTGGCCCATCGGCCCGGGGGCCAGGATCGCACCGAACATATAAAGCGCGCGCCGTCCCATCGCCGTGCCGGCCAGGACATTCTCCGACGTCGCTTCTTCCGAAAAGCCGTGCGGCGCGATGATGCGGACCTTGCCCGCCTTCACGTCGGCGGCGCTGACGACCCCGCCGACTCCGCCGAAATGGTCGCTGTGGCTGTGCGAAAAGATCACCGCCTTGATCGGCCGCTTGCCTTCCTTCGCCTCGATCGTCGCGGCGAACAATTTCCACCCCGCGGCGGCGGTCTCTTCGGACAATAGCGGATCGACGACGATCCAGCCGGTCTTGCCGCGGATGATCGTCATCACCGACAAATCATAGCCGCGGATCTGCCAGATCTTGCCCGGCACCACCTCGAACAGTCCGTGGACCGCGTTGAGCCGCGCCTGCCGCCACAGCGAAGGGTTCACCGTGTCGGGCGCCTTGGTCTGGCTCAGGAAATCATAGGGGCGGCGGTCCCACACCGTCTTGCCGTCCTTGCCCAGGATCACCCCGTCCGGAATCTCGGCAAGCTTGCCGCGCATCACATTCGCCTCGTCGCGCGGGTCGTCCAGCGGCAGGCGCTTCGCCAGTTCGGCCTGCGCGGCGCGGGTCGTCTCGCTCGCCGCATCCTGCGCGACGGCGGCCGAGGGCAGGCCCATGGCGGACAGGGCGGCGGCGGGCAGGACCGCGGCAAGCAGCATGATGGTCGGTCGGCGCATGTCTCTCTCCCCTGATGTCGTCCTGCTTGCGCCGCGCGCTGCGGCTTGGCAAGCGGTGGCCCGGCGATGCGGGCCACCGCAGGATAGAGGATCGGCCAATGGAAGAATGCAAACTTCTTGTCATTTGGCACAGCCGCACCGGCGGCAGCCGTGCGCTCGCCGAAGCGGCGACCGAAGGCGGCAGCGCGGCGGTCCGACTCATGGGCGCGGAGGATGTGGCGCCCGGCGACCTGCTCGCGGCGGGCGGTTATCTCTTCGTCGGCCCCGAAAATCTCGCCGCGTTGTCGGGCGCGATGAAAGAGATGTTCGACCGCTGCTATTACCCCTGCCTCGGCAAGCTGGAGGGGCGGCCCTATGCGACGATCATCTGCGCGGGCTCGGACGGCGAGAATGCCCAGCGCCAGCTCGACCGCATCGCGACCGGCTGGCGGCTGCGGCGGGTCGCCGATCCGGTGATCGTCAATACCGATGCGCAGACGCCCGAGGCCATTCTGGCGCCAAAGACGATTCCGGTGAACCGTCTTGCCGAGGCACGCGATCTGGGCGCGGCGCTGGCGGAGGGACTGGCGGCGGGGATTTTCTGAAAAAAGCCCGGCCATGGCCGGGTCCGCTTTGGGGTGGGAAGCGGACGTTGCCAGTTCCTCCCCGGAACGGGGAGGTGGCAGCCCGCAGGGCTGACGGAGGGGTCGAAACCTCTCGTCAGGACGCACCGCTGCGACCCCTCCACCACCCTTCGGGCGGTCCCCCTCCCCGTTCCGGGGAGGAATTGGCAACGCCAGCTTTCGGTCGGTTCCGGCCCTTCTCGTTTCCCGGTGAAGACCGGGGGCCAGTGCGCTACAGCGCAAACATCGGCCTCATCAATGCGACCGATGTTCGCCCTTGACCCAGCGCACGGTGCCCGACGAGGCGCGCATCACGACGGTTTCGGTGGTCATTACGCCGTCGCGGCGATGCTTGACCCCGCGCAGCAGCGACCCGTCGGTCACGCCCGTCGCGGCGAAGATCACGTCGCCCTTGGCAAGGTCGTGGAGGTCGTAAACGCGGTCGAGATCCTCGATCCCCCATTTCTTCGCGCGCAACCGCTCGTCATCGTTGCGGAACAGCAGGCGACCCTTGAACTGGCCGCCGACGCAGCGCAGCGCCGCGGCGGCGAGCACGCCCTCGGGGGCGCCGCCCGATCCCATATAGATGTCGATATTGGTGTCGGGGTTCGTGGTCGCGATCACCCCGGCGACGTCGCCGTCGGGGATCAGCGCGACGCCGCAGCCGATGCTGCGCAATTCGCTGATGATGGCTTCATGGCGCGGACGGTCGAGGACGCAGACGATGATCTGTTCGGGCGCGCAGCCCTTTTCGCGCGCGACCGCCTCGACATTCTCGCGCACGCTGTTGCCGAAATGGACGATGTCGGGCGAAAAGCCGGGGCCGACCGCGAGCTTGTCCATATAGACGTCGGGGGCGTTGAGCAGGCCGCCTTCGTCGGCGATCGCGAGCACCGCGAGCGCATTGGGGCCGGCCTTGGCGGTGATCGTCGTGCCTTCGAGCGGATCGACCGCGATGTCGATTTTTGGCCCCTTGCCCGGCGCGTTGCCGACCTTTTCGCCGATATAGAGCATCGGTGCCTCGTCGCGCTCGCCCTCGCCGATGACGATGGTGCCGTCCATGTACAGCGTGTTGAACGCGGTGCGCATCGCTTCGACGGCGGCGGCATCGGCCGCCTTTTCGTCACCGCGCCCGATCAGCTTGGCGGCGGCGATCGCCGCGGCTTCGGTGACGCGCACCATTTCGAGCACGAGCACCCGGTCGAGGTTGCTGCCGTTGGTCGTCATGTCCGCTGATCTCCGTCTTTACTTGTTCCGCCGGGTGGGCATGCTGGGCGCCATATGGCCCGCTGCCCCGCTTGTCGAGAATCCTTCGCCCGATTCGGCGTCGCTTTTGCGCTCTATTGCGTCATGGGCGCGACCGCGATACCCGCGGCGGCGCAGACCGTCGGCCCGCCCGCGCCGCGACAGACCGACGCGGCCATCGCGCGGGCAAGGGAGATGACCGATCCCGTCCGGCGCTGCACGCCGTCGGATGACGGCTCGATCACCGTCTGCGGCAGCGATACCGAAAAAGCACCGCTTGTCGCCCGAACTGCGCGCGATCGCCAACGCGGGCCGCGAGGCGCCACCAAAGCTCCCGCGCGCCGAGGCCAAGGCGATGAGCCTCGACCGGCTGCCCTATAATTGGATGCCGATCGGCGGCCGCTATCCGCGCGGCCCCGAATATAATCCGCTCTACGAAATGGCGAAGCGCGCGACCGATCCCGACGCGCCGCCGCCTGCCGAACCCTAAGCGAAAGTCTCGGCCGACCCTCCGAACTGCGATGCGCGATAGAATCCTGCGGGGACCAAAACGGCAATGGCGAAATAGGCGCACCAGAAGACCAGCCAGACGCTGCTCATCGCCATGGCCGCCATCCGCGTCGCCTCGCCGCCGATGATCAGAAAACCATGCAGAACGAAAAGCAGGGCGATCAGCGCCCCGGCGATGATGTTGAACGCCAGATAGAAAGCGAACAGCCGCCACTGGGAACGCGCGGTGCGACGCCAGGATTCGACGAATGCGGTGACCGGCTCCAGCTTTCCCGCCGCCGCCATGGCCGGGCCGATCAGGCACAGTCGCGCGCCGAGCCAGGCGCTCAGCAGCGTCAGCATGGTCTGCCGCGCGATCGCGATCGGCGTGCCCTCGGCGCGCATCGCCTCGGCCCCGACGGAGAGCTTGAACGGCAGCGACAGCAGGAAGCCCACCAGATAAAAGAAGAGCAGGCCGGCAACCAGATAGGCGGCGCCCGCGACCATGCCATACATGATTTCTGCGACATAGCCTTCCCGAATCTCGGCGAGCAGCGCGCTCCACAGCGCGAGCATCGCACCGCAGAGCAGCGCCGCACAGATGCCGAGCAAATAGAGCGGACCGGCGATCGATCCCGCGAGCCGGAAGGTTTCGGGAGCGATCGCGAGCGCGAGGATCGCGTCCATGCTGAGCACCGGCTCGCTCGCCAGCAGCAGGAAGGGCAGCGCGACGCCGAGCAGCATATAGGCAAGCAGCGCCCGCCAATGCTCGCCGGCGAGTTCCCGCGCTTCGGCCAGCCCGCGCTTGATTTCGATGTCCATGATCGCCCCCCGATATTCCCTGGTGGGGGGTAACAAAGGTGTCGCCGATTTCAAGCGAGGGTTAGAGCGCCAATATCGGCATCCGCATCGGCGTGCCGACGACATGGTCCGACGCGGCGAGCGCGGCGAGCGCCGCCTCGATCGCGCGCGTCGGGCCTTCGTGGGTGACGAGGACGATGACGACACCGTCTTCCTCATCGGTGCCGCGCTGGATGAAGCTTTCGATCGAGACGCCCGCGTCGCGCATCGCGGTTGCGATCTCGGCGAGCACGCCGATGCGATCCTCGACGATCAGGCGGACATAATGCTTGCCGACGCGCGCGCCGGCATCGGCGACCGGGGCGGCATCGAGCGCGTCAACCGGCATCGCGAAGGCGGGGCCATATTCGTCGCGCGCGATGTCGATGATGTCGGCGACGATCGCCGACGCGGTCGGCCCCGCGCCCGCGCCCGCGCCCTCGAAGAACAGGCGGCCGACGAAATTCCCCTCGGCGACGACGGCGTTCAGCGCGCCGGGGACATAGGCGAGCGGGTGGTCGGCGGGGACCAGGCACGGCTGGACATGCTGGTAAAGGCCGTTCTGGTCGCGCTCGGCCATTCCAATCAGGCGGACGCGATGGCCGAGCGCCTCGGCTTCGCGGATGTCGGCGGCGATCAGGCCGCGAATGCCGTTGGCGGTCACCGCGCCGATGTCGAGCCTGGTCCCAAAGCAGAGCGCGGCGAGGATCGACAATTTGTGCGCGGCGTCGATACCGTCGACGTCGAAGGTCGGATCAGCCTCGGCATAGCCTTCGGCCTGTGCGTCGGCGAGGGCGTCGGCGAAGCTCGCGCCGCCGCGCTCCATCTGGGTCAGGATATAATTGCAGGTGCCGTTGAGGATGCCATAGACGCGCGCGATCAGGTTCGCCGACGCCCCCTCGCGGATCGCCTTGATGACGGGAATGCCGCCCGCGACCGCCGCTTCATATTTCAGCGGCGTGTCCTTCGCCTCGGCCAGCCGCGCGAGACTCAGCCCATGGTGCGCGATCATCGCCTTGTTCGCGGTGACCAGCGCCTTGCCCGCGCCGAGCGCGTGGCGCGCGAGGGTCAGCGCCGATCCGTCGGCGCCGCCGATCATCTCGACGACGACATCGACATCGTCCGCCGCGACGAGCGCGTCCATATCATCTTCCCAGCGATAGGGTGACAGGTCGATGCCGCGGTCCTTGTGGCGGTCGCGCGCCGACACCGCGACGATCTCGATCGATCGGCCCGCGCGCCGCGCGATGAGGTCGCGATTCGTCTCGAGCAGCCGGACGACGCCGCCGCCGACGACGCCGATCCCCGCGAGTGCGACGCGCAGCGGCGGGCGGGGCGCGGCGGGGGCAGGGGACGGCGACATCGGGACACTCCTATCGTGGATGCGGGGGCCATTGCCCGCGAAGTGTCAGCGCACGTATCGGCTTTCTGGCAGGAAACAAGGGGATTCACGCGAAGACGCTTGCCTCACATCCCCGTCGGCGGCGTCCGCGTCCGCGTGCATTCGCCGAGCGCGCCGAGCACCACCGCATAGTCCGACGCCGCCTTCTTGCGGTCCTCGGGCGCGGTGCCGGCGAGCTTGCTGAGCGGCAATTGATGCGGCAGGCCGCACGCGAGCCGATACCAGGCCAGCGTGTCGCGCGCCGGCACGGCGGCCGATCCGTCGACGATCTCGCCGAACGCCGCGGCCCAGCGCCGTGATCCGTCGGGTGCGGTCAATATGGTCAGCGACACCGGCTCGCCGGTCTTGGTGTCGAGGAACAATTGCGTCTCGCCCTCGCCGGGCAGCGTGCCGGGGACATGGAAGCCGTTGGCGACCCCGGTGATCGCGGGCGGCGCGCCGGGTTTGACGAGTTCGGTCAGGATAGCGCGGAGTTGCGCGTCGGTCGCCGGATCCCACGGCAATTGCGCGTCGGGTGCGACGAGTTGAACGCTGCCGGTGTTCTTCGCGCCCGGGACGGCGCCCGCGACGGGGCGGGCGAAGAGCAGGACCGGCTGCTTCTTCCTGAGCTTCGCCGGCTTGCCCCTGGCGTCGAGCGGCAGGTCGACCAGATAGGAGATTCGCGCCGCCAGCGGACCCGCGCCGCGAATCAGGCTGACCACGTCGGCTTCGACATAGAATCGCGTCTGACCCGCCTTCAGCCCCGGCGCCCGTTCGGCTTTCAGCGCTGTCGCGTGGATGATCCGGGCCTGGATCGCCATTGGCGCGATTGTCGCCAGATCGGCAATATCCGCATAGCTATAGGGTGAAGCCGTTGCCACCGCCGCGGGCGTCTGCATGGCAGAAACATTTATAAAACAACTGCTTACCGAGAAAAAACCTAGGGCGGCAGCCGACAGGAGAGCGCGCATGATCGAACCACCTTTCCTTGCTCGAAGCGCCGAAAGGGCGCCAAGACCCCATCATGGGGAAGCGGACATTAACCCCTGATAAAGGGTTTGCGAACTGGCCGCCACCGCGATAGGACGGGCGACGAAGCGTCCGGCAAAACCATAATAAGGCCGGTTGCGACGCCGTCGGGTCTGTGAAAGCGCATCGGAAATCATCCGGGCATTTGGCAACCGCGCCCGTCGGTCATGGATTTGGTGTCAGGATGATCTAGCAAGGAGCGTCGTCCCTGAATGGCTTATGGTGATAATGTCGACCCTAAAAATAGGGTAGTGGCGATTGTCTTGGTGGGCTTGTTCACGGCTTTGCTGGGCTACGGCCTGGTGAATGGCCTGAACATCAGCATCGTTAAGAAGATCGCCGAGAAATTGGACGTGGTGGACGTCGAAGAGCCGCCGCCGCCGGAGGAACCCCCGCCGCCGCCGCCGCCGGATAACAAGCTTCCGCCGCCGCCGCCGGTGGTGACGCCGCCGTCGGTGTTCCCGCCGCCGAACACGTCGAACCAGGTGCAGTCGGTGCCGACTCCGCCGCCGGCGCCGCCTATCATGACGCCGATCGCGGCGCCGCCGGCTCCGCCGCCGACGCCGGATATGAGCGCTCCCGGCAAGCCGCGGGGCAATCCGGGCAACTGGGCCAGCCCCGACGACTATCCGGCGCGCGCGCTCCGCGAAGAGCGGCAGGGCACGACCGGCTTCCGCGTCAGCTATGACGCGAGCGGCAAACCCACGGGTTGCGACGTCACCTCGTCGAGCGGCCATGCCGATCTCGATGATCTGACCTGCAAGCTGATGATGCGCCGCGCGCGTTTCACGCCGGCGAAGGACCGTGCGGGGCACCCCGCGGGCAGCAGCTACAGCAGTCGCGTGAAGTGGCAGATTCCGAAGTGATCTGCCGCCCCGGCGACCCCTATATTTTCAGTCTTTTCATACCGTTTTGAATATTTTGAGAGGGAATAACCACCATGTTTAACCTGATTGCAAACGCTGCCGCGGGCGCTGCGGCTCCGGCCCACGACGTGGGGATGTCGCTCCTCCCCGCCTCGGTCTGCGTCGTGAAGGAAGGCCAGAACCCCTACGGCCTGCTGCCCGCTTTGTGCGAAGGCGGCATCGTGTCGCAGTGCACCTTCCTGGTCCTGCTGATCATGTTCGTCGGCACGCTTTACATCCTGTTCACCAAACTGTTCGAACAGAATAAGGTGATCAACCAGGGCAAGGCGGTCGACGCGAACTTCTGGCGCGCCCCCACGCTCGCCGACGGCGTTGCCAAGCTCGAAAAGAACAGCGCCTATCGCCAGGTGGTCGAAGACGGCCTGCGCGCCAACGAAGAGCATAACAAGCTGACCGATCCCGTCGAATCGCACGACTGGATGCACGGCACGCTCGAACGCTCGCAGAACCACATCAACTCGAAGCTCAACGGCGGCCTCGCGTTCCTCGCGACCGTCGGTTCGACGGCTCCGTTCGTGGGTCTGTTCGGGACCGTTATCGGCATTCTTCGCGCCCTCGTGAAGATCGGCGCGTCGGGCCAGGCCTCGATCGACACCGTCGCCGGCCCGGTCGGTGAAGCGCTCATCATGACCGCCATCGGTCTGATCGTGGCGGTTCCCGCAGTGCTCGCCTTCAACTGGTTGCAGAGCCGCAACAAGACGATCGCGCGCCGTCTGTCGACCTTCTCGAACGACGTTCTCGGTTCGATCATGTCGGGCGGCCAGGTGAAGCCGGTCGTGTCGGCCGCTTCGGCAAAGGCCGCTCCGGCTGCCGCCCCGAAGAAGGCGTAAGTCTGCGGGCCCCGCGTTGTCGCCTGCGGGCGATGGCACGGGGCCGCTGGACGAAGCGGGCGCCGGTGGCTTCCGCTTCGCTCCATGACAGTAATTTTGTGACAGGATGCTAATCCTATGGCGATGAGTGTAGGCGACAAGGGCGAAGATGCCCCGATGTCGGACATCAACACGACCCCGCTCGTGGACATCATGCTTGTGCTGCTCATCATCTTCCTCATCACGGTCCCCGTGGTGCTCAAGACGGTGAGCCTCAAGCTGCCCGATGTGGTCTTTGAACCGACGACGACGAAGCCGGAAAACGTCAATCTGTCGGTCCGTTCGGCGGATACCGATGGCGATGGCGAGCCCAATGCCGACAGTTCGGCTTGTGAAGTATATTGGGGACAGACGCCCGTCGATTCCAAACAACTGCTCGATCTCGGGCAGAAGAAGCTCGAAAAGCTTATCGAGGATATCGGCGGCGTTCAGAATATCACCGAAGATAACTTCCCCGAAGTGCATATCCGCGGCGACGTCAACACGCCGTACCAGTGCATCGGCGGTGTGATCTATACGATGCAATATGCCGGCTTCCAGAAGATCGGGTTCATTTCCGAACCGGCTGCTGGCTCGAGTACGCTGGGCCGCCTCTAAGGCGTCGGTCCACTTAGGAATGAAGGAATAATCCTATGTCCATGGCCGTTGGCGATCGGGACGACAATGAACCGATGATGGAAATGAACACGACGCCGTTGATCGACGTCATGCTCGTGCTCCTCATCATGTTCATCATCACCCTCCCGGTTCAGACCCACGCGGTGAAGATCGACTTGCCGGTTCCGACCGACGCGAAGAACAACGTCGATCCGGAAAAGAACAAGATCACGATCGACCCCGCGGGAACGATCGCGTGGAACGGTTCGCCGATCGATCTGGCACAGCTCGCGCAATATCTGGATGAGACCAAGGCGCTGCCGGTCGAACCCGAATTGCAGGTGCAGCCCGATCCCTACGCGCGCTATATCACCGTCGATCGCGTAATGGCGGTCGTGAAGCGCAGCGGCGTCGGCAAGCTGGGCTTCGTCGGGAACGAACAATATGCGCGCGTCTTCTGATCGCTGATCCGAAACGCAAGCTTGAGGAAGGGCCGCGAAGCGATTCGCGGCCCTTTCGCTTTGGATGAAGGGGATGAGGCGCAGGTTCGAGCGATGATAGCCGTCGCCCCCGCGCAGGCGGGGGTCGCTGGCGGTTCATGCGGCGACGAAGGAAAAGGCCGATGGCGACCCCCGCCTGCGCGGGGGCGACCTTCCTTCGAAATGTCCATTTCCCACCTCAAAGCCGCTACAGGGGCTTTATCCCGGCGCGGGGCTGCCTATACCAAGGCCCATGATGAGCGGGCGCTTTCTATATTCCCCCATGGTCCTGGCCCCGGCGCTTCTGATGCTGTCCGCCTGCGCGGGTGGCAACTTCCGTCCGGTCAGCGACGTGCCGGTGCGGATCGGTCCCGCCTATATGGTGCGCGGCGTCGCCTATGTGCCGGCCGCCGCTCCCGGCTACGACGCGCTCGGCTCTGCAAGCTGGTATGGTAGCGAATCGGGCAACCGCACTGCGAATGGCGAGAAATTCCGCCCCGGCTGGATCACCGCCGCGCACACGACATTGCCGCTCCCGACCTATGTCGAGGTGACCGCGCTCGACACCGGACGGCGGATCATCGTCCGCGTCAACGATCGCGGCCCGTTCGCGGGCGGCGGGCGGATCATCGACCTGTCGCGCGGCGCCGCCGAACAGCTCGGCATCCGCGCGCAGGGCCATGCGCCGGTACGAGTGCGCCGCGTCGAACCCGCCGAAAAGGACCGCAAGCGGCTTCGCGAGGGCAAGCCCGCCGCATCGCTGCCCCCGCTCGCGCCGCAGGAGTTGCAGCGACTGCGGCTGCGCCTTTCAGCCGACAAACGTTGACGCCGAGAGCATATCCGCTTGGAAGCGCGAGCATTTGCGGGCATCCTCGCGCGGATCGAAGGGCGCGGTGGCCGCGTCGGACCCGCAAATAAGGGAGACGAGCGATGATCCTTGCTTCACGTCACGGACGGAAATGGGCGGCGGTGCTGGGCGCGGCGGGGGTGCTGGCGCTCGCCGGCTGCGCGGGCATGGGCGGCACGCCGGTGCAGAAGCTACCCGCGGCTGACGCTTCGGCGCGGCTTTTCGACGCGCGCGGCGCCGATCGCGGCCGCGCCGATTTCTACAAGACCGACACCGGCCTTCGCATCGAACTCGTCGCGCGCGGCTTTGCCGCCGGCACCTATGGCATGCACGTCCACGGTGTCGGGCAATGCACGCCGCCCGGTTTCACCAGCGCGGGGCCGCATTGGAACCCGACCGGCGCGCAGCACGGCCGTGACAATCCGATGGGCGCGCACCACGGCGACCTTCCGAACCTCGTGATCGAACCCGATGCGATCGGCCGCGCGACGCTGACGCTGGTCGGCACGCGGCTGACGGGCGAGGGCGGGCTGATCGATGCCGACGGTGCTGCTTTCGTCATCCACGCCGGCCCCGACGACATGAAGACCGATCCCAGCGGCAACAGCGGCGCGCGCGTCGCCTGCGGCGTGATCGAGCTTCCCGCCGCCGAATAATCGAGGCGATGGCGGGCGAGTCCTAGACCGGCTCGCCCGCGCCCCGCGCGCGCTCGACCACCGAGGCGGCCGCGCGGGGGACGCTGCGATAGGCGACGAGCAGCGCGACCAGCCCGACCGGCACGATGATCAACGTCGACAGGACGCCCGTCGCCAGATTGCCGGTCATCGCCGAAACCTGCCCCGCCATATAAGGGCCGAGCGCGAGCCCGACGAGCGTCGTCGCGAGGAAGAAGGTCGCGGTCGCGGTGCCGCGCATCCGCGGCAATACCAGATCCTGCGTCGTCGCCGCGGCGGCGCCGAGCGCGCTCGACGCGAGCAGCCCGGCGAGCGAGGCGAAGGCGGTGAAGCGGATGAAATCGGCGCTGCCCGGCTCGGATTTGGTCGTGAAGGCGATGACGATCGGGACGATCGGCGCAAGCAGCCCGAAGATCACGACGAGGATGCGCCCCGCCTCGTTGCGCTGACGCAGCCAATCGGACATGCGGCCACCGAGGATGACCCCCAGGAATCCCGCGAGCGCGCCGAAGCCGCCGACCCAGAAGCCGACCGTCGCCGCATCCTCGCCCAGCACCTCGAGCGCGTAGACCGGCGCGAAGGCGCTCGACGCATAGGACATGAAGGCGACGGTGCCATAGCCGAGGATCGTCGCGAGAAACGCCTTCGACCCCCAGACGAGGTGAAAGGTCGGCGCATCGCGGCGTTTGAGCGAACTCGCCCACGAAAAGACGGCATAATAGCCGAAGGCGACGCACAGCCATTGCAGCACCGCGCCGGTGAGCGTGATCATCGCCGCTGCGACAAGCCCCAATATCACGATGGCGCCAAGGTTGATCGCAAAGGCCCGCCCGCCGCGCAGCGCCGCCGAAATCAGCGTGAATGGCGGAATGATCGCGAACAGCTCCTCGAAAAAGCCCTTGAAGGGGGTCGGTGACGCCTGGGTGGGGATGCCGTCGACGAGGCCGCGCACCGGCTCGCGCAACGTCGCGACCCACGCCGCGAGCAGCAGGCCGGGGATGCCGACCGCCATGAACGCCGCCTGCCAGCCGACGAGGCCGAAGGGGCCGCCGTTCGGATAGGCATCGTTCCAGCCCTCGACGATGAAACCGCCGATCATCAGCGAGATGCCGCCGCCGAAATAAAGCCCGGCGGAATAGATGGCGAGCGCGGTGCCGCGCATATGCTTGGGGAACAGGTCGGAAATCAGGGAATAGGCCGACGGTCCCGCGGTCGCCTCGCCGACCCCGACGCCCATGCGCGCGCTCGCGAGTTGATATTTGTTCGCGGCGAGCCCCGACAAGGCGGTCATCGCCGACCAGATGGCGAGCCCGACGGTGAGCAGGCGGACGCGGTGCCACGCATCGGCGAGCCGGCCGAGCGGGATGCCGAACAGCGCATAGAAGACCGCGAAGGCGGTGCCATAGAGAAAGCCGATGTCGGCGTCGTCGAGCCCGAGGTCGCGCTTCAGGTCGGGCGCGAGGATCGTGATGATCTGCCGGTCGATGAAATTGAGGACATAGACCAGGAACAAGATGCCGAGCGCATACCAGGCATAGGGCGACGCCTTGGCCGACGGGATGGTCGCCTCGTTGCTCGCGGTGCTGTTATCGGCCATCTGGCAAGTCTCTCCCCGGTCGCTTATCGTTTCCGCCATGGCTAGCAGAGCCCGGCGACGGCGCAAGTTGAAAGTCGGTTCAACTTTGTGCGAGAGGAGCAATATGCGCAAGGATCGACAAAAACCCCCCACCATCCTTTTCCTTTGCCTCGGCAACATCTGCCGTTCGCCGCTGGCCGAAGGCGCGGCGCGGACGGCGTTCGCCGCCGCCGGGATCGATGCGGTGCTCGATTCGGCCGGCACCGGCGACTGGCATGTCGGCCATCCCCCCGACGCCCGCGCGCAGGCCGAGGCGCGGCGGCGCGGCGTCGATATCTCGGACCTGCGCGCGCGCCAGCTTTCGCCCGAAGATTTCCGCCGTTTCGACCTGATCCTCGCCGCCGATATGAATAATCTGCGCGACGCGCGGGCGATCCGGCCCGCCGATGCGACCGCGACGCTTGCGCTGATGTTCGATCGCGTGCCCGGCCGCGAGGGCGAGAGCGTCGCCGATCCCTTTTATGGCGACGACGACGGCTTCGCGGCGACGTGGGACGACGTCAGCGCGGTCGCGTCGGCGCTCGTCGCCTCCTCCACAAGCGGATAGCGCGCGACGGGGTGATAGCGCGAACCGCCATGGCCCATCGCGCTTTCATAAAGCGTGACATGGCCGAACAGGAACGGCGGGCTCGCCAGGTCGCTGCTCTGCGCGAGGAATGGCGCGACCGGCCCCGATCCGCGGTTCAGCCGCGCCAGCGTGATATGCGGCACGAATGCCCGCGTTTCGGGCGCGATCCCGACTCGTGCCAGCCGTTGGTCGACCTTGCGGTGCAGCGCCGCGAGCGGCGCATGCGGCCCGGCCCCCGCCCACACCATATGCGGCCGTCCCTGCCGTTCGAACAGGCCGACCCCGTCGATGCGCGCGCGAATCGCGGGGGCGTGAAGGCTGCCGAGCGCCGCGGCGATATCCTCGGCGCTGTGCCGGTCGACCTCGCCGATGAAGCGTAGGGTCAGGTGAAGCTGTGCGTCGTCCTGCCAGCGCGCGCCCGAAATACCGTGCATCGCGGCGATCAGCGCCGCGCGAATCGGGCGGGGCGGACGCAGCGCGACGAACAGGCGGTGGGTGGACATGGCGCGGACAGCATAAGCGGTTGGAGCGGGGACGGCCAGCGGGGCTGCGTGATGCGCGCAGAGACGCAGAGATCGCAGAGATTCTTGCCTTACGCAAAGACGCGGAGGATTCGGCAAAAAGAGCTGTGTGCTCCCGCGAAGGCGGGAGCCCATCTCCAGCCCGTGCAAGATGAAACCGACCGGAGATTGGTCCCCGTCTTAGCGGGGACACGCAAATCCCTCATTCGACATCGGCCCTTCCCCGCCTCTCCACGTGAACCAAGATCTCCGCGATCTCTGCGCCTCTGCGCGCATTATTCCGGCTTTCACGCTCCAATTCGCCCCCCCTTCCGGTTTCGCTTGAAACGCGCGGGCAAAATCCCGATATTGCCCATACGGCGGGGATCGTCCGGCCGGTGATGGAGATTTACAATGGCGAATTGGAACGACCCCAATATGGCGGCGTCCGGCTTCCCAGGCAGCGCGAGCGCAATGGATCAGGCCGTCGATGCCGGCCTGCGGTCGTACATGCTGTCAGTATATAATTATATGGGTTCGGGCGTGCTGCTGACCGGCATCGTCGCGATGCTTGCCTATAATTCGGGTTTCACCCTGTCGCTGGTCGGCAGCCCGCTGATGTGGGTGGTGATGCTCGCGCCGCTGGCGTTTGTGCTGGTGCTGAGCTTCGGGATCAACAAGCTGTCGACGACCGCCGCGCAGATGCTCTTCTGGGCCTATGCCGCGGTGATGGGCCTGTCGATGTCGACGATCTTCCTGGCCTTTACCCAGACCTCGATCGCGCAGACCTTCTTCGCGACCGCGGCGGCCTTCCTTGGCCTCAGCCTCTATGGCTATACGACCAAGAAGGATCTGTCGGGTTTCGGCACCTTCCTGATCATGGGCGTCGTCGGCATTCTCGTCGCGCTGCTGCTCAATGCCTTCATCTTCCATTCGGGCGCCTTCGCAACCGCGATCAGCGCCGTCGGCGTGCTGCTGTTCGCGGGCCTCACCGCCTATGACACGCAGAAGATCAAGAGCATGTATTTCTATGTCCGCGGGACCGACTTCGTCGGCAAGTCGGTGGTGATGGGCGCGCTGACGCTCTACCTCGACTTCGTCAACATGTTCACCTTCCTGCTCAACCTGCTGGGCAACCGCAACTGAGCCGAGGGACATCGCAACGAACAAGAAGCCCGGCGAAGCGATTCGCCGGGCTTTTTCTTTGGGAACAGATGGCTGTTTTGACTGATACCAGCCGTCGCCCCCGCCTGCGCGGGGATGACGGTTTGTAGCTCCATCCGTTCACGCCGGCTTCGCCGGCTGCATCTCGGCGATCAGCGCATTGTCGATGTCCTTCGCGCGCTTGTAGCCCGCGCGGTCGCGCAGCGGCGCGACATAGGCCTCGAACGCCGGGCGCGAGGGGATGGTGCCGAATTGCAGCCCCCAGTCGATCTGGCTGCCGACATAGACGTCGGCGGCGCTGAAGCGATCGCCGGCGACGAACGCCTTGTCCGCCACCGCGCTTTCCAGCGCATCGAGCGCGGCGCCCAGTGAGCCGAAGCCCGCCATGCGCTGCTGGTCGCCATCGGGTTCGATCCCAAAGGATTTGGCGGTGATCGCCTGTTCGACCGGCCCCGCGGTGAAGAAGAGCCAGCGATAATAATCGGCGCGGTCGGCCGCCGCCGGCGCCAGCCCCGCCGCGGGAAAAGCGTCGGCCAGATAGGCGCAGATCGCGGCGCATTCGGTGACGGTCCGGCCATGGTGGACGATCGCCGGAACCTTGCCCATCGGGTTGATCGCCAGATAGGCCGGATCCTTCATCGAGGTGCCATAGCCCAGAATCTGCGTTTCATAGGGCGCCCCCACCTCTTCGAGCATCCAGCGGACGATCTGCCCGCGCGACATGGGGTTGGTATAGAATATCAGCGCGTCGGCCATCGCGGCTCTCCCTTCTTGGCGAATCGGATTGGAACATAGCAGGAACGATTGCCCGCATCCAACACCTTGTTTTGTCATGCCAGCGGGCTAAGGCAAAGCGATGAGCGACGAACGCATCTGGACCGCCGCCGTGCTGGTGATCGGCGACGAGATTCTCTCGGGCCGCACCCAGGACAAGAATGTGTCGCAGATCGCGACCTGGCTCGACGTGCAGGGCATCCGCCTGCGCGAGGTGCGCATCGTTCCTGATGTCGAGGCGGAGATCGTCGACGCCCTCAATGCGATCCGCGCGCGCTACGATTATGTCTTCACCACCGGCGGGATCGGCCCGACGCACGACGACATCACCGTCGACGCGGTCGCGAAGGCGCTCGGCGTCGGGGTCGTCATCCACCCCGACGCGCGCGCGATCCTCGAACGCTATTACACCGCGCGCGGCAGCGAACTGACCGAAGCGCGGCTGCGCATGGCGCGCGTTCCGGGCGGCGCCGACCTGATCCCGAACCGCATGTCGGGCGCGCCGGGCATCCGCATCGGCAATCTTTTCGTCATGGCGGGGGTGCCGCACATCACCGCGGGGATGCTCGATGCGCTGACCGGCGAGCTCGAGGGTGGCGCGCCGCTCGTCGCGCACACGATCGGTGCCTGGGCTCCCGAAAGCGAGATCGCCGACCTGCTCCGCCGCGGCGAAAAGGAGCATCCGGGGGTTGCGATCGGCAGCTACCCCTTCTTTCGCGAAGGCAAGGTCGGCGCGAATTTCGTCATTCGTTCGATCGACGGCGACGCGGTCGCGGCGTGCGCGGCGATGCTGACCGCCGGGTTCGAAGCGATCGGCTATGCGGTGACCGACGGCGGTATCTGATCAGCCGCCGCCGCGGCCGCCGTCGTTTGGCTTTTCCCGGATTGGCCCTGGCGGCGCCGGTTCTCCATCGTGCGTGGTCGACAGATGAAACTCGAAATCTCCGTCTCCCTGACCTATCGCCTGCCCGAGCCGGTCGACCTGATGCTCCAGGTCGAAGCCGCGAGCGGCGGCGGCCAGCATGTCGAAAGCGCATCGCTCGACCTTGGCGAGCCCGAGCTTTTCTCGCGCGTTCCCGCGAGCGACGGGACGTGCGAGCCGGTCTGGATGCGCACGTCGGGCATGCTGCGCGCCGCCTATCGCGCGACCGTCGCGATCGATCGCCCCATGGTCGATTTCCGCGCCCTGCCCGAAGTCCCGCTGCACCGGCTGCCCGCGGCGGCGGTCCCCTATCTCAACGAATCGCGCTATTGCCCGTCGAACAAGTTCCACGCCTTCGTCGAGCGGCGTTTTGGCGAACGCACCGGCGGCGCAAAGATCGGTGCGATGCGCGACTGGATCGAGAGCCGCTTCACCTATGTCGCGGGGGCGAGCACATCGGACACCGGCGCGCTCGACAGCTTCGTCGAACGGCGCGGCGTGTGCCGCGACTATGCGCATGTGATGATCGCGCTCGCGCGTTCGGCGCATATCCCGGCGCGCATGGCGAGCGTCTATGCGCTCGGCGTGAAACCGCAGGATTTCCACGCGGTGGCCGAGGTCTATCTGGCGGGCGACTGGCATATGGTCGATGCGACGGGGATGACCCGGCCGACCGAGACCGCCCGCATCTGCGTCGGCCGCGACGCGGCGGACATCGCCTTCCTCACCGCCTATCGCGAGATCGAACTGGTCGAGCAGACGGTGCGGGTGGAAAAAGCCTGAAAACCGGCCCGGCGCGGCAAAGCCACACCGTCGATCCTCGCCGCGCGAAGTCGGCCGAGCTTTCGCTGATCGCGATTTAGCGTGGTTAAATCGCGGTGGTGAAGGGAATCTAATAATTCAGACAAAGTTGTGATAATTCAATAAGATGACTTGATACTATAATTTAGAGGCCCCCAAGAAAGCCCCTGTCAGATCTTGACTTAAAAGTCCGGGGGTTTGATTCCGGACGCGGCTCGCTGGCCGGTTCTCTCCTCCACAGACGTCAATAGAATGTCCCGCCCGATTGTTCGAGCGGGACGAGTTTCTCAGTCGCCGTTTTTGCGATTGGTCCGGGACCAGATGGGGCTGAATTCCTTGCCGCCTTCGCCCTCGAAGAGGTTCGCGTAGATCGGAGCGGCGAAGCTCGGATCGTCGAGCTTCAGCCCGAGATATCGCGCACCTCGATATAAATGCGTCCGCCCTTGCGCTTGGGTGCTTGGCGAAATTCCCATGACCGGAAATAGTCGCCTGTGGGCAGAACGGCGACATCGCTCCATCCCTCTTCCAGAAACCGCGCGCGCCGCGCCTCGACGGCGGCAAGCTGCGCCGCCCAGAAGGCATCGCTGTCGGCAAAATAGCGCTCGTCGCCGAACAGGTCGGCGATGATCGCAAGACCGCTCGCCTCGATGTCAAACAGAGCATGATCGGCCTTGATCGCACCGCCGCCGAACAGCCAGCCTTTGAGCTGGTTTCCCTGCGGGCAATAAGCGTCGGCATCGTCGAACAACGCCAGCCACGCGCGTTGCTGGCTTTTGCACGCCATCGTCAGATGCCGCACGGTGCCCGAACTGATCTTTTCCTTCGCGTAAAGCGAGCGGATGCGCGGGAGCAGATTGCCCAGCGCAAGGATGCGCTTGACCATCGGCTCGGGCATTCCGAACGTATCGGCAATGCCCAGGCTACGCGCCCGAAGAAGAAGCGCGGCGATAGCAGCGAAGGCGATGCCGCCTTACGCGACCGACCAGACGAGCAACGCGCGCGGCATAAGGGCGCTGTCTGACGCGCGCGGCGGTCGCTGCATCACGCCCTCCTCCTCGGTTTCGGCCTCAAACACCAGCGAACAGACGGGATCGGTGATCATCTCGAGCAGCGCGATGTGGATGGGCCCGAGAAGGATCGGGAAACCGAGCAGCAGCGGCGCGAGCGCAAGCCCCGCGATCGGGACGTGCACCGCGACGATGAATCCCATCGCCTTGCGCAGATTGTCGAATATCCGGCGTCCGAGGCGGATTGCAGTTACAATAGAGCCGAAATCATCGTCGAGCAGAACGATCGAGGAAGCTTCGCGCGCGACGTCGGTGCCGCGCCCACCCATTGCCACCCCTATGTGAGCAGCCTTGAGCGACGGCGCATCGTTGACGCCGTCGCCCGTCATTCCGACAATCTCCCCCGCCGCCTTGAAGGCCTCGACGATGCGCAGCTTCTGTTCGGGCATGATGCGCGCAAAAATCGTGATGCGAGGCAGCCCGAGCGATGATCGAAGCGACCCATATCTCGAAGCTCCTCGCCGGCTACCGCCGTGAACCCGCCGCAAATATAGAGGCCGTTACGGGCGTTCTCGGTGCCCTGTCGGCCATGGCTGCGGATCTAGAGAAAGCAGCGACGCGACAAGGATGTCGGTGATGCTGTCCTCACGAAAGCGCCGCTTGAGATGCTCCTCAAGATCGAGAAACTCGGCGATGAGGCTGGGCAACCGGTTCGCAAGATCGCATGGCGATGTGAAGATGGGCGCAATCGACAAAACTCTTCCCCCGTTTTACCCGGTCTAACGCGTTACGCAGTGCCAAGGCACTCCGCGCGGAGCGGCACCATGAACCCAGCAGCAATAATCCTCTTGTTAATTGATGACCGCTTCGGGGGCATCTGGCGGGCGGTTTCAACGACCGACTTCGTGAAGGGTTTCGGGCGCTTCAGCGTACGAAAGCCTCTGATGGAGGAACCCGCGTGGGCTCTGAGACTGAGCTATGGGGATTTGCGCTTTGGGCTGGTCGGGAGGACGCCGTGGACAGTTGCAACGACCGAGGTGACAGCGCGAGACACGGCCTCGACCGTCATGATCGAGGTCTGGAACGTCGAACCGTCGTCTTTCGGCGGACGTGTGGCAACGCGCTGAGGCGATCGGCGCAAGCCGGCCCGTTGGCCAGCGCCGGCATCGCTCGGTCATTCTTGTGGATAAGCCATGCCGGGTCATGACGCGATCGTCCGGATCGGCACGACGGCACTCGGCGGCGCACGGGGCTGGCGCCAGCGGGCGAAGACCTCGATCACAATCATCCTGCCTCCGCAGCACGGGCATGGCGGTACCGGATCGACGGCCTCATTGATCAGCGTATCCTCAGGATCCGGCACAACATTGAGCAGCTCGCCGGCGAGCGCGAGGCTGGCCCTCCGGGCAGAGCCGGCGAGCAGGCCATAGTGGCGGATGCGATGGAACCCTCGCGGCAGGACATGGAGCAGGAATCGGCGGATGAACTCGTCGGCGCTGAGCGTCATGACGCGTTGGCGGTCGGCGCCGTCGCGGCGGTAATCCTTGTAGCGCATGGTCACGCCGGCATCGCCGAACGCGAGCAGGCGCCGGTTCGATATGGCGACGCGGTGAGTATAGCGCGACAGATAGGCCAGCACGGCCTCGGGCCCGGCGAACGGCGGCTTGGCGTAGACGACCCAGCGCTTCTTCCTGACCGGCGACAGATGGCGGAGGAATGCCCGGCGTTCGGCGAGCGGCGCCATCGCACCGAAGAAGCTGAGCCGATGGGCATCGTACAGCGCCAGCAGCTGGGTCAGGAACAGGCGGCGGAACAGCCGCCCGAGTACGCGCACCCGGCAGCAGGAACGCGGGCCGCGACGATATCCACCGACTGCCGTCGGGAGCGATACCGCCGCCGGGCACGATCATATGCACATGCGGGTGGTGCGTCATCGCCGATCCCCAAGTGTGGAGCACAGCGGTGATGCCGATCCGGGCGCCAAGATGCCTGGGGTCGGCAGCGATGGTCAGCATCGTGGCAGAAGCCGCCCGGAACAGGAGATCATAGACCACCGCCTTGTTGTGGAACGCGATGTCGGCGACCTCGGCGGGCAGCGTGAACACGACATGGAAATAGCCGACCGGGAGAAGATCGGCCTCCCGCGCCTCGAGCCAGGTGCGCGCGGCGGCGCCCTGGCACTTGGGGCAGTGACGGTTGCGGCAGCTGTTATAGGCCATGCGCCAATGGCCGCAGTCTTCGCAGGCCTCGACATGGCCGCCCAGCGCCGCCGTCCGGCATTGCTCGATCGCCGACATGACCTTGAGTTGCTGGAGACTGAGATGCCCGGCATAGGCGGCCCGATAGGCGGGGCCTGCGCTCCGGAAGATATCGGCGACCTCGAGCGAGGTCTGCACCGACTCAGCCGGGCGGCGCTTCGTCCGCCATCAGGGCCATCAACCGGTCGAGCGGCCCGGCGACAGCATGGATCGTTCGCGTCGACACCTTGGTATAGAGCGCGGTCGTCTACAGCTTGCTGTGGCCAAGCAGGACCTGGATCACGCGGATATCGACGTCTTGCTCAAGCAGGTGGGTCGCGAAGCTGTGGCGCAACGTGTGCAGACTGACGCGCTTGCGGATGCCGGCGACCTCGGCAGCCTCCTGAACCGCGCGGTGCAGCTGCCGCGTCGAGACCGGATCGGTGTAGCTGCGCCCTGGGAACAGCCAGCCATGGGGCAGCATGACGTTGCGCCGCTTGCCCTCGCGCCACCACATCCGGAGCAGCTCCAGCAACTGCGGCGAGAGCATGGCATTGCGGTCCTTGCGTCCCTTGCCCTGCTCGACGCGGATCAGCATGCGGGTGCTGTCGATATCATCGACCTTCAGGTGCGCGACCTCCGACACACGGAGGCCCGCGCCATAGGCAACACCGAGTGCCGCCTTGAACTTGATGCCGGGCGCCGCTTCGAGAAGCTTCGCCGCTTCATCGACACTGAGCACATCGGGCAGCTTGCGCGGATTACGGGTGATGACGAGAGAACACGCCAGATCCCGCCGCCCGAGAGTCCCGGCGAACAGGAAACGCAAAGCTGAGACGGCGCCGTTGATGGTCGACGCGCTGACGCCCTTCTCGTGCTGATATAGCTGGAAGCGCCGGAGATCTTCGGCCGTTGCCGTATCAGGAGGACGCCCAAGAAATGCGGCGAAGCGTCGGACGTGGCGAATATAGTCTTGCTGGGTGTGCCGACCCAGGCCGCGCATCAGCATATCATGCTGCATACGCTGGCGAAGCGGGGTGACGGGGGTGTCGGTCGTAACAATAGTCATGACATGCTCCTCTTCGTTGAAGGAGCTCCATGATCGGCCTACCGCGCCGCCTTGCTCAACGTCCGTGTACCTTCCCCACCTCAGGCCCGGCGCCAGTCCCGCGAAGCGGGTTCGTCCTTCAGGCGCAATGCTGCAGCCTCTGCGCCGCCTTGCGTTCGGTGGGCATCATCGAACGCGGCAAGCCGCCCTTGTGTGCGGCCGATCGAAAGGGATTATTAGCTACAGTAGCGCGACTTCGCATCCACGGAAAAGAATTGGGGGACCGGATCCGTGACGAGGGTGGAGCGCAGCCGCGATCGGTTGTAACGCCCGGTTCGAGTGACGATTTCACTATAATCTGTGCGCAACCAATATAGAGTGGTAGCGCGATGCGGCAGGCCCGAGTGTAAAATCGTCCCGCATAAGTTCAAAGAAAAGGACATAGGCGAGGGCCGATTCCTACGATATCGGTCCGACGCCTTTGGAGTTGCTGATGCGCAAGGAAGACGTGGAAGATTTGACTGGCGATAAGGCCGACCTGGGTGAGCAGGCCTATCGTCTGCTCTACAGGGAAGTGATACGGTGCCGTATCTTGCCGGGTCAGGACATTACCGAAGCGCAGCTTTGCGACACCTATGGTCTGAGCCGGAGCCCGGCGCGTCGTGCCTTGGCCCTTCTGGCCCATGACGGGCTTATCACCCCAGTACCTCGCCTGGGATTTCATGTTTCCGATATCAGTTTGGTGACGATCCGCCAAACGTTCGAGATGCGCGCCTCGCTAGAGGGACTTGCCGCGCGGGCGAGCATCGGACGGATCGACGTCGGCCTCCTGCGGGATTTGAATACGCGATATGTGGAAGGCGCGAATGCGGGGTTGCCCGGGATGATGGAGATCCATGACGATATCCACAACCGGATTTACGCGGCCAGCAAAAATCCGATTATGGAAAAGGTTCTCCACCAGCTTCTCGACCAGTCAAATCGCATTGCCTATTTCGTTTCGAAAGTAGGGGGACGCGGTAATGCTGGCAGCGACGTAGTCGTCGACGAGCATGAGCAATTGTTCCAGGCGCTCGAAAGCGGCGATCCGGAAGTTGCCGCCTCAAATTTCCAATCGCATGTACGTCACAGCGAGCAGCGCGTGGTCGATGCGCTGTTGTCGTCCCGCTACTTTAGCGATCTCCCGATCCGGATCGACGAGAAGGGCGCCGCGGCGCTCTGAGTTTCCAAATAGCAAGGCAGGGCAGGATGTCTTCTACGGAACGGCGCCCGAGCGGGTTGCCGCGGCCGCAATTCTGCGCGCCTGCGACACATCCTGATCATTTTCATTTGCATGCTTTGCGACATCTCGGCGAGGTCGCCGCGCGCTACTCGATGCCGGATCGCGTCACAATCCCTGTGTGAAATGTCAATATTGGCATATTGACATTATCAAAACATGACATAAGAATGTCATCTGCAAGGGGACTCGACATGATGCTTCGCACTGGACTTTTGATTTCTGCTTCGATCCTGATCTCGGCCGCGGCTTCGCCGGCATTCGGTCAAACCGCTGGGGAGGCGGACGCAGCGAACCAAGGCAATGCGGGGGAGATCATCGTGACGGCGCAGCGGCGCGAGACGGCGCTCAGCCGCACCGCCGTTTCGGCAACCACCTTCAGTGGGGATCAGCTGCAAAGCGCAGGGATCGCGACCCTCGACGATCTTGCAACCCAGACACCGAACTTCAACTATGTCGATACAGGGTTGATCCCCCGTTACCGCATCCGCGGCGACGGGCTTCAGGTGTTCAACGACACTTCTGAATCGCCTGTGGGCTTTGCCGTGGACGACATCGTCTATGGCGCAGGTGCCCTCCAGCGGGTGCCGCTGTACGACGTCCAGCGGGTTGAAGTGCTGCGTGGACCGCAGGGCACGCTGTTTGGTCGTAACACGACCGCGGGTCTTGTTCAGGTCACCACAAACAAACCAGGGGAGTCCTTTGAGGGCTATCTGCAGGGGCAGTTGGGATCCTTCTGGCAGCGCCAGGTTGAGGGCGCTGCGAATATTCCGTTTGCAGAGGGCGTTCGTGGACGCGTTGCCTTCTATTATGACAAGGACGACGGTTTTCAGCGCAACGCGGCCTTTCCCGACGGCCAGCGCTGGTCGGCGCGTGACGTGCTGTCGGGCCGGGCGCAGCTCGGGTTCGACATGGGCCCTGACGCATCTTTGCTGCTCAAGGCCAGTGTGACCCGCGACCGCAGCGTCGCTCCCTCGTCTGGCAGCCAGGGCGCGCTCGATCCAGTCACGGGTGCCCCGTGCGATACGGCCAGGATATTGGCAAACCAATGCGTCAACGGGACCGGCTTCAACTTTGGCGAACCCAATCCGAAGAGGATCTTTAGCGATTTTGATGGGATGCCCAATCATCTCGACTTCGCCGAATATAGCGCTCGGCTGAACTGGAATATCGCGCCTTCAGTCGAACTGGTCTCGATTACCGGCTATCTCGATTATGACCGCATCTTCCAGGAAGACGCAGACGGCAGCGCGGTCGGCGGCTTTCTCGGCAACGCATCGGCGATTTACACGCTCGACGCGAAGCAGTTCTCCCAGGAGCTACAGCTGCGCGGCGGACGCGAGGGCGGGTTGAACTGGGTTGCCGGCGCCTTCTATTACAATGATCGCCGCACCGCGACGAGCACGGTGCCCGAATTCTTTGGGACGGCGATCGACACGACGGGCCGGGTCAAGACCGAATCCGGGGCAGTTTTCGTCAATGCCGATTTCCCGATCAGCGACACGGTCGGGGTTGAACTCGGCGGTCGCTTCACAAAGGAAACGAAGAAGCTCGACCTCGTCTTTCCGGCGGCGCCGAACGCCAGCTACAAAGTCTCGGTCGACGAATTCACCTGGCGCGCAGGCGTCAACTGGACGCCGAGCGACGTGCTCTTCCTCTATGCCAATGCGGCAACTGGATATAAGTCGCCCGACTTCAACACGACGCTGCTCTTCGGCGATGCATCGGCCGCCGCGCCGACCGATCCCGAAACCAGCCTAGCGTTAGAAGCGGGCGCGAAGTGGCGGCTCAACGATGGACGCTTGCTCTTTTCAGTTGCGGGCTTCCGGAACCATGTGAAGAACAAGCAGGCGACCGTGGCGGAACTCGTCGGCGGGCTCCCGGTCTCGCGGCTGTTCAATTTCGGCGAGCTGGAGGTTTTTGGCGCCGAGTTTGAGCTCACGGGCAAGGTCACCGACCAGCTGACCGTGCAATTGGGCCTGTCGCTGCTCGACACGGAAATCAATGCGCCGCCGACCGCGGTCTACCGATCCGGCCCGGCGGGCGATGTCACCCCCGTAGACGGCAAGGAACTGACGGCCACGCCGCACTACAAGGTCAATGGTCTCCTTCGCTACGACTTCGAGCCGTCGCCCGTCGGTCAATTCGCGGTGCAGGGGGATTTCACCTACACAGGCCACCAGTTTTTCCAGCTCGACAATAATGACCGCGATGCTCAGAATGCTTATGGAACGGCGAACCTGCGGGTCTTCTGGCGCGACCCAAGTGACCGCTACAGCGTGCAGGCATTTGTCGAAAATGTGACGAACACAGCCTTTGCGTCCTATGTCGTGACCCCTGGGGGGTTCGACACCCGCTACATCTGGTGGGGCAAGCCCCGCACATGGGGCGTGCGCCTCGGCGTGGATTTCTGATCATGTCCGGCGCCGCGGGTGCGGCGCCCCACAGCGGCCGGTCTCCCGAAGGCAGGCATGATGGCGAAGCGGACTATTTCTTGGGCGAGGGCAATGTGAGCGACGCGGCAAAGGTATCGGACCGACTGCACATAAGCGTGTCGCCGGCGATCAAGCAGGTAATGCCAGAGTTCAAGATCAGCCGCGCGGTGCGGGCCGGGGCTTGGCTGTTCACCAATGGTCAAATGGATATGGGCGCGGGCGGAAAGGTTCTGAACCCCGGTGATCTCATGGCGCAGACTTTTGCGTGCATGCGCAGTGTCTATGAGGTGATCGCAAAGGCGGACTGCCGCCTCACCGAGCTCGCGCAGCTTCAGATATTTTATCTTGCAACGTCGGTCGGCGACGAAGCGGCGTATCGCTCGGAGATTCTCGCTGAATTTCCTGAATGCGCCGATGTGCTGATCGTCATGACGCCGGTCCCAAGCTTCGCGACCGTCGGCAGCGAAGTCGAAATCGATGCGATCGCCGTCACGGGGCGCCGCGCCTCGGTCACCGATGCCGACGGCGCGGTGCAGGCGGTCCGGCGCGGCGACTGGCTGTTGGCGAGCAGCCGCGCCGCGCACGGGGCGCCACTATGCGATGGCCTGCGCATTGCGCTGGAACGGCTGGACGGCGAGCTCGCCGATATATGCCGCCTATACGTCTATTTCCCTGCGGATTTGCCCGCTGCCGACCGGGCAGCGATCGAGCGCGAACTTGGCGCCTTGTTCGGCCGTTCGCCGCCAGCCTATCATGCGGCCTTGCTGCCGGCGCAGAAGGATCGGGCATTTTGCGTCGAACTGGAAGCGATCGCACACACCGGGGCCGATGCCGACAAAATCCGCCAAGGACGGGCGCCGGCGCCGTATCCCGCCTTCGACTGGCCGTTCGCCGAGACGCTGCGCTGCGCGGACGTCGTATTCGCCAGCGGGCAGGCGCCGACCGACGATAGGGGAGCCATCCTGCATAAGGGCAATATCGCCGATCAGGCCCGGCTGGTCATGCGCAAGCTTGAGCAGGCCCTCAATCGCAGCGGCGCCGATATCGCGGATCTCGTGAAGATCAAAACCTATTATGAAGGCGCGTGGGACAAGGAAAACTGGTTTGACAATCTGCGCGCGCGGATGGAGCTGCTGAGCGATCCGGGACCCGCCTCGTCGGGGATCGAGGGATTGCGGCCGGTCATGGCCGATACCCTGCTGTCGGTCGATGGCATCGCAGTGATCGATGGAGCGCCGCTTGCCTAGCGCGCAGCCCGCCCCGGGCTTCCTGCGCCGGCATGGGCTCCTGCTCGCGCTGACGCTGATCATAGTCATTCATGCCGTCGACCGGCTGGCGATCGTGATCCTCCTGGAAGATATCAAGAAGGACCTGCTGCTGAGCGACGCGCAGCTCGGATTGCTTTCGGGCTTTGCGTTCGTGGCGCTCTATGTCGTCGCGGGCATTCCGATGGCGTTTGTGTCGGACCGTTCGATCCGCAGCCGCACGATCGGTATCGCGCTCACCGCGATGGGCGGGATGACGATGTTGTGCGGAATGGCGCAGAATTTTCTGCAGCTCGTCGCTGCGCGCTGCGGTCTCGGGATCAGTGCATCTCCGTGCGTCCCGGCGGCGCATTCGATCATCGCCGATGTCTATCCCCCCGCACAGCGAACGACCGCGCTGTCGATCACCGAATCGGGCTTTTTCATCGGTTCCTTCGTTGGCCTCTGGGTGTGCGGCTGGATCGCGACCGACTATGGTTGGCGCATCGCTTTTTTTGCGATCGGGATGCTGCCCCTTCTGCTTGGCCTGTCGGTCCTGACATGGATGCGCGATCCCGTCCGTGCGCTGCGCGATACCAAGGTGCAGCTTGGGTTTCGCGACACGATGCGGACGATTGTCGGGGTACGCGCGGTGCGCTGGTATGTCGCGGGCAGTGCCTTTGCGGTTTTCGCTTCGGCGGGAATGATGACGTGGCTTCCGGCGCTGTTGATCCGCTCCTACGGCATGACGCGCACTGAGGCGGGCGGGCTGATCGGCGCCGTCAACGGCGCCGGAGGGCTGATACTCACGATTGTGGTCGGGGTCGTCGCCGACCGGCTGGCGCGCCGCGAAGCGCGCTGGAACCTGTGGATTCCAGCCTTGCTCTTCGCCGCCAGTGCCCCGTTCGCGGCGCTCGCCTTCCTCAGCCACTCGCCGGCGGTCCTCATCGGCTGCTTTGCCGTGGCCGCGTGTATGATCACAGCGTGCAGCGCCCCGATCATCAGTTATTCGCAGCAGATTACCCCGCCTAACGTCCATGCGATGGTGACGGCCTCGATTTTTCTCGTCTTTAACCTCGCGGGATTTGGGCTTGCGCCACTGGCGGTAGGCGCTCTCAGCGACTATCTGGCGCGTATCGGGCAACCAGACCATAGCCTACAGCAGGCGCTGCTTTATCTCACAGCGCCATCGCTGGTGATCGCGGCCGTGCTCGTTTTTATCGGCGGGCGTTTCGAGGCCGCGCCATCGCCGCTGCCGCCGCGAGCCGGGCCATGAAAGCCCTTTTGTCGGTTCGCCCCGGCGGCCCGGCCACTCTCGAGCTTGCCGAACTGGCCGAGCCGCAACCGGGCGCCGGCGAGTTGCGCGTGCGCGTTCTTGCGTGCGGCATCAACTACCCCGACGTTTTGATCATCGAGGACAAATATCAGTTCAAGCCTCCGCGTCCCTTCGCGCCCGGAAGCGAGATAACCGGCGTCGTCGAGGCGATCGGCGAGGGGGTTTCGGACTGGCAGATCGGCGATCGGCTGATCGCGCTGATGCGCGACGGCGGCGGCCTCGCCGAGCAGGCGGTCGTGAAAGCCGAGAGCGCTATCCGCTTGCTCCCGGGATTCGACGCTGTCGAAGGCGCAGCGCTCCTGTTCACCTACGGCACCACGATCCATGCCCTGACCGACCGCGGGCGGCTGAAGCTTGGCGACACCTTGCTGGTCCTCGGCGCGGCGGGCGGCGTGGGCCTCGCGGCGGTCGAAATCGGCAAGGCGATGGGCGCGACCGTCGTGGCGGCTGTGTCGCATGCCCGAAAAGCGGCGGCCGTGCGGAAGGCAGGCGCGGACAAGGTCATCATCTACGATCGGGGACCCTTTGACGCGAATGGCGCGCGGGACTTGGCGGCTTCGTTCAAGGACGCGGTGGGTCCCGGCGGAGCGCATGTCATTTACGATCCCGTGGGCGGCGACTATACCGATGCGGCCCTGCGGGCGATCGCGTGGGAAGGGCGGTATCTCGTCGTCGGCTTCCCGGCCGGTATCCCGCGGCTTCCCCTCAATCTTCCGCTTCTCAAGTCGGCGGACATCTGCGGCGTCTTCTGGGGCGGCTTTTTCGCTCGCAATCCCGACCGGCATCGCAGGCATGTGTCGCAGTTGCTCGATTGGTGGGCACAGGGCCGGATCCGGCCGAATATCGACAAGATCTATTCGCTCGCCGACGGCGGCAAAGCGATCGCTCGGCTCGCCGAACGTTCGGTTATCGGCAAGGTCGTCGTCTGTCCCTGAAGCCGACGTCGTGGGCGCCTCAGGCGAGGTCCAGACTGGTCCATTGTTTGGCCAGATAGGCGACGCTGTCGCCGCTATGCACCACGGGGTCCTGGCGGACCGCGATCAGGAGCACATCCATCGGCATCTTGACCGTGTCGACGACGATGCCGGTGAAATCGGTGATCGTTCCGATCGGTTCGCCTGCTTTCACTAGCGCTCCAGGGTTGAGATCGGACTGCCACAGCCCGCCCACATCGACGTTCAGATGACCCCGCGAGGTCACGAGCCGCGAATGCGACGATCCGGTCGTCTTATGATCGGCGGACAATATCCCAAGCTCGGCGCAGACGCCGAAATAGCACTGGACGCCGAACCGGACCTCGTCGGGGGTCGAGCGCTGGGCGACGCCGAACTCGATCATGAATGCGGGAATGCCTTGCGCCATCGCCTGATAATCGAGCGCCCCCGCGTGGTGACCGGGATGTTCGTCCGCTCCCGGTCCGACCCGCATGTGGCAGATCGCAAAAGGTTCGAAGATGCGCATGAAGGGATAGAGATCGGACGGCTCGACCGGACTGTTCGGCGGCAGCTTGTAGACGCCGTAGATCTTGCTGCAGAAATCGGTTCCCTGGGCATGCATGCTCAGCAGCAGATCGGGCCGAACCGCGACGATTTCGCTGAACAGGCGGTGCGCCATGCGCTCGGTGATGAAGCCCTCGGGACGGCCGGGAAAGGAAGTGTCAAGATTTTGCCCGAAATCCTGCTGGGTCGCCCAAGTCCGGCTTTCCAGCGCCAGCGGATTGCCGCTCGCGGTGAAGACTATATTTCCTGCCATCTGGCTGGGGGCGAGCTGCCGACAAAATTCGATACCGGCGACGATGGCGCAGACTTCGGTGCCATGTACCTGACCATTGATCCACAGCGTAGGGCCGGGCTCGCGTCCGACGACGACGACATAGCTCAGCGCAATATCTGCCCCCGTTGCACGGCTGCCAAGCTGAATCCGGCCGCGATGCAGGGTGCCGCGCGGTGCGGTGTCGAGCAGGTCCTTGATAACGTGGGTCGGTCCGGCGGTTTGCGATGGCATTGTCAGATCCTGTAGCTGGGGGACGTGCGGCGTGAGATTAGGTTCGCCATTCCCATAGTGACTCTAATTGAAATTTCAAATAGCCTTTTGTGACATGTCATTTCGTGACATGGATGCGACCGGCGATTGCGGCATGGGAGTGGGGTTATCGTGAACGACAAAGCCAAGCATGTTTCGGTGCTGATTCTCACGGCAGCGGTCATTCTTTCCTACATCGATCGCAGCGCGCTGTTTCTGCTCATTGGCGAGGTCGAGCGCGATATCCCCATGTCGCTCGTGCAGCAAAGCTGGTTGCTCGGCGGGGGTTTCGCGATCGCTTATGGCGTCGCTGCATTTCCGGCAGGTGTCCTGCTCGACCGCTTCTCGCGACGTCACATTCTGTTCTGGGCGGTTGCCGGTTGGAGCCTGTTCACGCTTCTCTCCGGTTTTTGCGATGATTATGTGTCGCTGCTGATTTGCCGGGCGGGGGTTGGCGTCGGGGAAGCAATGCTCGCACCGGGAGCCTACTCGTTGATCCGGAGCTATTATGATGGCCGGGCGAGGGTGCGGGCGTTTTCGACGTTCAGCATTGGCAATGCTGTCGGCGGCGGGATAGCGTTACTTGTGACAGGCGCGCTGTTGCAGTTCCCGGTGTCTCTGCCGGGCTTGTCTTCGGGTGACGCATCATGGCGCACCGCGCTGATTTTGATCGGCCTGGCCGGGTTGGTTTTCTCGTTTCTGCTGCTCGCGCTTCATGAACCGGTGCACAGCGATGCTGCGACAATTGTGGCGCAACCGATATGGCCCCACCTGCGAGAGCATCTCGGCCTATATGCGATTGCATATGCTGCGCAGGCGGCGATGGGCGCGTCGCTATTTGGGTTCATGGCTTGGGCGCCCAGCTTTTTGATAAGCTCCTACAATTGGTCGGCGTCGCATGTCGGCGAGACGTTCGGACAATTGCAACTGGTTGCCTCACTCGCTGGACTGGCGATGGGTACCCTTGTCCTTCAGGCCTTGGCGGCTCGAAAAGCAATATCAGCTGTCGCCGTGTTTGGCGCCATATTGGCCTGTAGCTCCGGATGCGCGATGCTGGGCTTCAGTCTCGTCGGGACAGATACGACCATATGGGCCTTTCTGGCGCTCATGTTGTTCTGCTTCCCAGGTGTTGCGCTGGTTAATGCGCTTGCTCTGGCGCACATCACGCCAGTGGGTCTGATGGCTCGCATGTCGTCGATCAGCTTCATCTTGGCCAGCTCCATCGGCGCCTCGATTGGTCCGGCGCTGATCACGTTGTTCGGCCAGGGTGCCTCGGAGACCGGGGGCAAGCCTGATCTTGGGCAAGGTATCGCTATCGGCTCTGCCGTCCCCATGCTTGTCGCCGCGTTACTTTGGGCAGCCTATGCGCTCTTGGTCCGGAGGCAAAACGCACAATCGCCGTTGGAAATGTCATAAACTCTAATTGACATTTCATATAAGCGTTCATAACATGTCTTTCCATTCTTGAAACGGAAGGGGCGGGCATGAAGGCGAGAATTTTGCAATGTGCGTCGATCGGTGCACTTTTGTTCAGCTCCAGCGTTCGGGCAGAACAGGCGGTTGAAACGGACAGCCCGCCGCCGGCAGAAATCGCAGCCGAAAGCGTTCAGGATATCGTTGTAACCGCCCAGCGGCGAAACGAGAGCCTGTCCACAGCGCCGATTTCGATCAGTGCCTTTTCCGGCGAAGCGCTGCAAAAGTCCGACATCAACGGGATCTCGGACCTGTATCTGCACACGCCCAACGTGACTTTCAACACGTCGACCGGCGCGGCCCAGATCTTCATTCGCGGCGCCGGCACTGCGGTAGCGTCCTTCTCCGTCGACAGCAGCGTTGCGGTCAGTCTGGACGGCGTCAACCTGTCACGGCCCGCTGCAGCGTTGGTCGACTATTTCGATGTCGAGCGGGTCGAGCTGGTGCGCGGGCCGCAGGGGACGCTTTACGGTCGCAATGCGAGCGCGGGTGTACTGAACATCCTGAGCAAGCGACCGACGCGCAATGTCGAGGCTTATGTCACGGCAACATATGGTTCGTTTGACCGCCGGGAGATCAAGGGCGCGCTGAGCGGTCCTATCGGCGAGAATTGGGCGGCGCGGGTTGCCGGTCGGATTCGCCGCGACGATGGAATTACGCAAGACCTCGACCAAAGAGGAACAAACGCGTCCGACAAATCGGACGTAGATGCGGTTCGCGTGACGCTTGACTCCTCGGGCTATGAAAAGATCGGGGTGAAGCTCACGGCCGATTATGTTTATCAGCGCCAAGGTAGCCAGACGCTGCGACCCCTCGATCCTTCGGGGCAGGCGCAGGCGCTTGGCGCCCTGACACCTTCGGGCTTTCACCAGACCCGCAACAATAGTGCCGCACGCAATGATACCAGGACATATGGCGTCGCGGCCGAACTGAACATTGATCTTGGACCTGTCGAATTAATATCGATCACGGGGGTGCGAAGGCTGTCCCAGCATTTTGCCATCAATACCGATGGCACGGAGGCAGCGGTAACCGAGACATTTGCGAACCAGCGTCAGACGCAGTTCTCGCAGGAGGTCAGGCTTCAGTCGGTCGCGGAGGAAAAATTCTCCTGGATATTGGGGGGATATTTTCTGCGCGATCGGGTAAATGGCGAGTTGGCGATCAACCGGTTCTCCGGCGTCGGTGCGACGCCGGCAACGCAGGTGGTGCCGGACGGGAGAAGTCGCACCAGTGCCTATGCAGCGTTCGCTGACGGTACCGTTGAGCTGGCCGACCAGGTCGATTTGACCCTTGGTGCCCGTTATTCGCGCGAAGATAAGCGGATCCGCCGCGAGTTCCTGCTGGTTAGCGGGGTAGCCGGCGGATTGAATGCCCCCCAGCTTGCGCCAGTGGGGCTGCGCATATTGCGCTTCGACGCCCCGAGTTACGAGGCTTTTTCGCCTCGGGCGGTTCTGACGTATCGACCGAGCCCCGATATTACGATTTACGGATCGGCAACCAAGGGCTTCAAGTCGGGGGGCACGGGGCAGGCGGACGTCCTTGTCGCGCTCGGTACGTTTGCGGCCCCTTTCGCTAACGAGCAGCTCTGGGCCTATGAGATGGGCATAAAGGCGCATGCCTTCGATCGGAAGCTGTTCGGCAGTTTGACGGCATTTCTCTATGACTACAGCGACCTGCAAGTGACCACATTCCAGAATGGCTTGAATGTCATTCAAAATGCGGCGACCGCGCGGCCCAAGGGCCTGGAGATGGAGTTGCGAGCGCGGCCCGCGCCCAATGTGACCCTCGGCTTCACAGGCTCCTATCTCGACGCACGCTACGGCAAGTTCATGTCCAGTCTCAACAATGTCCCGAAAGATGCGTCCGGCAACCGGATGATCTCATCGCCGAAATGGACGGCGGGTGCGACCGGCGAATATGTCGCGAATGTGCCAGGTGGCAGCACCCTTTCCTTCAACGCATCGCTCAATTATCGTTCAGCGGTCGACTTCATCCAGTTTAACTTCCCCCTGAACCGCCAGAAGGCGGTTACGCTGTTGAATGCGCGCGTGACATGGGCCTCGCCCGACGAGCGCTACGCCTTGTCGCTGTTCGGGAAAAATCTGACCAACGTCCGGTATCTCCACAATATCGTGACCTTCACCAGCGTCACCGCGCCTGCGGCGCTGCCACTTTTTCCTCAAGGCACGAGTCTTGGCTATCCGGCCGAGGGGCGGTCGGTGAACGTCGAAGCTACGGTCCGTTTTTAGGAGCATGTGCATGCAACCAATGCTTTATCTTCTCAAACCTGCGGACGAAGACCCGCCGGTCGTCTGTCCCGAGTCTGCCTTGGTGGAGGGGCTCCTGGTCTATTATCCAGCGATCCTTGATGCCGTAGGTGTGAAGCGCATCGGCTTCGCGCGGCCGCGCCCGGATCTCGTGGCGGCGCTCGGGGAGGCCTATCAGGGTGCGCCCGTCCTGCATTTTCCGAAAGGCGCCGAAACACCTGCCGACGCGGAGGCGACACCTGAAGGCGAGCGTTTTCTGGCGGGGCCGGACGCCATTGCATCCTATTTTGCGAGTCTGGGATTGGCAGGTCGATTGGCATCATGACGACCGATCCCGGGGCTCCCGCAAATGAATGCATAAACGCGGCACTGCCTGCCGTACTTCATGATGTCCATGATGGTGTGGGCAGCATTACCCTCAACCGTCCCGGCAAGCGCAATGCGATGACGCCGGAGATGTTCGACCTGTTCAATGCAGCGATGCAGTCGCACGAGGCCGACGACGATGTGCGCGCGATCCTGATCCTCGGCGAAGGCGCTGCCTTCTGTGCGGGCGGCGATCTTGGCATGATCGATGCCGCGAACAAGGGGACCGTGGACGCCGAGGCGCTCGATCTCGATTTCTTTCAGCCCGGGCTGATCACCAAGCCTATCATCTGCGGGATCAGCGGGGCATGCGTCGGCGAAGGTGTCGCCATGGCGCTGGCGAGCGACATCGTTATCTGCGGGCGCTCGGCGCGCTTTGCTCTGCCTGAAGTCGCGCTTGGCATTCCTCCCGTCGATATTCCGCTGCTTGCGGCGCGGCGTCTTGGCGCAAACCATATTCTCGAAGCGCTGCTGACCGGCGACTGGAAGGATTCGCAGTGGGCGGACAAGACGGGACTGGTCAACGAGGTCGTCGACGATGAGGCAGTCATTGCGACCGCATCCGCGCTCGCGCGGAAGGTTGCGGGCTTGCCCACATCGGTGGTCGCTCTCGTCAAATCGCTTGTCTATGAGGCGAGAGGCTGCGCCGATCCGGCGGCCCTGCGCACGCATGGTGCCGCGAGGCGGTCGCGCTTGCGCGAGGCCGCCCGCTACCCCTTCGCAAGGCCGATGAGAACATGATGCAAGCAAGTCTGCACCAACCCGAACTCGAGCATCTGACGGGCGAAGCGCTTCGCGACCGCCAGCTCGTGAAATTGCGCAGCCAGTTGCTGCGCGTCTATCGGGATTCGCCTTATTACCGGGACAAGTTCGATGCGGCGGGGGTGGACCCGCTGCGATTCCAGGGCTGGGACGATTATGCCCGCTATCCCTTTTTCGACAAGGAGGAGGAAAGGCTCAGCCAGGAGCGGTCGCGCGAGGTGATGGGACATCCCTTCGGGATGCATGTGACCTGTGACGTCCGAGACATCAACCGGGTCAGCGCATCTTCCGGAACGACCGGAGCGCCGACCTATATCGGCTATACCGCGAACGACCGCGCGGTGTCGCAGGATCATGTCGCGCGCATGATGGCCCGGGCCGGGCTGGTCCGCGGCGATCGCGTGCTGTTCGCCGGCGTCATGAGCATGTGGATCGTCGGGATCCCGGCGGTGGACGCGCTCCTCAATCTCGGTTTCTGCGTCATCCCGATCGGGGGTCTGGCGACCACCGAGCGCTTCGCGCAGACTGCGATCGACACGCGCCCCGACATGATGATGTGCACACCCTCCTATGCCTTGCACCTGATCAAGTCGGTCCCCCAGAAAACCCGCTGGCGCACCGAGGAATTCGGTATCCGCAAGTTGATCGTCTTCGGCGAGCCGGGCGGCGGTATACCCGAAATCCGCGAACAGCTTTCGGCGGGCTTCGGCGGCGCTGAAATCTACGACATGTCGGGCGGCACCGGCTGTACGAACCCGCTCGGTCTTTCGTGCGAGGCGCACAACGGCATCCATATCTTCGGCAACGACAACGCGCTGATGGAAATATTGGACCAGGACCTCAACCCGCTGCCGATCGAAAACGGGGTCGAGGGGGAAGTGGTATTCACGGGCCTGGTCAAGGAGTGCCAGCCGCTCATCCGGTGGCGCGACAAGGATCTGATCCGGGTCTTCACCGATCCATGCCCGTGCGGGCGTCCGGGACCGCGCATCGAATTTCGCGGACGGATCGACGACATGCTGCTGGTGAAAGGCGTCAATGTCTTTCCCAATGCGGTTCGCGATGTGGTGGCGGCGAGCTCGGACCTCGTCGGCGGCGATATCCAGATAATGCGCTATTCCGCCTCGGCGGTCGTCGAGGCCCCGGTCGATGTCCAGGTGTGCCTGAAGCCCGGAGTCGCGCTGGAGACGCGCGCGCGCCTGGCGCAGGAGCTCGAGGCGGCGATCCAGAACAAGCTTCGCTTTCGCGCCCGCGTCCAACTGGTCGAGCCGGACGATTTCTCGATGGAATATGGGGCGACCGGCAAGGCGAAGCTGGTGCGCACCTTGGACCGACCGGGCGCTTGATCGCTGCCGCCGAAGAGAAGGGCGGTCGCCATCGCGGCAGACGTCGGTAACGTTCCGGATAGCGCCGATGCCACGGTCGTGTTGCATCGTGGCAGATGATTTTTCAGGGAATGGGTTTTGGCGAGCTATGTTCCTCCAGTCGCGGATTATCGCTTTCTCCTCGAGAAGGTGCTGGGGTTCGAACAAGCGATGTCCGAGCTGGGCCGCGATGTCGACGTCGATCTGGCCGCGGCCGTTCTGGAGGAGGCAGGCCGACTGTGCGCCGACCGGCTGCATCCGCTCAACCGCGAGGGGGACGAACAGGGTAGCCGCCTGGTCGACGGAGCGGTCGAGACGCCGTCCGGTTTTGCCGCGGCCTATCGCGATTTTGCCGCCGCCGGATGGCCGGCACTCAGCGCCGACCCCGAGCATGGCGGGCAAGGCCTGCCGCTTATCGTTCAGCTTTGGGCCGACGAGATGATGTCGGCCACCAATCTGTCATTCGGCCTCTGCCCGAGCCTGACGCGCGGGGCCTGCGAGGCGCTGGCCGCGCACGCCGATGCCGAGCTCAAGGCGCGCTGGCTCTCGCCGCTCGTGCGCGGCGAATGGACCGGCGCGATGGCCCTGACCGAAAGCGCGGCGGGATCCGATCTGTCGCTTCTGATAACCCGGGCGGAACCGTGCGGAGACGGCAGCTATCGGGTCAGCGGCAGCAAGATTTTCATTTCCTCCGGCGATCATGACTATGGCGGAAATATCGTCCATCTCGTGCTCGCGCGGCTCGCCGATGCGCCGCCGGGCGTGAAGGGGATCAGCCTGTTCCTCGTGCCGAAATTCCTGCCCGACGCCGCGGGCGACTTCTGCCTTCGCAACGCCATGTCCGTCGGCGCGCTGGAAAAGAAAATGGGGATGCACGCTCAGCCGACCTGCCTGATGAATTATGACGGCGCGACCGGTTGGCTGATCGGCCAGCCGCATCGCGGCCTCGCTGCGATGTTCACCATGATGAACACCGAACGGCTGATGTGCGGGGTGCAGGGGCTGGGGGTTGCGGGCGGCGCTTATCAGCAGGCCCTGGCCTATGCCAGCGAGCGGCGCCAGGGGCGGAGTGCCGACGGCGCTTCGGCGCCGGTCGCGATCATCGAGCACGCCGACGTGCGCCGCATGCTGCTTTCGATCCGGTCCTTCGTCGAGGGTGCGCGCGCGCTGGTCGGCTGGTGTGCGTTGCAGGTCGATCGCGCGCGGCATCATCCAGACCCTGCTGAACGCGCGCGCGCCGACCATGTCGCGGCGCTGCTGACGCCCGTCATCAAGGCGGGCTTTACCGACATGGGTTTCGAAAGCGCCGTTGCGGCGCAGCAGATTTTCGGTGGCCACGGCTACATCCGCGAGTGGGGGATGGAGCAATATGTTCGCGACGTCCGCATCGCGCAGATCTATGAGGGCACCAACGGAATCCAGGCGCTGGACCTCGTCACCCGCAAATTGCCGCTCGAAGCCGGGACCGTCGTCAGCAGCCTCTTCGCGTCTCTCGAGTCCGAACTTCGTGCAGCGACGGGATTATATGTGGCCGACCGCACCCTCGCGGCCCTCGGCCTGCTGCGCGGCGTCACGGCGCGAGTGCGCGAGGCCCCCGCTGAAATCGCCGGCGCGGTCGCCGCGGATTATTTGCGCCTCTTCGCGCTGGTCTTGCTGGGGTGGATGTGGTCGCGGATGGCGGCCTGCGCGGCATCCGAGCCGGCATTCGCGGCCAAGCTCGGGGTCGCCGATTTCTTCGCGCGCCGGATGCTTTCTCAGACCGAGGGGCTCGCCGCCGGCATCGCAGCGGCGATCGAAGGCGGCGAGATGCTTGCCGCCGATGCTTTCTGATCGAGAAAGTCTAGAGTCTGATGACAATCGAAGTCGAGGATCTGCGGGAGGTGCACCTGCTGCGCCTGTCGAACGGGCCGGCCAACATTCTCTCGGTCGCCACCGGGGTCGTCGCGTCGCTGGGGGCCGCGCTGGCCCGCGCCCAGGTCGCACCCGAGTGCCGCGGGGTCGTAATGACCGGCGCCCGCGACATTTTTTGCGGCGGCGCGGATCTTGGCGACCTTGGCCGCGCGGACGATCTGCGCGCGCTGTTCGATGCCATCGAATGGTCCGATATTCCCGTGGTCATGGCGATCGGCGGCCCGGCCCTTGGCGGCGGGGTCGAACTGGCGCTTGCCGGCCACTGGCGCGTCGCCGTGCGAACCGCCCAGTTCGCTCTTCCCGAAGCGGGTCTTGGCCTGCTCCCGGGGCTGGGCGGAACGCAGCGGCTGCCGCGTCTCGTCGGTGCCGAGCGCGCGCTGGACTTCATGTTGTCGGGGCAGCGGATAACCGCCGAGGCCGCGCTCGCCGCAGGGCTGATCGACGCCATCGTCGACGGCGACGTGGTGGACGCCGCGATCCGGTTCGTGCGCGATGGACGGGTGCCGCTGCGCAGGACGTGCACGCGGCCGCCGCCGCCCGATGCCGCGACCGCGGCCGCGGCGCGGCGGCAAACGCTTCGCTCGAGCCTCAACCGGGCGCCCGAGCGCATCGTAGATTGTGTCGCGAACCTGTCGACCGATTTTGCCGCGGGCCTGCGGCTCGAAGCGCAATGGCTCGACGAGCTGGTGGCGTCGGACGCGTCGCGGGGACTGCGGCATGCGTTTTTCGCTCATCGGGCCGCGATGCATATTCCTGGACTGGATAAGCGACGCAAAGTGGGCCCGCCCGCGACGGCGCATATTCTGGGGCGCTGCACGCATGCGCGGCACATCGCGGCCAGATTGAAGGCCTCGGGCGTCGCAGTATCGCAAGGCGAGCCGGGAGAGGGCATTGGCAATCCTGAGTTGCTCGTCATGGCGGCCGAAGCAGAGGGCGCGCCGGAGGCGCCAGTTGCCGAAGCTGGCGCAATTACCGCCTTGCCGCGGGGTGCCGCGGCATTGCTTGGTGGGAGCGGTGTAGGCGATGCGAAAGCCGACCAAGCAGCAGCAAAGCAGGTCCAATTTCATTGCGTCGGCGGGGGCGTGCTGATGGAGGTGATCCGGACCCCGCGCACCGCGCCCGCCGCATTGGCGGCGATGGCCGCCTTGGGCAAGGCGATGGGCAAGACCGTCATCATGTCCGGCGATCGCGGCGGTTCGATTTTCGAGCGGCTGGCTGAGGCCTATGTCGCGCCAGTTCGCTCGCTCTTGGCAACGGGCACGCCAGGAGAGCGCATCGATCGCGCGATGACGCGATGGGGCATGGCGCAAGGACCCGTCGCGGCGGGCTTGGTTGGTTCTCCAACCGCCGGAATAGCCCTCGAGGCGGACATGTATCCCAGCGTGGCGAGCGACGCGCAAATTGTCGAACTCTGTTTGCTTCACCTCATCAACGAAGGTGCGCATCTGATCGCCGAGGGCGTCGCGTGGCGCTCGGCCGACATCGAAATTGTCGCCCTGGAAGGGCTTGGATTCCCGCGCGAGCGCGGCGGACCGATGTTTGAAGCCGATCGGATCGGTCTTCCCGGCATCCTCGCGCGGCTGCGAACGCTTCACGCCGAGGGAAAGCTGGCCCGCGAACCGGCAGCACTGATCACCACGCTTGAACGGGGCAGCGCAGCGCTTGCCGGTCACGACGCCGCGGCAGGCGGAACGAGGCTCCATAGACGTGAGAAACAAGCTTTATCGTAGATTTATATTCTACACTGAAGTGAAAAACTGTCTCCACGTGCGACAATCGCGATGCGCTAGAGATCTGATCGTACAGCGTGTTTCGCAACAGAAGGCATTTGACCATGACCGCATCGATTACCCGGCTCAACCCTCCGACCATGCCCGACGCGGCGGCGGCGGGATATTCGCAAATTTCGATCGCCGAGGCAGGCCGGATTGCGTGTATCTCAGGCCAGGTCGCCTGGTCCTCCGATGGCTCTCCCGTGCCTGCAACGCTGGGAGGCCAGGCGGAGCTGGTCGTTCGCAACGCCAAGGCGGCGCTCGCCGCCATCGGCGCCACCGCTAACGATCTCATGATCGTGCGTGTCTATCTGGTCGGTCTCGACGAGGCCCGGCTTGGCGAGCTGTGGCCACATCTTCATGAATTGTTCGACGGCGAGCAGCCGAGTCTCACGGGCATCGGCGTCGCGGCTTTGGCGGGTCCCGATCTCCAGGTCGAAATCGAGATGACGGTGCGCGTGCCGGGCTGAGAATTGCGGGATAATCCTTCGTCTCGTCCGGCAACCAGGGGGATCGAAAGCGCAAGGCCCTTGCGCTAGAGTGGCGGCGTATCCCTGCCGGGCGGGGGAGGGGAGAGTACCGTGTTGCGCGCCAATCTGAACGACATCCTGTTATTTCTCGCTATCGTCGATGCGGGCAGTTTCGTGGCGGGAGGGCAAGCAATGGGCCTGACCCGGTCGGCGGCGGGCAAGGCGGTGACCAGGCTTGAGGATCGGCTGGGCGTTCGCCTGCTCAATCGGACGACGCGCACCCTCAACCTGACCGACGAGGGCCGCATCTTCTACGATCGCGGCTTGCAGATCGTGGGCGCCATCGAGGATGCCGAAGCCAGCGTCGCGCAGCAGGGCGGCAAACCGAAAGGCCTGCTGCGGCTGACCGTGCCCGATGCGTTCGGGCGTCTCGTTGTGCTGCCGCTGCTTAAGCAATATCTCGCCGACTGGCCCGACATCCAGGTTGAGGTCAGCTTCAGCGATCGGGTGGCCGATTTGTTCGAGGAAGGGTTCGACCTCGCCGTCCGCATCGGGGTGACAAGTTCCGACAACCGCCTGGTCAGCCGCGTCGTCGCCAAATATCGGGCGCTCCTCTGCGCTGCGCCCTCCTATCTCGACGAACGCGGCGAACCGACTTCGATCGACCAGTTGTTGCGCCACGACTGCCTGTTTTTCAGCAGCCGCGCTCAAAAGCAGAGCTGGCGCCTGCGCGATGCAGCGAGCGCCTGGACGAAAGTCCATGGGCAAAGCCGTTTGCGCCTCGACAGCGGCGAGGCCATTCGCGACGCTGCTCTTGCCGGTCTCGGGATCGGACTGCTCCCGGAATTTCTGGTCGCCGCGGATCTCGAAGCGGGGCGGCTGCGTCATGTCCTGCCGGGCGCCGAGACCGACGAGGTCAAGATCGTCACCGTCTATCCCACCAAGCGCTTCCTCGAGCCCCGCGTCCGGCACTTCATCGACCTGATGGTGGCGAAGCTCGCGACCTGAGCGCGCAATCGCGGCGAACGCCTTGCCTAAGGGCGATAGGGATTGTCGGGATCGGGAAGGCCGCGCAGCTCGCGCAGGCTGGGGACGAAGAAATCGGGCACGATGTCGATGTCGGCTATTCCCGGCGCTGCATAGCCGGAAAGATCGTCGATGCCATGCGCGGCGAGCAATTCGTCGTCGATAAAGAAATTGCCGGTTGTCTCGCTCGCCTTGCCGGTCAGGACAAGGTGCGCGGCATCGGCCATGATTTCGGGCGAGCGCAGCGCGCCTTGCCCGACTGCGGGCTTGAACTCCGCCATCGCTGCGGTCGCGATCGCGGTCCGCGGCCACAGCGCGTTGACGCCGATCCGGCCGCGATACTCGCCGGCGACGCCGAGGATCACGAGGCTCATCGCATATTTGGCCATGCTATAGGCGACATGGGGGGCGAACCAGCGCTCCTCCAGATGCAGCGGCGGGGATATCGCCAGGATGTGCGGGTTTTCTGCTTTCAGCAGATGTGGCAGGCATTTCTGGCTGACCAGAAATGTGCCGCGCCCGTTGACGCCGTTCATCAGGTCGAAGCGCTTGACCGGCGTGTCGAGTATCCCCGTCAGCCGGATCGCGCTCGCGTTGTTGATGCAAATGTCGATTCCGCCAAAGGCGCGGACGGTGTCGTCGACCGCGCGCTCCACCTGTTCCTCCTCGCGGATATCGCACAGGATCGGCAGAGCCTGTCCGCCGGCGTCGCGGATCGCTGCGGCGGCGCTGTGGATCGTGCCCGGAAGCGTCGGATGGGGATCGCTCGTCTTTGCGGCAATCGCGATATTCGCGCCGTCGCGCGCGGCGCGCAGCGCAATCGCAAGCCCAATGCCGCGCGAGCCGCCGCTAATGAAGAGAGTCTTGTTTTTGAGCGAAGCCATTATGTCCTGTCCTCCGTCGCGGCCGGCGGCCGCCCGATACTGCTGGTGCCGCTAGGTGGAAGCGCGAAGACTACCATCCGCCCCTGGCGATCCACATCTCGACCATGGGGAGCCGGTCGGCGCCCCAGAATGTCTCGCCGTCGACGACGAAGGTCGGCGATCCGAAGATGCCGGCCCCAATCGCGGCGGCATTTTCATCGGCCAGAGCCTGCTTGACCACGTCGCTTTGCAGCGCTGCGGCGGCGGCGGCGCGCGGCAGGCCGACGTCTGTGACGATATCGAGAACGGTATCCCCGCGCGAAATGTCGCGGCCGTCGGACCAGTGCGCGCGATACAGGGCAAGAATAAGCGCATGGAGATGGTCGGGGGCTGCGCCGCGGGCCCACAGCACCGCGCGCGCCGCCGCGAGCGACGAGAAGCCGAAGCGAGCGGCTTCCGCCAGGCAAAGGCCATGATAGCGTAGCGACCGGGCGATATCATGATGCAGATAGGGGCCCTTCAACGGGGTTTCCAAGGGCGGTGGCAGACCCATCGTGTCGAGCACCGTCACCTTCAGGAGGATCGGATGCCAGCGGAGCGGCCGGGCGAAGCGCGTCGCCACGTCGCCGATCCTTTCGGCGGCGATCCACCCATAGGGCGACACGAAGTCGAAATAGACGTCGATGGCGCCCGCGCATGCGGCGGTGCCGGGGCCTTCGGTTCCGATCGACACCATCTAGTCAGCGGAGGGGTTGCCGAGCAGAACATCGCGCAGGGCGAATTTCTGGATCTTGCCCGATGCCGTTTGCGGAAAAACGTCCATGAAGTGCCATCGCCGCGGCACCTTGTATCCGGCGAGCCGCGCGCGGCAGTAGTCGGCAAGCTCTTCAGGCGATGGCGGCTGGGCACTGCTCGCGCGGATGCACGCGGCCACCGTCTCGCCCCAGTCGGCGTCTGGAATGCCGACGACCGCGGCATCGGCGACCCCCGGATGGGTTATGAGCACATCTTCGATCTCAAGCGGATAGACATTTTCTCCGCCCCGAATGATCATGTCGCGGAGCCGGCCGAGCACGCGGCAATAGCCATATTCGTCCATGCTTCCGATATCGCCGGTGTGGAGCCATCCGTCGGCATCGATCGCGGCGAGCGTCGCGTCCTCGGCATCATGATAGCCCGCCATGATGCAATAGCCGCGGGCGCAGATTTCGCCCGAGACCCCGATCGGCTGGACCGCGCCGCTCACCGGATCGACGATCTTGATCTCGGTTTGGGGTAGCGGCCTGCCGATCGTATCGGCCCATTGCGGATGCGGATCGGCTGGCCGGGTGTGGGTCAGATAGGGCGATGACTCGGTCTGCCCATAGCCGATCCCCACCTCGATGCCCGCGACGCGCTGCGCACGGTGGACGAGTTCGACCGGCACCGGTGCACCGCCGAGCGTCGCAAGCCGCCACGACGACAGGTCGCGCGGTGTCTTCTCCTGTACCTCGAGCATCCGGGTCAGCATGGTCGGGACACAGAGAGTGATTGTGCCGCGCAACTGCTCGAACAGGTCGAGCATCTGGTCGGCGTCGAAACCCGGCGCCATGACCTGGGTGCCGCCGCTCTGCAGCGCGCCAAGTGTTGCAAGCCCGCAGCCCGCCGTGTGGAACATCGGCATCGCGTTGATCCACACATCGCCTTCGCGCGCAACGATGGTCTCGGCGTAGAGGCGCGCATTGTTGGCGAGGCCGCGATGTTTCAGACAGGCGCCTTTCGGGAAGCCGGTCGTCCCCGATGTATATTGGATCTGGGCGATTGCCTCGGGCGGAACGACCGGCAGCGCGCGATCGCTGCCGGCGGCCACGAAATCGTTCCAGGCCGACAGGGGCAGGACGAAATCGAGCCCGGGCATGTCCGCGCGGACCTGTTCGACGATCGCTCCGAGGTCGCGCCCGCGATAATTGTCCTCGACGATGATGCCCTTCGTCCGTGACTGGCGAAGCACGTGGGTCAGCTCATGCGCGAGATAGGCCGGATTGACCGTGACCAGCACGAGCCCCGCCAGCGCCGCACCATATTCGACAATCGCCCATTCGGGCCGATTGCTCGACCAGATCGCGACATGATCGCCTGGCTCGAAATGGTCGAGCAGCGCCTGCGCCGCGCGGTGCGCCTCGGCCGCGAGTTCGCGGAACGACCAACTGCGTTGGCGTTCGGGCGCAGTCTGTCCGTCGATCAGCGCGATGGCATCGCCGAACCGCGCCGCTGCCGCGCGCAATATTTCACCAACGGGCTGTTCGATGAGCGCGACGCTGCGATCGGCTGGGTACAGCGAGGCGGTCAGCGGGCCCAAGGCGGTCGCCATCTCGTGCATCTAATCTCTCCCTTTCATCGCGTCGGTTGGGTGCGCGTTCGGGTCCACATGTCTATCGCGCACCGATCTGATATGTCAAATAATGATTTATATCGAAATAATGAAATAAACGACCGATCGCTGCGCAATGCGGCGTACGCCCTGCTTCCCCAGCGCCCCATGTGCTAGGATTTCATTATATGACCATAGTGCATATATTGACATAGAGGCAATCGGTGGTAAGTAAGAGTCAAACAGGGCGGAACCGCGCCCGATATCTGGGAGGGAAGACGATGATCGATTACCGTGGCCGCAGAAATTTCCGTGCGCGCCTTGCTGCGGGCGCGATGCTCGTGCTCGCTCTGCCGGCTACCGCCGCGGCGCAGGACGCGCCGGCGCAAAGCCAGGATAACATCGGCAGCGGCGCCGGCGACATCGTCGTCACGGCCCAAAAGCGCGAGCAGCGGCTGCAGGACGTCGGTCTCAGTGTCTCGGCGTTCGGCAGCGAGACATTGGACAATGCCGGGGTGAATGCCATCACCGACCTGGCAAAGATCGTCCCGGGCCTCGATGTAACGCCGTCGCCGAGCAGCACCCCTGTTTACACGCTGCGCGGAGTCGGCTTTTTTGAAAGCACGCTTAGCGCGGCGCCCGACGTGGCGCTGTATCTCGATCAGGTGCCGCTCGCGATCCCGGCGTTCGGCGCGCTCACAGCGTTCGATGTCGAGCGGATCGAAGTCCTGAAAGGGCCGCAAGGCACCCTGTTCGGTACCAATGCGACCGGCGGCGCGATCAACCTCATCGCGGCCAAGCCGACGAACGACCTGCAGGGCGGCGTCGAGCTTGGCTATGGCCGCTTCAACATGGTGCGTGTCGGCGCCTATGTCAGCGGTCCCATCTCCGACACGCTGAAGGGGCGCATCGCGGTCAAACTGAGCCGGGGCGACGAATGGCAATATAGCTACACGCGGGACGACAAGCTCGGGAAGACCGACGAGGTTGCCGGCCGCCTCATCCTCGACTGGCAGCCGAGCGACACGGTGAACCTCCTGTTCAACGCCAATGGCTGGCTCAACCGTTCCGACCCGCAGGCGCCCCAGCTGGCGCGCCAAACGACTCCGGCCGACCTGCAGGCGTCGGTCGGCTCGGTGACTTTCGGCCAGGTTGTTCCGGCCGATTTTCCGCTGCTGCTGATCCCCGCGGCGCCAGCGAACAATCGCGCCGCGAACTGGAGTCCCGATTACCGGCCTTACCGCGACGATCGGTTCTACCAGACGTCGCTGACCGCGAATATCGATCTCAGCGATACGATCACGCTCACGTCGCTGACCGGCTACAGCGATCTGCGCCAGCGCAAGGCGTCATCCTATTCGGGAACTGACCTGGCCGCGTTCGATCAGGCGGCGAACCCGGCAAAGGCGAATGATTTCAGCCAAGAGCTGCGGCTTGCGAGCACCGAGTCTTCGGCGCGGCTGCGCTGGATGATCGGCGGCAACTACCAGCGCACCTTCAGCTACGAACGGATCGACGCGATCTACCCGTTCGCCTCGACCGGGTTCCGTGACGGCTTCACGGCCAACACGCTCGACACGCGGCAGGTGTTCGAACAATGGGCGGCGTTCGGAAACCTCGAATTTGACCTCGCGAACCGGCTGACCCTTAAGGCAGGGATCCGCTACACCGACAGCAGCCGAACCACCGCCGGCCGGGTCTACGACACGCTGGGCTATGTCGAGCCGGTTCCCGGGTCGCTTGGCCTCACCCAGTTCTTCAATGTGCTGATCCCGCTTGCCTATGTCCCGCTATTCTGCCCCACCGCAACCTTTACCCCCGTCGTCCCCGGGGAATCGGTCTCGCTCGATCCCGATACCTGTGTTTCGGGCACTTATAATGCGAAGCTCAAGGAGGATAATGTTCCATGGAGCCTCGGGCTGGACTTCAAGCCGAACGACGATCTGCTTTTCTATGCCAATCTGTCGCGCGGCTTCAAAGGCGGTGCCTTCCCGCTCGTCAACGCGGCGAGCCAGGCGCAATTCTATCCGGTTCCGCAGGAAAAGCTGACAGCTTACGAGGTCGGGTTCAAATCCAGCTTCGACGGCAGCCGCATCGTGTTGAACGGCGCCGCCTTCTATTACGACTATGCGAACAAGCAGACGCGCGGGAAAACGGTCGATCCGCTGTTCGGTGCGCTCGAACAGCTGGTCAGCATTCCCAAATCACGCATCTATGGCGCCGAGTTCGACCTGACCGCGGAGCCGGCGCGCGGGCTGACGCTGCGCCTTGCCGGGACCTATCTCAACACGCGGATCAAGGACTTCAACGGCATCGTCGGCGCGCAGAATAGCGGGGGTCTGCTGTTCCCCGTCTTCGCATCGTTCGAGGGCGCCGACCTGCCGTTTGCGCCCAAGTTCGCTGCCTCCGCGAGCATCGACTATGCGTTTCCGGTCAGCGGAACCGTCGACGCCTTCCTCGGCGCGGGCGTTCGCGGTCAGACGAAAACCTTTGGCTCGCCGCAGCTTGGCGGCCAGGACAAGCTCGATGCCACGATAAAGGGCTATACCACCCTCGATCTGCGGGCGGGTCTGACCTCGCCCGATGCCGGCTGGAAGCTCATGCTGTGGGGCAAGAATGTCACCGACACGCATTATTGGACCAACAGCCTGCGCGCGTTCGACACGATCGTGCGCTACACCGGCCGGCCCGCCGAATATGGCGTGACCTTCAGCTACGATTTCTGACGAGACGGCAAGGCGCCGGGGAAGGACGAAGAGGCATGACGATCCGACAAGGAATTGCCGTTCGCGATACGATCCTGTGGGTCGAGGATACGGGCGAGCCGAACCTGGCGCCGATCGTCTGCCTTCATTCGCTGTTCCTCGATGGGAGGATGTTCGACGATCTGGTTCCGGCTGCCGCTGGCCGCTTCCGCGTCGTGCGGCCCGATTTTCGGGGGCAGGGAGGCAGCGCGCCCGCCACGGAGGCCACCGTCAGCATGGAGTGCTGCGCCGAGGACATGATCGCGCTGATCGAAGCAATGGCGCTGCCGCCCGTCCATCTGGCGGCGGCTTCGATGGGCGGCGATGTCGCGGTGCGCATGCTCGCGAGGCGGCCCGAGCTGTTCCGTTCGGTCGTGATGATGGGGTCGTCGGTGCGCAGCGAACCTCCCGAGCAGATGGCGAATTTCCGCGGCCTCCTCGACCGGACCATCGAGGATGGCTTTGTGGGCGATGACCTTGAGATGATGATGGCGATCATGTTTGGCGCGACGACGCGCGCCAAACCCGAAGCCCAGGCAATGCTCGCACATTGGTGCAGCCGCATCGGCTTTCTGACGCGGTCGAGCTGGCCCGCCATGTACGGGGTTCTGGAACGGGGAGATGCGGCCAACCTCCTGCCTTTGGTCACCGTCCCGGCGCTCGTCTATTCCAGCGAAGACGATATCGCGAGGCCGATCGAATGGAGCCGCGAAGTCGCGGACGGCATTCGCGGCGCCCGGCTCGTGCCGTTGCAGGGGGTAGGTCACAGCCCGATTCTCGAGGCGTCCGCCGTAGTCATACCCGAAATGCTCGCCTTCATGGCGGCTGCCGATCAGGAGAGGAAGGCATGATCTTCGACGACCATTACAGCATGACGATCGATGGCGAAGGCGCCGTCAGCGACGCGACCATTGCGGTCGTCAATCCGGCGACCGAAGAGGTCATCGCTCAGGTTCCGGATGCGAGCCGCGCGCAGCTCGACGCCGCCGTCGCCGCAGCCAAGAGGGCCTTCCCGGCTTGGTCGGCGCGGCCGATCGGCGAACGGCAGGCGATGATCGCCGCGATTGCGGACCTCATGCTTCGTCACAAATCCGAGATGGCGCGCTTGTTTACCGCCGAACAGGGTAGGCCGCTCGGCGGCGCGGAATGGGAGATCGACGTCTGCGCCCAATGGTGCCAGGCGGTCGCGGGTTTCACGCTGCCGGTCGAGCTGGTGGAAGACAGCGATACCCGCCGTGTCGAAATTCATCACCGGCCGATCGGGGTCGTTGGCGCGATCACGCCGTGGAACGCGCCGTTGCTGATGGCGATCTGGAAAATGGCGCCCGCGCTGCTCGCGGGCAACACGGTGGTGCTCAAGCCGTCGCCCTACACGCCGCTCTCGACGCTGAAGCTCGGCGAGCTGTTGCGCGACCTCCTGCCGGCCGGGGTGCTCAACATCGTATCGGGCGGCAATGATCTGGGACAATGGATCACCGCGCATCCCGACATCGGCAAAGTGTCGTTCACCGGTTCGACCGCGACCGGCAAGCGCGTGATGGAAAGCGCCGCGCAGACGCTGAAGCGCGTCACATTGGAACTCGGCGGCAACGATGCTGCGATCGTGCTCCCCGACGTCGACCCCAAGACGATCGCGCCGCAGCTCTTCTGGGGGGCCTTCTTCAACAGCGCGCAGGTCTGCGTCGCGATCAAGCGGCTCTATATCCATGCCGATATCTACGATGCCGTCGCACATGAACTGGTCGAATTTGCCAAGACGGTCGCGCTCGGCGACGGAGCCCAGCAGGGGACCGACCTCGGACCGGTTCAGAACGGCATGCAATATGAGAAGGTCAAGCAGCTGCTCGATGATGCGCGCGCCTCGGGGCAAAAATTCCTGATTGGCGGCGAGGCTTCGGACGGGCCGGGCTACTTCATCCCCATTTCGATCGTCGACAATCCGCCCGAGAAGTCGCGCGTCGTGACCGAGGAGGCATTCGGCCCCGTGCTGCCGTTGCTCAAATACGAGGATATCGAGGATGTCATCCGGCGCGCGAACGACAGCGAGACCGGGCTCGGCGGGTCGGTATGGTCGAACGACCTCGACCAGGCGCGCGCGATCGGGGCGCGGCTGGAAACCGGAACGGTCTGGATCAACGAAATGTTCGCCTTTCTGCCCAACGCACCGTTCGGCGGGCACAAGCAATCGGGCGTCGGCGTCGAACATGGCATGGCGGGTCTGCTCGAGTTCACCAACAGTCAGACGATCACCAGCCGCAAGCTGGCGCCGGCCGGTTGAGGGGACGACAATGAGCCATGCCATGGGATCCGACGTCGCGGATATATTGAGCGACGCGCCAAAGAATTGGGGACGCTGGGGCCCGGACGACGAAGTCGGAGCGCTCAATTTTCTCGGCCCCCGCGAGGTTCTTGCCGCTATCGCCAGCGTGCGGTCGGGCAAGCAGTTCACGCTCCAGGTGCCAATGGCCGATCCGAAAGGCGACCCCGTCTGGCCCGGCCGGCGCAGCGCCGAACGCTATCAGATCATCGACGAGGGGCATTGGTGCTGCGGCAAGGCTCCCGACCTGCCGGGCGGCCAGCATTATGCCGACGACGCGATCTCGGCCTATCTGCAGGGATCGACCCAATATGATGCGTTGGGGCATGTCTGGTACGACGGACAATTATATAATGGCTATGATGCGCGAACCACGATCGGCGGGCTCGAGAAGGCGAGCGTCCAGGCGATCGGCGAGCGCGGTATCGTCGGCCGGGGCATTCTGCTGGATATCGCGCGGCTGCGCGGCAAGCCCTGGCTCGACAAGGGGGAAACCTTCACCCAGGAGGATCTGCTCGCGGCGGCCGAGGCGCAGGGTTGCGAAATCCGCAAGCATGATATTCTCCTGATCCGCACCGGCTTCATCGAATCCTTTTTCGCTTTGGGGGCCGAGGAATTTTATGCGGATTTCGTCGAACCCGGGCTCACCTACTCGCCTGAGTTGGTCGACTGGTTCCACGCCATGGAAATTCCCAATCTGCTCACCGATACGATGGCCAACGAAGTCACCATCGATCCGGTTAACGGCGCGATGCTGCCGCTGCACGGCGCGCTGATGCGAAATCTCGGCGTCACCTTCACCGAATTGTGCGACCTGTCACGTCTCGCGGCCGATTGTGCGGACGACGGGCAGTGGGATTTTCTTTATGTCGCCGCGCCGCTCAAGATTGTGAATGGCACCGGCGCGCCGGTGAACCCCGTGGTGATCAAGTGAAGCCCGAAGGAGTGTGACGATGCCGGCCAAGGAGAAAGACATGTCGCAGGGACGCCCGGTGGCCATCGTGACCGGCGGCCTCCAAGGCTTAGGCCTCGGAATCGCTGAATCGCTGCGCGCGGCGGGGTTCGATCTCGCGATCGTCGATCTGGCAGCCGATGCCGAGCTGCCCGCGGCGCTGACCGCGCACGCCGAGGGGCATGGCTTATGTCGCTACTATCAGCTGGATATCGCCGATATTCCGGCACACGCATCGGTGCTGTCGGCGATCGCGACCGATTTCGGTCGGCTCGATTGCCTAGTCAACAATGCCGGCATCGCTGCGAGGCCGCTGACCGATATTCTCGAACTCGGTTCCTACGCGTTCGACCGGTCGGTCGAGGTCAATCTGCGCGGAACGTTTTTCCTCACCCAGGCCTTCGCGAAAAAGCTGATCGCGAGCGGGCCGGCAGCGCCCGACGTCTATCGCTCGATCATCCTGATCACCTCGATCGCGGCCGAGCTGTCCTTCACCGATCGGTCGCAATATTGCGTCACGAAATCGGCGCTGTCGATGGTCACGAAATTGTTCGCGGCGCGCCTCGCGGGCGAAGGCATCCACGTCCATGAGGTCCGTCCCGGCCTCATGCAGACGCCGATGACCGCGAAGACGGGCAGCGACACGATCGAAAAGCTGCTCGCCGCCGGCGCCGTTCCGATCGCGCGTTGGGGATTGCCCGAAGATGTCGGTCGGACCGTCTGCTCGCTCGCGTCGGGCGCGCTGCCCTATATGACCGGACAGCCGATCTGGACCGCCGGCGGGCTCAACATCCCGCGCATATTGTAGTGGTGCGGTCTTGGGCGGCATCTTCGCCGTTGCCGCTACCTTGCAAATAGAGCATCCTCAAGACGCACATTCTGATCTACGCAGGCCGCATGGACAATAATTACACGCTTCAGACCGTAGAACGGGCGCTTTCATTTCTCGAATATGTGGCGACGGCGCCGGTGCCGCCGAATGTCCGTGATGTGTCCAAGGCGCTCGACCTCAACATCACCACCTCCTATCATCTGCTTCGCACGCTCGTGGCGCGGGATTTCATCAAGCGCGACGACGACGGGCGCCTTGAGCTTGGGGACGGGGTCGCCGTTCTTGCGCAAAACTACCGGCGGCACGAGAGCGTCGAGCAATTGCTGGCGCCCGTCGTTCAGCAGCTCGCGGCCTCGACGATGGAAACCTCGTTCCTCTCGCTGCGCGAGGCGCAGAATGTCGTCTTGAAGGTGCTGGTCGAAGGATCGCAGCGGTTGCGGGTGGCCGGACTCTATGTCGGGTTGTCCGGGCATGAATACCGGCGCGCCGCCGGCAAGGCGGTGTTAGCCCATCTTGAGGACGCCGAGCGAAGAGCGATGCTCGACGAGAGTCTCGCGAGCACGCCGGTGCAGCTTCGCAAGGCAATCACGAAGGCGCTGGAAAAGGAATTGCCCCTGACCGCTTCGCGCGGATGGTCGGCAGACGACGGGCAGACCGAGGAGGGCATTATTTCGATCGGTGCCCCTGTCTTCGACGCCGCCGGATCGGTGCTCGGCGCGGTAGGCATCGTCACTCCCATATTCCGCATGGACAAATCGCCCGACGCGTTTCGCGAAGCGGTGCTGGCGGCGGCGGCGGAAGCCACGCGCCTGCTCAAGAATGTCGCGATCCTGGCGACCTAGCGCCCGGCGCGTCACCCTCTCCATGACATCTGGCTTGGTCTCGCGCCTGGCTTGACGGTCCTGTGAACGGACAATGCCCTGATGGGCGCTGACTGGCAGACAGCGCCGAGCCGTTGGGCCACCTGCCGTTTTACGAACACATCACGCGCCGCGGCGCGCAGGAGCGGCGCAGGTCTTCTTCGCGCCGCAACGCGTCGGCGCGTTGCGACGGGTTTACAGCCATGGGAATCTATGTCAAATAGAGAACGAATTTCATATAATGAAAGTCGATGCGTTAGGGTTTCAAGACAAGGGCGGCGCCCGTCCAATGATCATCATGGTTCCAACGACTGCTTCGCGGCCCTGCGCGCGCGGCTGAGCCGGAGCTGGTCAGCATGGGGCGATCAGAGCCATGTCGCGAATCCCGCGCCGAGCGAAAGGGATGAGTGATGACCAAGAGTGTCTCGGATGTGATTGCAGCAGCGCTGGTTCGCCACGGCGTTGATTTCATTTTTGGCCAGAGCAACCCGACCGCGCTGATGCTCGCGGCGGAAGAGGCTGGCATTCGGCAGCTTCTCTACCGGACTGAAAACGCGGCCGGTGCGATGGCCGACGCCTATTCGCGGGTGTCGGGGCGGATCGGGGTAGTCGCTGCGCAAAATGGTCCCGCGGCGACACTGATGGTCGCGCCTATGGCCGAGGCGCTGACCGCGTCGATCCCGATGCTCGTTCTCGTGCAGGAAGTGCCGGCCGCCCAGCGCGATCGCAACGCCTTCCAGGAATTCGACCATTTCGCCCTGTTCGCCGGCGTCTCGAAATGGACCCGCCGCCTCGACGATCCCAACCGCGCCGCCGAATATATCGATCTGGCGATGATCGCGGCCAACAGCGGACGCCCGGGGCCGGTCGTGCTGCTGCTCGCCAAGGATATGCTGATGCAGCCGTGCACGCCGTCGCCCTTCGTCCGCACGCGCAACCTCGGCGGCTTTCCGCTCGACCGGCCGCGTCCCGAGGCGGCGGCGGTCGAGATGGCCGCGCAGCTCCTCGCCGAGGCGAAGGCTCCGGTGGTCATCGTCGGCGGCGGAGTTCATGGGTCGGGGGCAACCGACGAGGTCGCGCGCCTTGTCGACGTGGGTCAGCTCCCCGTCGCCACGACCTTCATGGGCAAGGGGGCGATCGACGAAACCGCTCCTCTTTCGCTCGGCGTCGCCGCGAATATCACCGGCGAAAATGGTCCGGCCGCCGCGCATCGGGCGATGTTCGAAAAGGCCGACGTCGTGCTCTTGATCGGAACCCGGACCAATGAAAACGGCACCGATGCCTGGACGCTGACCGCCCCCGGCGCGACCTATATTCATATCGATATCGCCGGCGAGGAAGTGGGCCGAACCTATGAGGCGGTGCGTCTCGTGGGCGACGCCCGCTCGGCCGTTTCCGATCTCGCCGATGCCCTGGCGCGATGCGACCTGACGCTCCGCCGCAGCCAGGCCCCGGCGCTTCGCGGGGCGATCCTGTCGGCGCGGGCAGCGCGTCTCGAAGCAATCCGCGCCGAGTGCGAGTCATCGAGCCGGCCGATCCTCCCGCAGCGGATGATGGCAGAGCTCGACCGGCTTATCTCGCCCGATGACATCGTGGTCGCCGACGCCAGCTACTCATCGGTCTGGGTCACCGGCTATCTGACCGCACGGCGCGCCGGGCAGCGCGTGATCACCCCGCGCGGCCTCGCAGGGCTCGGCTGGGGCCTGCCCTACGCGATCGGGGCGAAACTCGCGCGCCCCGAGGCCAGGGTCGTGGCTCTCGTCGGCGACGGCGGCTTTGCGCATGTCTGGGCGGAACTCGAGATGGCGGTGCGCGAGGACATCCCCCTCACGCTGATCGTTCTCAACAATTCGCAGCTCGCAATGCAGCGCCACGGCGAGAATCTGGGCTTCGGACGCAGCACGACGGGTATCGAGTTCATCGCCGTCGATCATGCCGCGGTTGCCCGGTCGGTCGGCGCGGTGGGGGTCCGGATCGACGATCCCGATGATTTTGGGCCGGCTCTGGCGGCCGCCATGGCGTCGGGCCAGGTCACGCTTCTCGACGTCATCTCGAGCGCGGACGCGTCGGGTCCTCTGCGGATTTTCGACGGCCAGGTCGAACGGCTTGCAACCCCCCCGACCACCAATCCGGCCCGGGAATTGCAGAGCGTTTGACCGCGATGGCAGACGGTCCCGATCACGCCGGGCGCCCGTTCGGAGCGGGGGAGCCATCGAAGCTGCTGATCGGCGGCCGATGGTGCTCGGGCTCCGACGGACGCCGCTTCACGGTCGAAGATCCGGCAACCGGAAGCGCGCGCGGCGAGGCTGTCGATGCCAGTCCCGCCGATGCGCTCGCCGCGCTCGATGCGGCGGTTGCGGCGCAGCTGGACTGGGCGCGCGCCGCGCCGCGCGAGCGAGCCGAAATCTTGCGCCGCGGGTTCGATCTCTTGACGGCGGACCGCGAGAGTTTTGCGTCGATCATCGCGCAGGAAACGGGCAAGCCGCCCAGCGAGGCGCGCGGCGAAGTCGCTTATGCCGCCGAGTTCCTTCGCTGGTTCTCGGAGGAAGCGGTTCGGATCCATGGCCGCTACCAGACGGCCCCGGACGGCAAACTTCGCCACTTGGTCAGCCGCAAGCCCGTTGGACCGTGCCTGCTGGTGACGCCGTGGAATTTCCCGCTCGCCATGGTGACGCGCAAGGTCGCGCCCGCCTTGGCGGCAGGTTGCACTATGGTCGTGAAGCCGTCTGAACTTACGCCGGCGACCGCGGCCCGTTTCGCTGCCTTGATGATCAAGGCAGGCCTGCCCGCCGGTGTCCTGAACCTTGTACCGACGATGCGGGCCGAAGCTGCGATCAGCGGGCTGCTCGCCGATCCGCGGCTGCGAAAATTGTCGTTTACCGGGTCGACCCGCGTCGGCCGCCTCCTGCTGGCGGCGACGGCTGCCAACGTCCAGCGCAGCTCGCTCGAGCTTGGCGGCAATGCGCCGTTTCTCGTGTTCGCGGATGCCGATCTCGATGCGGCGATCGAAGGGGCGATGCAGGCGAAGCTGCGCAATGCGGGGCAGGCCTGTACGGCCGCAAACCGCTTTTTGGTGCATGAGGCGATTGCCGACGAATTTTTATCGCGCCTTGGCCGTGCCTTCGAGGCCGTCACCTTTGGAGATCGCGAGGGCGCGATCGGCCCCCTGATCAACCGGAACGCGCGCGATCATGTTCATGCGCTGGTGAGTGACGCGCTCGCGCGAGGCGCGCGCCTCGTCACCGGCGGCTCGCTGCCGGAAGGTCGCGGCTATTTTTATCCGCCGACTTTGCTCGCCGACGTCGCGCCCGGCTCGCGGCTCCTCGAAGAGGAGATTTTTGGCCCCGTCGCGCCGGTTCAGCGTTTTGCGTGCGACGCCGAAGCGATCAGCGCCGCCAATTCGACGCCCTACGGGCTTGCCGCTTATGCCTATACCGCCGATGTCGACCGCGCACTTCGCCTGCAAGACGAGCTTGATGCCGGAATGCTCGGGATCAACAGCGGGCTTGTCTCGGATCCCGCCGCGCCGTTTGGCGGCGTAAAGCATTCGGGCCTCGGCCGGGAAGGCGGAACCGAGGGCATCGAGGAATATCTGTCGATCCACTACGCCGCCATCGGTCGTGGTAACCAGCGGTCCCGGGACGCCGTCCTAGACCCCGCGACCGCCGCCGCCTGACCCAAGGAGAAAAATGATGCCGCTGAACGATGCCATGCGCGAACGTCTCGAGGGATGGAAAGAGGTCGCCATGGCGCTCGCCCCCTTGCTGCTCGGTGAAGAGCTAGCCGAAACGCCCGAGGTGCTGCGCGCGCGCTACAATCAGGAGTTGGCCCGCAACCTTCCGCCCGCCGATGTTTCGGTGTCGCAGGTCGATATGGGGGGCGTTCCCGGCGCTCTCGTCACCCCGTCGGAGCCGCGCGAGGGGAGGGTGATGCTCTATATTCATGGCGGCGGCTACTTCAGCGGTGGCTCGGCCGGGTATCACGGCATCGCCGGTCATTTTGCCAAGCTGCTGGGTGCGAAAGTGTATGTTCCCGATTATCGGCTCGCGCCCGAGCATCTCTTTCCGGCGCCGCTCGATGACGTGAGCAATGCCTATGCCTGGCTGGCGGCGGACAAGGCGCGCGACGACCGGATCGTGCTCGCGGGAGATTCGGCGGGCGGTGCGATGGTGGTATCGGCGATGGTGCGGGCGCGGAACGCCGGCTTGCCCATGCCGGCGGCCGGCCTGGCGATCTCGCCCTGGGCCAACCTCGAGATGACCGGAGCGAGCTACACGACCCGGGACGGCGTCGACCCGCTTTGCTCGCGCGAAATATTGCTCTTGATGGCGCGGGCGATATTGGGGGCGACGCGGCCGAACGACCCGGACGTGTCGCCCGTGTTCGCGGATGTGCGCGGATTGCCGCCAATTCTTGTCCAGATCGGCGAAAGCGAGGTCATGCTCAGCGACGCAATCCGGCTGGCGACCCACTTGGCCGACAGCCGGGTACGGACCTCGCTAGAGATATGGCCCGACATGTTCCACGTCTGGCCGATGTTCACCGACGTAATTCCCGAGGCGAGGGACGCGCTGGAAAGCGCCGTATCCTTTCTGGATCGCAACCTGCGTCAATCTGCCCACGAGTGATCATAAAGTATATTGCCGTATCGAGGCATGCCGGAGGAAGGTCGGTGCTCAGAGGACCTGCGCCCGACCCGATTTCCTCGGGGAGCCGTGCTTTTGTAACGGCCATGCCAAGATGCGCGATCCCCCCATCGAAACGATGCGAGGGGAGGGCTCCAGCGTCGCGCGGGCATGCTTCGTTGCACTGGTGTCGCAATTTGTAGCGCTGAATTCGCTACAGTGTTGCCGTGTGAGAGCCAGCTTAAAAAACATAATATAAAACAGATATTTAGGACCCGAATCTGCGCGGCTTAAGCCCTTAGGGTAGCGGCGTAATGTATTTCGTTATTTACAAATGATGCAAATAACGAAATACATTACGCCATAATAGAATGCGGAAAAGGCGCGGCCCCTCACTCAGTGGCGGGGCGACGTTCCTGCCAGACCGCACCGGCAATGAGACGTTCGATTCTCAAGGGGAGGATATATGACCGAATATAATGTGAGCCGCGGCGCGCTCGTTGCAGCGCTGCTCCTGGCGCCGGCAGTGCAAGCTGCCGCGCAGGACGGCGTGACGGCTCCGGCCGAAACCGCCAGCGACAACCAGATCGGCGAGATCATCGTCACGGCGCAGAAGCGCGGCGAAAATGTCCAGAAGGTTCCGATCGCGATTACCGCACTTAGCGGCGATACCTTGGCGCAGGACGGTGTCGTGACCACGCTCGATCTGACGCAGGCGGTGCCCGGGCTCCAGATCAACAATCTCTTTCAGTCGTCGAACCCGACGATTTTCCTGCGTGGCGTCGGCGTGAACGACTTCAACCCCGCCTCTTCCGGCGCGGTCGGGGTGACCGTCGACGACGTATTTCTGAATTCGGGTGTCGGCCAGCTCTTTGCGGTATTCGACATCGATCGCGTCGAGGTGCTGAAGGGGCCGCAAGGCACCCTCTACGGCCGCAATACGACCGGCGGTGTGATTAACTATGCGACGAAGCGCCCGAGCTTTTCGCCGGACTTCTCCGCTTCTGTGACAGCAGGGCGCTTCAATCAGCTCTTTTTCGATGCCGCGGGCGGCGGCGCGTTGATCGAAGACAAGCTGGCGGCCCGCGCGTCGATGACGATCAAGCGCCGCGACGGCTGGGCGGTTAATCTCCAGGATGGCCGCGACATCAACGATCTCGAGACTTATGCCGGACGTCTGCAATTTCTGCTCACCCCGAGCAGCGATATCGAAATCCACAACAAGATCGAAGGCGGCGTCACCAAGTCGTCGGCGCTCGGGCATCAGTCGCTCGGCGTCTTCAACGCCACCGAGAATCGGCCGTGCACCGGCGCGGAAATCATTGCGCGAACGATCTGCGTCAATCCGATCACCGGCTATCAGGCCAATGCCGACATCGACGAATTCAACACCAATGTGCTTAATAACAGCGAAAAGCTGACCAATTTTGCGGATCGGCTGCTGGTCAGCATCGATACCGGCAACATCAACATCACCTCGGTGACGGCTTTCGTTTACAACAAGCGCGAGCTCAATCAGGATGTCGACTATTCGCCGTTCGCGATCGCCGAGTTGCCGCTGTGGACCGAGAAATCGGAACAGGTCAGCCAGGAATTGCGTATCTCATCGAACGGGAGCGGACCGCTCAAATGGATCGTCGGCGCCTATTATCTGCAGGAACGCCTGTCGAGCCTCGTGAACTTCACGCTGCTGCGCGAGTTCAACCCCGATCCGACGCAGCCCTTTTTCGATCCGGCCTCGTCGATTATGACGGTCGAGCGCGATTTCACCCAGCGCACGACGAGCAAGGCCGTGTTTGCCCAGCTCGACTATGAGCTCACCGATAGCCTCACCGCGACGGCCGGTATCCGCTATACCGACGACCGCAAGAAGCTGAGCTTCATCACTTATGCGGGCCCGGTGAACCCGGACAGCAATTCGCAGGCGCGTTTGCAGGACCGGCTTCTCGGGTTCATCGACTCCAATCCCGGCAATGGGGCGATCGACCTGCCGTCGCGCACCGTGACGACCCTGAAAAAGCCGACCTGGCGTCTCGCGCTGGCCTATCAGGCGGCGCCTACCGTCAACGCCTATGCCAGCTATTCTCGCGGCGTTCGCTCGGGCGGCTACAACACCGGCGCACTGTTCAGCGGGGTAGAGTTCAACGAGGTTAATTCGGAGTCCATTGACGCGTTCGAGGTCGGCTTGAAAAGCGACCTGCTTGATCGGCGGTTGCGCCTGAACCTCGCCGCCTTCTATTACGACTATCGCAATCTGCAGGTCTTCAGTCTCGAGCCCGATCCCAATGGCGCCGCGCCGATCCAGCGGCTTCAGAATGCCGACGCCGAGATCTACGGAGCCGAGGTTGATATTCAGGCACGGCCGATATCGGGTCTCGATATCCAGCTAGGCGCCGCTTATGTTCATGCGACCTATTCCGACTTCGTCGATCCCATTCGCGGCGACTTCCGGGGCAACAATCTCGACAAGGCGCCGCGACTCCAGATGACCGGGCGCGCGACTTACAGCTACGACATTGGCGATGATTGGACCGGTCGGATCGGTGCCGATTTCTCCTATCAATCGAAGGTGTTTTTCAGCGCCGTCAACGCCGAGCCGATGGCGTCGGGGCGACATGGGGAAATCAATCTCAACGCGGGCTTTGCCCATCGCGATGGGATCGATCTCTCGCTGTTCGTGCGCAACGTCGGGAACAAGCGTTACCGCGCCGACATGAACGACCTTTCGAGCCTCGGCTTCTATTTTCCCATCTATAACGAGCCGCGGACCTATGGCGTGACGGTCCGCTACGCGATGTAGGTGGCTTGAGCCTGTCCTCTCTCCTGGAGGCCGGTCTTGCGACCGGCCCTTTTTTTTAGCAGCCTAAGGCAGAGGCGCGACCTTGGCCGGCGCTGATAAGATATTCTTTCAGACCGGACGGCACGACAGCGCCTTACGCCACCTCTTGCGCTACAGATACGGTGCGAACGGCTGCGAGGAATCGGTCGATATTATGGTCGTTGAGGCCCGCGATATTGATGCGGCCGCTGGGATCCATGTAGATGGCATGGTGCTCGCGCATCGCCTCGATCGCCATTGGCGACAATGTCAGCATCGCGAACAGGCCTTCCTGCGCGGCAATCCGATCCGCGCCCGGATAACCCGAGCCGGCAAGCAGGGCGCGGACACCCGCCAGCCGCTTCCGCATCGCGTGAAGCTCGGCGCGCCACGCGGAAGATAAGTCGGCATCGGACAGGATCGTTCGCACGATCGCCGCGCCATGGTCGGGCGGGTTCGACCACAAGGTTCGCGCGAGGCTTTCGGCGGTCTGGCGGCACGCATCGGCCGATGCGGTCGATGTAGCGCGAACGGCGAGCATGCCGGTGCGTTCGCTGTAAAGGCCAAAGCTCTTCGAGCAGGAAATGGCGATGATCGCCTCGGGCAGAACTTCGATCAGCTGGCGTGTGGCCTGGGCGTCAGCGGTCATACCGCTGGCCATGCCCGCATAGGCCAGATCGATGATCGGTACGACCCGGGCCGCGAGAAGCGCGGCGGCGAGCGCGCCCCACTGCTGCGGGCTGAGGACTGCGCCGGTCGGATTGTGACAACAGCCGTGAAGCAGGAACAGGTCGCCGGGGCGGGCGTCTGCCACGGCCGCCAGCAGGGCGCCGAAATCCACCACGCCCGACGCCGGATCATAATGGCGATAGGTGACGCAGCGCAGGCCCACGCGCTCGGCGGTCGGAATATGGTTGGGCCAGGTAGGGGTGCCGACGATGAGCCTCGCCGACGGGAAACGCAGCGCGGCCAGTTCCAGGCCGAGGCGATACGCGCCGGTACCGCCCGGCGTTTGCACCAGCGCCATTTGGCGCTCTGCGAGGGCACCAAGTTCGGGAAAGAGGGTGTTTGCGAGGAGGTCGCAGAACAAGGCGTCGCCGCCGGGGCCGACATAGCCTTTCCCGGTCTGGGTTTCGAGCAGCCGCCGCTCGGACTCCTTCACCGCCGCCATCACCTCGATGCGGCCCTCGCCATTGCGATAGGTACCGACCCCAAGGTCGATTTTCGCCTCGCGGTTATCGGCGCGGAACAGGCGCCCGACTTCCATCAGGCTATCGGCAGGGGGAGGGGAGAGGTTCTCGAACATGGCGAGCGCTTTCAAAAGTCGAGGAAGAGAATGCAGCCGATCGCGTAAGCCGCGAGGAGGAGGGTCTGCGCGAGCATCGCGGCGGGCGGCCGCCACCCGTCGGCCAGGATCTGGCGCGGCGAGGTCTTGAGACCGAGGGCCGCGGTCGCGGCGACCAGGCAGAAGGTCGCCCCCTGCGAGAGGGTATCGCGCAGCGGCGCGGAGAGGAGCCCAAGGTTGGCGGCTGCCGCGACAAGCGCGAAGCCGACGAGGAAAAAGGGAACAGCAGGGGGAGACGCGCCGCGGTGCGATGCTGCCGCGTACCGCGCCCCGATCATCGCGATGGCCGCAACGACGGGCGCAAGACAGGCGACGCGAACAAGCTTGGTTGCGATGGCGGCCGTCGCGGTCTCGGCCGAAATCATCGCGCCAGCGCCCGCGACCTGGGTCACATCATGAATGGCGGTGCCGAAGAAAATGCCGGCGGCGAGCGGGTCGAACCCCAGGAGGTGCCCCACGAGCGGATAGAGGAGCATCGCGGCGGTGCTCAGCGCGGTGACCAGCGCGACGGTGGTCGCGGTCTGCCGCTCCTGCGCTTCGCCGTTCGGCAGCACGGTCGAAATGGCGAGCGCCGCCGAGGCGCCGCAAATGCCGACCGCGCCGGCAGAAAGCACCGACCGCGCGCGCGGAAGCCCGAAAGCCATCGCCACGAGCGTGCCCGCGCTCAGCATCAGGCAGACGCCGCCCGCCGCGACTGCGACCGCCGTTATCCCGAGCTCCGCTATTTGTTCGACCGAGAAGCGGACCCCGATCAGGGCGATCCCGATCCGCAGGATGGTCCGGACCGTGAAATCGGCCCCTGGCAAAAACCAGGCGACGTCGAAGCGGTGCGCGACCATCATTCCCGCGATCAGCGCGATGAGCACGGCGGGCACGGCCGGCATTGCGAGCGCGAGCAGCATCGACAGACCGGCAAGCGCCGCGCAGACGGCGATCCCCGGCACCGCGCGTGCGCGTCCGAACGCCGCGCGCTGCCAGCTTATGCGAGAGGCGCGCATCGGCCTAGGGGTGGCGGGTGGTGGTACGATTGACGACCATGCGATCATGAAGCCGAGCGATGATGCCGCTCCCCGTTCTTTGGCACATCGAGGGGATGAGCGCGTGGACAAGACAGGCGGCCGCGCCGACGAACATCGCTGCGGAAAAGGCCAGGGCATGGCGAAAATGCTCGCCATAGCTCTCACCGACCGAGGCGGGATGGGCGATAAACAGGCGCTTGATCACAACAGTCTCCTTCGCCTTGCTTCTAGCGCTGCGATGCCAGAATTTTTTTCCAATGATTCTGAAAGTTTGATATATTGGAGTAAAGTTTTGCGAGATTATGTGGACATGGAGAATATTTTGCTCGATCTTATCGACAGGAAGATATTGCGGTCCCTGCAGGCCGATTCGTCGCGATCGCTGGGCGACATCGCTGGCGAGGTAGGCCTGTCTTCCAGCCCCTGCTGGAAGCGCATCAAGCGGCTCGAAGCCGAGGGCTATATCGTCGAGCGCGTGACCATACTCGATCGCGAGCGGCTGGACCTTGGCGTCACGGTCTTCGCCGCGGTCAAGACCAACCAGCATCACGAGACCTGGCTGGACGATTTTGCCGAAGCCGTCTCTTCGATCCCCGAGGTGGTCGAATTCTACCGGATGAGCGGGGACGTCGACTATCTGCTCAAGATCGTCTGCAAGGATATAGCCGACTATGACCGCATCTACCGGTCGCTGATCAAGCGCACCGCGATCTACGACGTCAGCTCCTCCTTTGCGATGGAGCAGATCAAATGCACGACGCAGTTGCCGATTTGAGGACCGGCGGCCGGGAGCCGTTCGACCCATATTTTGTCCGGGGGCGAAACCTCACGCAACCGTATCTAGGGCACCGCCTATACCTCGCAGCGCGCGCTAGGAGCGGGATCGTGCCTGCGAGGGCAGGTTTCCGGCGGCCCCGCGCGACGCTAACAGCCCTTCGAGTAGCGCCGGCAGGCTGGACGCGACCTTTTTCGAGGCCTGCTGGGGGTCGTCCGCATTCGCAACCCACATCGAGGCACCGAGCGCCGCCGAACTCACCATCCGGGCAAGCGCATCCGCATCGAGGCCGGCCTTGCGAATCACGCCTTGCTCCATGAGGCTCTCGATCTGACGCTTCGTATTGATGACCTCACCCTCCTTTTGCAGCCGCCCGCGGATCGCGATCATCGATGCCGCCATGACCTGCCTCCGGTAGATTTCGGAGCGATCGGGCCAGGGGATCGCATTGGCGACACCGGTCTCGTCCTCGATGGTGACGAACAGCACGCCCTTGGACTAGCCCGGGCGCTGGCGGACGAGGATGGGCTATCTAGTAAGCTCTTGGATCGAATGACTGCCTCAAAGCCTGCAAAGCATTCGAAAATTTTGCCTGATCGGCTGAGCAGCGCAAACGGTCGATCGGAATGCAGCGCTTCAAGCCGAACAAGTTCATTGGAGAGCTTTCCCTCCGATAGCACCCGACCGGCGCGCATATAATTCACCAGATGCTGGATAATCCGTTCGTGCGCGTCGTGGTGCCGTCCTTCAGGCGGACCATGCGATTCTGAGAAATAGGATCCGAAGTAGATTTCATGCCCTTTGGTCTGAAACAGCTTGGCGCCTTTGACATATCGATGGGGGGTGCGCCGGAGCCAGTCCATAAACTCGGCCATGTGAGGATCGCCGTCGACCAGCAGCGTGCGGTCGTCGATTATCGCACCAACCGCTGCCCGCCGCGCTCTGCCTACGCGCGGATTGATAATGGAAGACGCGCTCCTCGTACAAAGCGATAGTACGGCCATCCACCGGGAACGTGCAGTTCATTACTGCCTCGCCGGTATTGAGATCAGCAAGCTTCAAAGCCGAAGATGCCGAGCCCATGACATCGCTCACTACCTGTCTGAAGGGTATGAACGGCAGCTCTAAGGCATCGGTTTTGCGGCCGGCTGTGACTGGGATCAGGCGCAAAGCGGTCAGGAAAGTAGCCCGACTATTCCAGTCGCGCGGCGGCCCGCCGACATCGGGCCAATGCTCGCATCATATGGTACTCTACGCCCTTCTCGCCGACGCCAAGTTGCTCCGCGATTTCCCGATAGGACATGCCCTTTAGGCGATGCATGAGAAATATGCGTCGGGTTCTCAACGGCAAGGCAAGGAGCGCCCGACGGTAGGCTGCTCGAAGTTCCCGCGCTTCGATCCCCCATTCCTGGCGCGGGTGGATTGGAGCATCGCGCGCTTCGTCTAGCGGATAGAGCATGCACTTCTTCCGACGCCAAGTCCGCGCTCGGTTGATCAGAAGATTTTGGGCTGTCCGCGTTAGGTAACCTTGCGGATTTTCCAACCGTTCGAATGCCCCGCTTCGCAACACGCAGGTACGATTCGGTTCCGCCTTGGCGTCAGCGATCAGTTTGTCGACGTCCACTTCCAGAAACAGTTCGCGCGCGAACCAGAGGCCCACCGGTCCGAAGAGCGCGCTGCGGATGGTGTCGCCCTTAGCCACATGGGCGGCACGAAGCTTGCCGAAGAAATAGCGATGATCGATGTAGCGACGTTGGCCATTGCGAGCGAAGTAAAAGGCGCGCGCCGTCGATTCGCGTTGGAGAATGACGAACAGGCGTTCGAGATTCCGCACGGCCGGGTCTTCCACGTCCGCGTATGCGGGCTCCTGAGGTGCGGTAGCTTTCATCCCGCCATACTGAAACACGCGCCACGATGCGGCGACGGCCAGCATTGAACCGAAGCATCCCAATCCGATCAGCGTGACGATTTCGGCCCCAGGCGTTTCACTCCAAGTGAGCGCGATCCCAGAAAGCAGTGTAGCGACGGTTGCTGAAGCGGTCGCCGTGAACGAGGTTGATAACAGCCAATATCGCTTCTGGATGACGCGCCAAGCTTCCGCCGTGATACGGTCGAGCTCGGCAAGTCCCGCTTGGTCATCCGTGCTGATGAATCGAGCCGCGACGACGCGGAGCGGCAATACTTCCTTCCGGTCGTCCACCATCTTCTCCTAGCGAGGGAAGTCTACATTGCCTCCATCACGGAGCTGACACAAATAATCACTCCACCACTGGGCCATCTCGACCCGTTCCGCCCAATAGGCTGACTGGTTATATATGCGCCGGATGCTCCCCGCGACCATGTGAGCGAGGGCGCGTTCGATGGCATCGGGATTCCATTTGCCCGACTCGTTGAGCAACGAGGAGGCGGAGGTCCGGAATCCATGAGCCGTCATTTGCTCCTTGGAATAGCCAAGACGGCGAAGCGCTGCGTTGATCGTATTGTCGCTGATCGGCCGCGCCCGTGTTCGTACCGAGGGGAACACATATTTGCCGTTACCAGAAAGCCCACGCATACCTTCCAGAATCGCGAGTGCTTGGCGCGACAATGGCACCGCATGCGGTTGGCGCATTTTCATCTTGGCTGCGGGCAGCGTCCAGACTGCCTTCGCGAAGTCGATTTCTGTCCATTCTATCTGGCGCAGTTCGCCGGGCCTCTGAAAGACATGCGGGGTCAGTTTGAGCGCATGCATCACCGCTGGATCACCCACATATCCCTCAATCGCACGGAGTAGGGCGCCAAACTCACGCGGATCAGTGATCGCCGCGAAATGCTTTACGGTCGGTTGTATGAGCGCTCCAAGCAACATCTGTGCGGGATCGCGTTCGGCTCGCGCAGTAGCGGCGGCGTAGCGGAAAACGCGGCTCGCGAAAGCCCGGACCTGCTTGGCCGTCTCTAAACGCCCGCGCCTTTCCTGCTTTTTCAATTCGTGGAGTAGTTCCGCAGGCGTGATGTCGGCCACCGGCCGCCGCCCGAACTCCGCGCCGAGCAAACGCAAAAGCCAGCGATGCTTTTCGAGTGTTGCGGCTGCGACACCTTCCTTCTCGCGCTGTCAATCGGCGTGCAAACGGGACCCCCTATCGGCGCGCAAAAGGGACCCCCTTTTCAAGATGGCGCAAGGTTGATCGGACACGCGCCTTTGCGCTGCGCGCGGCGTAGGGAGGGCGGAGCCCGACC